>NZ_JACGVS010000037.1:0-19170 GCF_014077345.1 Colwellia sp. BRX8-4
AAACCTTTCATATGTTCAACGACACTTCGTCCTAAAGCACTTAAAGCATAGCCCCCTTCAAGCATTGATATTATTCGACCTTCACTGTACTTATCAGCAATGGTCTTAAGTTCATCCGTTACCCAACGGTAATCACACTCAGTCAGGCTAATTTGCGACATTTCATCTTCGATATGAGCGTCAAAACCAGCAGAAATGAAAATAATTTGCGGTTTAAATTTCTCTAAAGCCGGCAACCAATGCTTACTTATCGCCGATCTAAACTCAGGGCCTTTGCAAGTGGCAGGTAAGGGGGTGTTGATAATAGGTGGCGTATCACTTTCTTGCATTTCAAAAGGATAAAAAGGGTACTGGTAGCTTGAACAAAATAAGTAACCTTGTTCTTTGCCATTAGCGGTGGCTCTTTTAATAATATCTTCGGTGCCATTACCATGATGTACGTCAAAATCTACGATCGCGACACGTTCTAGTTTATATTTTTTCTTTGCGTAAGCGGCTGCGATAGCAATATTATTAAAAAAACAAAACCCCATACCTTTATCATATTCAGCATGATGCCCAGGAGGGCGCGTAGCACAAAAAGCGGCCGTTAAGGTTTTATCCATCACTAAATCAACGGCATTAATCGCTGCACCAGCCGATAATAAGGCAGCTGGTAAGGTATCAGCATTCATGCTGGTATCATCATCAAGGCGAAAAATGGCATCTTGATCGCTTTTTTTTGGAGCATTATCAAAAATATATTGGATATACTTGTCATCGTGAGCAAGTGAAATGAGATCTCGGTCGATAGGTGTAGCATCATATTGGCGGATAACATATTCAAGGCCACTGCGGATCAACTGATCTTGAATCGCCCCCAGTCTTTTTGGGCTTTCTGGATGATAATCCCCCATACTGTGCCCATTACATTTATGATGACCAATTACACCTACTGTCATGATTGTTCCTCTATTTCTGCTATTGTTGATGCTGTTAATTGTAATTCTAAATTGAGTTCGTCCATCTCTTCAGAATATTTTCGAAGAAATCCTGCTTTTTCAAAGACCTTTAACATTGGCGCATTATCTCGTCTTACACAGGCAATGAGCTTGTCTAGCTTACGTAGGGTAGCAATTTTTATTATTTCATCTAATAAGGTTTTTGCCATTCCTTTACCACGTTTATGCTCGCTGATAACGAAAGCTACTTCACCACAATTATGACTTTCGATGAAGTAGTAGCGACCAACGGCATGGATAACATCAGCTAAATTAGTGCGCTGAGTAAAGCACAAGGCTAAATCTTTATGTTGGTCGACACTGACTAACTTACAAGCGTTTTCACGGGTCATTTGTGTGGCATGATGGTTATAACGCATGATCAAGGTTTCTTTGGTATGCGAATAGAAAAACTCCTGTAAACGACGTTCGTCAGCGGGAGCTAAGGGGCGTAAATAATAATTAATGTCTTCAAAGGTAAATTTTTTGAGTTCTATTTCGCCTAATTCAGGTACTGAGGTTGGCGAGCTCTCTTGATATTCTGGCACCCAATAGTTTTTCCTGACATCTTTTAAAAGTTGCTCGCGAAATTTTGGATGAGCAATACGAATAAGTTCTAATGCCCGTTCACGGATACTTTTCCCTAATAATGAAGCAATACCATATTCAGTAACAACATAAGAGACATGACCGCGAGAAGTGACCACACCACCACCTTCGGTAATATGGGCAACAATACGAGAGGTTTTTCCATCTTTTGTTGTCGAGGGCAGCGCAATAATGGGTTTACCACCTTTACTCAATGACGCGCCACGTACAAAATCGACTTGACCACCAATACCACTATAAAATTGATAACCAATAGAATCTGAAACGACCTGACCAGTCAAATCTACTTCTATAGCGCTATTAATAGAAACCATATTATCATTTTTAGCAATATTTACCGGAGAGTTAACATGCTCTGAAGGATAGAATTCAACATGGGGGTTACCATCAACAAAATCGTAGAGTCGCTGCGTTCCCATACAAAAAGTTAACACGGCTTTTCCTTTGTGGAAGGTCTTTTTACGGTTGTTAATAACACCCGAACGTATTAAGTCGATTACGCCATCAGAGATCATCTCACTATGAATACCTAAATCTTTATGGTTCGCTAAATAGCGTAAGACCGCTTCAGGAATTTTTCCTATACCTATTTGCAGGGTTGAGCCATCTTCAATGAGCATAGAAACATATTGACCTACTTGCTCTGCCACTCGGTCAATACTCGGTTGTGCTAAAACAGGAAGAGTTTGATCTGCCTCTAACCAAGCATGAATTTGATTAACATGAACAAAACTATGTCCATTCGTTCGTGGCATTTTTGAATTGATTTGTGCAATAACATATTTTGCTGATTTTACTGCCGACGACACTATGTCTACGCTCACGCCAAGTGAACAATAACCATATTCATCTGGCGGACTAACCATAATTAATGCCGCATCAAGTGGTAAAACATTTTCACGAAATAAACGGGGAATATCAGAAATAAAGCTCGGTGTATAGTCAGCTCTGCCTTCGGCGATGGCTTCGCGAATATTTTTACCACCAATAAATAGCGCATTTACTTTGAATAAATCTTTGTGCTCAGGTGTTGCCCACTTATTATCTGAAAGCGTTAATATATGAACTGTTTCAATGTCATGCAATTTTGCACTGTTGGCAATTAAATCGTCGATTAAGGCGTTTGGTACAGCGGCATTAGAGCCAATGAAAATGCGATTACCTGATTTTAAGAATTGTTCCCATTTTACTGTTTTCTTATCTTGGTCGAATAATGACATAGTAAGTGACTCTCATTAATGATGATAAATAAAGTATGCCGCAACAGCTAAAGGCTTTATTGATTAAAATCAAGGCAATTGAGTATAACGTAACGTTATTGTCTATGGTCTTATACCTTAGTCTTAACGTGTGAATATTTTGTTGTTTATACTTAAATAAAAATTAAAGGGTTTTAACATTGAGATAGACACTTTTTGGTTATAAAAGTAATCAATTTATTTATCATTGACTGAAAAGAATAAAACCAATCCAGCTGATGACTAAAAGCAACCAAGGTAAGTAAAGTGCCCTTTTAGGTGGTATCTCTTGAGGGCAAGCTTCAGTGCTTTTTTCTTGATTGTTCTTTTCTCTCAGTAATGATTTTTTGGCCTTATCACGTATGCGAGATTTTTTACTCTGCTGCTTCTTATATTCAGCAATACCTTTCTCAATACCTTGGGCAATAAGTTTAGTCTGCTCCTTCGTTTGTTTAGGCTTTTGTATGCTTTTAGCTATTTTTATTGCTTGTTCTTGTACTTCAGGAGAGTGTTTATCTAACATTTTATTTATTATCGTCTAATATTAATATCATAAAGATGAATCTATAAGAACCTCACCTGTTGAGCAAGGCTTATCTTAACTTTTAAAAAGTGATAAACCGTGCGTATGCCAGCGAAGGTATTTGTTGAACTTTGAATGAAGATTTTTTAATTGTATGACCTTATTATTTAAAAGAGAATTACTTGTCTTACTTATCTTTATTAATGTCGATAGTTACGCATCTAATGAAAATCAAGTGAAAACCTTCAAGCAGGAGTCACCTGGCATTCAGGTTGTATCTGAAATTTATCCACCTTACCAAGTTATCAATGAAAATGGTGAGCTTAGTGGGCTGTCTGCTGATAAAGTAAAATTGCTCTTTCATCATTCCTCTATTGATTATCAGATAAAGATATATCCGTGGGCACGGGCTTATCAACTAGCGTTAACGCAACCCAATATTTTTATATTTTCGCTTTTAAGGACACAAGAGAGGGAGTCTTTATTTCGGTGGGTAGCACCATTATGTTCGATAGAATTTTCATTTTATCGCTTAAAAACTAGGCCTGATATTCAAGTTAATTCATTAGCAGAAGCAAAAAATTATCTTATTGCTGCACAAAAAGGGCAAGCTTCAGCCGAGTATTTATTAAGACTAGGTTTTGAACCTGAAAAAAATCTATCCATTTCATATAATAACGATAATTTTATTCAAATGTTAGCCTTCGACCGTGTTGAGTTGGTCGTTCTCTCATCAACATACTTTGCATCGCTCATTGAAAGCAATTCACCCTATGCGGACAAGATAGAACCTATTTTTCCTATTGATTACTTAACGCGTAATTTATATTTAGCGAGTAGCCTTAATACCTCCTCCGATTTGATAAATAGACTTAATATATCCTATGATGAGTTAGCACCAAATTTTGACCATGACTGTAAAGAATAAACCTTGTTATTGCTTGATGGGTTGGCTGAATTACATGGATATTGGTTAAAAATACTAAATCATCATGTTTTATCTGTCTATTTATTACCGTGGATATGTAGGGTGTTGTAATTTAACATTATTATTAATGGTCTGTTTATTGCTTTCATTTTAATAATATTTTAACTGTTTAAAGGAATAATAATATGGCCGTTAACATTGCAGATAGACCTACCGACAAAGTAAGAGAAGAGGTGGTTGACCAATTAGTGATGAACTATAGTCACGGTGAACTTTCACATGAAGCTTTTGAAAGGCGATTAGATCAAGCAATGGCTTTTGAATCTAATGAAGACCTTGTTTCACTTGTTGCTGATTTAGACTTAAAAGTTGACGAAGAATATATCGAGAAGAAAAAAGAAGACTTTCGCTTTAATTATTCTTCAACGCCAACAGATGACAGTGATTTACTTATTAATATCTTTAGCGGAAGTGGCCGCAGTGGTGAATGGCGAGTCGCTAAAGAAATTAAATCAATAAGTGTCTTTGGTGGTTGTGATATTGACTTTAGTGAGGCTATTTTTACTCAGCGTGAAGTTACGGTGAAAGTTTTTTGTTTGTTTGGCGGAATTGATATATTCGTACCTGAAAATGTTAAAGTTGTTTCGAAAGCTTTTTGTATTTTTGGTGGCATTGACAATAAAGCGCCATCAACTGATTATATTGATGCACCAACAATATATGTTGAAGGTTTAGTTTTATTTGGTGCACTAGATATCAAGCTGAAACGTACCTTAAAAGAACGTTTTACCGCTTTTGCTAATGGGTTAAAAGATATATTTTATTAGCCTAGATGATGTTATTTCAACGTTAAATTAACGGCTTTATTCTTCAAGGAAAGTAAATTTAATTTTGGTAGAGAAACGTTTAATAAAGGCACTTGCGATAATCTCCTAATAGATAAATAAAAACGCTGACACATTACGTGTCAGCGTTTTTTTATTCGCTAATAAAATAGTTAGTCTGTAAAGGTAATTCTTGGTTTAGCACCCTTAGTAGAGTCTATTTTTGGTGAGCAAAGTAACAGCCTAGAAGAGGCGATGCCGTGCTCTTTTACCATATAATCTTTAAAAGCCTCAAGGCGCTGCCCAGAAATTTCAGCCAATTGTTTTATATCATCTATGTCGGTAATCTTAGTCCCTAACGGTTTATCAATGTCTTCTGGTGTTGCAATAGCACACAAGGTTAATTGTGTATCGAGCTTATCTGTCATCAGGGCTGAAAATTGAGCCAAAAATTGGCTTTGCTGAGCCGTTAATTGTGTTTCTTTTATTGGAAAGTTTAAATCATTAAAACGAACTTTTAATAAGTAATCACCCGCAGACATAGCAACAGTAACTACATTGGCGTAAGGCACAAAGGTAGTGATCAAATATTCTTTAGCAGCAGACATCGTTGCTTTTTTTACCAGTAAATTAATAAAACCACTCATGCCAAAAGAAGGATCATCAGTGCTACCTTTCAACGGAATATCTAGCTCTACGTTGCCATCACCATCTTTTAACATCCCTAAGGCAATGTTAAAAGGTATCGATGTTTGGCTTTTCACTGTGCCTGTTTCATGATCGTTTGCTGCACCTAGCTCCACACCTCTTAAAAATAACTTGGTCTTGCCAGCAATTTTTTTATCATCAACGGTTACATCTAGATCGACATCAAGCTGACCGCTTTTAAGTTCGTAGTTAAGTGCTTGCGCAATATAAGTCGATAATGAAGGCAAGCTGACCTCTTTGAAGAAACCATTCAATTTATAATAATCTTTTTTACTAAAAGGTTTAGCAACGGCAGATAAGTTGAAATTGGCGTATTTATCACTGTTACCGGTTAAGATAAAATTACTTTCTTGCTGTGGCTTTTGGTTATCAAAAGGGCCAGCGTTAAACGTTGTGATGTTAAATGCTCTTTTGTAATAAGGACTTGTGCTGCGATCAATAAAAGTAATACCGGCGCTATCACCAAATGAAAAAGAATTAAGTGACAATAAAAATAAGCTTTCTTCGCTTTCTGCTTCACCCTCAATGGTTTTTGGTGAATTAATTGTTTTGGCTAGCGGCTCGGCAACCGGCGGTTGATCTTTTGGTGAAGTGGGTAAGCCAGTAATATTTTTTTCTTCGTCTAAGTTGGTATCAATAGTTAAACCTAATAGGTTAATCGTATCGATGAATAGACCTTGCTGAGAGACAGTTACATCATTAATACTTAGGTTTTTGAATTGGGCTAAAGGGGGAAAATCATCTGCGGTATTTTCAGCAAATAGACTTTGCTCAATAATCAGATTTTTGATATTAGCAGTTATTAATGACTCTGTTGTAGTCACCGCAATATCATCAAGTTTTATTGCTGATACTTTAGCTAATAGTTGCGCGCCTTCACCTTCATAGGCCTTTAAATCTTTAATGTTTAATGAAGCGGTGCCGGTTATTTTAGGCGCTTGTTCATTAACAAGCGCAATAGAAAAGTTTTCTAAAGTTAGCGGAAAAATATTAAGAGCAAGCGTTTTGTTTTTTTGTGTCGCTTTAAAGTCAGTTGTTTTTAACTCAAAGGTTTCAACGTTAATGTCGGTGACAGCAGTCGACAGAGAAATTGACTGCTTGCTATTAAGACTGATAGAACCCTGCATTGTTAGTGGTTCTTGCTCGGGGCTATTAGCGGTTAACAGCGGCTGTAATGGGGTGAGTGCTAATTCAGACAAGGTTATTTCAGAGCTTATTTTACGCTGCTCTGAAGTGAAATCGGCATTTAATTTTAAAAACAAAGGGGCCTTATTAATTAAAGCATTAAGTACAAGCTCTGCTTGTTGTGTTTTTGTCGAGGCAAGTGCATTTTTTATAACAAGTGAATTAATGATAAATTCTTGTTGGCTTTGTTCAATACCTAGATTAAAAATAGCATTGGAAAGGCTAAAGTAGGGTAATGAAACTTGATAATTATTGGCGACCTCATTATTTGGATTTTTTGCTAAATCTGTTGTTTGTGCTGTAGGTGTTTCGACGGATGTTTTAGTATCGTTTGAATTATTGGCAATAACAAAGCCACCAATAACCGGTGCCTCACCATTTAAATTAACATCTAGATATAAGCCATCAATAGCAAACTCTGAAACATACAAAGTATCAGTTAATAGTTTAAATAAACTCACCGTAACGTTTAAAGACTTTAACGATATAAGGGGCTTATCGCTATTTTCTACGCTGACTATCTCTAGTTCTCGTATATTTAAATTCGACCAAAAAGGGTTATAACGTATGGTTGTTTTATCAGCTAGGGTGAGCTGCTGCTCATTAAGGTATTTAGTTAGGTAATGTCGACTAACAAATGGTGAAGAGAGCCAGATAATTAGCAAAAGAGCAATAATAAATAAGCCGATAAACTTAATTACTTTAGCTAAGGTTTTTATCGAAGAAGACATAGTTTTCCTAATTTAGGGAGCAGTTGTTATTAAAATTATTATTCATTAAATGAAGCGGATGTTTAATACTTTTGTATCATGTTCTGTTACACAAATGATGCTTAACGGCAATAATATTGTAAATGTGAGTAGGTTATTGACTTTTTTATCGACTGTCTAGTCTTATGGTTGGGATCTTGCCAGTAATCCAAGTCTTAAGTTATTTTTGTTGCTCAACAGTATCCAACACCGTATGCTGATTGTTAACTGGTCTGACCTTTGTTTTCTTCTATTCACGAATATTTTAATAATCCTATGACAAATCAAGAATCTTTATTTTTATCTCATGGAGATCATCAACTTCATTTAAGGCATATTTGGCAACAAAAGGGCGGTACGCCTATTTTTATGTTACATGGTGCTATTGAAAATGGCCTTATTTTTTATACTAAAAAAGGTAAAGGTCTAGCATGCTACTTAGCAGAGCAGGGCTTTGATGTTTATGTCGCCGATTTACGTGGCCGTGGTGAAAGCACGCCTCGTATTGATAAACATGCTGTACATGGTCAATTTGAAGCGATCACTGAAGATATTCCACATTTTATAAATTACATTTTTCAAGTCACACAACAAAAAATTCATCTTGTTGCACATTCCTGGGGAGGGATTTTATTGGCGAGTACGTTGGCCAGATTTCCTAAAATAATTGAACGTATTCGTAGTAAAACTTGTTTTGGTACCAAGCGCATGGTGACGGTAAAAAGTTTAGAAAAAATGTTTAAAGTGGATATTGTTTGGAATAATATCGCCCCTAAATTGGCAAGGAACAAAGGATTTTTAGATGCTAAAAAGCATGGTATTGGCTCTGATAATGAAACCGAACAATCGTTAGCCGATAGCGTCGCTTGGGTTAAAAAAAGTGCTTGGCATGATACGACAGATGGTTTTGATTACTTTCAAGCAGCTAAGTCAATTGATTGGCCCCCAACATGGCACTTTACTGGTAGTAAAGATAAAGTGTTAGGACATGCTAGCGATGTAAATATTTTCATTCAAGAATATAATCCGAAAGCGAAATTTACTTTGTTGTCAAAATCTTCAGGGAATATGCAAAATTACGATCACATTAATATCCTCACTCATCCTAATGCTAGAATTGATCACTATCCACAGTTAGTAAAATGGTTGAAGTCTCAATGACTTACCGAACCGTTAGGGCGTTTTTTAAGTGGTTATACAGATAACCTTTTATCCGATACCTTATTAAGTCAATAATGTTATTAATTCAGTGTAGATATTTAGCCTATACTTTAGTACTTAAAAAGTTGCTGCAATCGCCTTTACTGAATGCTGCAAGGGTAAAAGCTATTCCTCTAACCTTCCTACCGACAACATAAAATGATGTGATGCGTAAACATGAAGGTGTTATCAATGAATAACCTTGTTGTAGGTATTTATCTATCTAGGATTAATCCTAGATAAATACTTTGTTTAATAACCCTAGTAAAAGATAAAATCAACATAACGACAAGCACAACTCATCCTTATTAAATGATAGGTCAGGCAGCTCAACTTTGTAAAAACAGCCATTGTTACCATTTATTACTTGGTATTAGAGGATAATGCTATTAAATTTGAACTATGTTAATTATTTGTAATCAATATTAGTTCAATATCTTTGTGTTCACTTAGGTGGGGATAAAGGCTAGCAATAAATCAGACACCAAAGGATTATTATGTCAAAGATAGCAACAATAACGATGGTTTTATTATTAACGACTTTAGCTTCTCCTCTACTTCTAGCAAAAGCTAATAAATTAAATTTTAATAAATCTCAGCAAAGCTCGCAGCACAAAATAACAGGGAAGTTGCTGTATCTAAATGAGAAAGATGGTGATGTTGATCTACTTATTCATGATGATAACCGCTTTAGTTATTATCCCCGTATCAGTGAGAGTGGATTAGTTGAACAAGCACAGATTATTGATATTCCAGAAAACGCACAGTTCTTTAATCAAGCAACATTGGCGAAGCAAGTAGGCGAAGTGATTGTTTACTTAACAACTAATGCGGTGATGTCTTACAATCTAGAAGATAAAACCATCAGTAAATTGATAGACGTTGATACCTTATACAAGTACCAAGGCATTTTTGACGTAAACTTTGGTGATTTTGTCCACGATTTTAATCAGGATGGCCTAAGCGATTTTATTACTCATAGTTTAGATACAACTCATATATATTTGCAAAACGCTACGGGAGCATTTACTCAGCAATCCTTTGCTATATCACCTCGTATTGAAAAGTCAGGGCGTGGTCTGTCATTTACCCCACAAAATTTTTACCATGCTGACTTTAATCACGATGACAAAAAAGATATCGCCTTCCAAATTGATGATCAATTGATGGTCTTTGCTCAAACACCTACTCAGTTATTTGATCATAATCCCATGGTTATTAACTTAAATGCACATTTAGAAAATAAGAATTCTAAGATAAAAAAACAGCAAGGTGAAAAAAGTGCTTCTGTAAAGCTTGAAACCATTGAAGATATAAATGGTGATGGGCTCGTTGATATTGTCACCAAAGAGTCAGTACGAGAAGGCATGATGTCTAGAACTAATCACCTGATGATACGTTATGGGTTCATAGAAAATGGTCTGATGCAGTACAAAAAGGAAGCTGATGGTCATGCGACTTTTGATGGTGAAGGTATGATAAAGTTTAAAGATGTTGATGGTGATGGCTTGAAAGATTATTACACCTTAAGTGTTGAAATGGGCATAGGTACTATGATGTCGGCAATGTCTGGTGCTATAGATATGGATTTACGCTTCTATAAGTTGGAAAAAAACGGTAAGTATGTAAAAAAGCCTGTTTATGAAAATGAAGTTGAAATAGCAATTAATTCTGGCAGTGACGGTGAGGCACTAACCGATGTTAGCGACTTTAATGGTGATGGCATTAATGACTTGATCCTTAAAACTGATGATAAAGAATTTACCATCTACTCGGGGGCTAAAGGCAAACGTTTATTTGCTAAACGTGGCGCTGATTATGAAATTTCCTTACCTAAAAGTGTCCGCACTGAAATTAAAGATTTTAATAATGATGGTAAAGCAGACATCCTCTTTTTATATGGCACCCACTATGATGAAGATGAAGATGAAGAGAAAGAAGTGGGCGAAAATAAACTGACATTATGGTTATCAGCGAGTTAATTAACACTAAAGTTCGCTATACTATCACGGGTGAATGCCGATGTTCTTTGCTGCAAGCAAATCAAAAGCCTTCCCTCTTTTTTAGCAATGTCATGGTGCTATGAATAACATCATGACAATTTTTAAGGTCACATTATGCGCTTTTTATCCCGTAGATTGGTTCTTCCTAATGATTTAAACTATGCAAACTCACTTTTTGGTGGCCGCGCATTAGCCTGGATTGATGAAGAGGCTGCTATTTTTGCTATTTGTCAATTAGAGACTAACTGTTTAGTGACTAAACATATTGGTGCGATAAATTTTGAATCACCAGCCGTGCAGGGTGATGTAGTTGAGTTTGGATTATCAACCAAAAGTGTGGGGAAAACGTCAATAACAATCACTTGTTTAATGCGTAATAAAATTACTAAAAAGACCATCTGTTTAGCTGATGATATTGTCTTTGTACAAGTCGACCCTGAAACTAAAGCACCTATCCCACATGGAAAAACCTTACTAGCTTTACAAGCTCAAGAAGCCGAATAAATCACGCCAGTTTAGATTCTCATCAAAAATATCCCTGTCATAAAAAATCAACATTTCCTGTTGATTTTTTTAGTTTTTTTATTGATTTTACTCCGCTAAAGAATCATTTTGAAATATTTATTTACATATGTAGATTATTTTATCTAGATATTTTTCTTGTGTGTTAGTGTGTTGGTGGTGTATAACACCTATATTGTTTTTATTTAAACATAAATAACAGAACTTAAGCATAACTACCGTTAGGAAATATTATGACACCTCAGTGGGATAATGAAAAACCGATATACCTACAGTTATACCAGCAAGTTGTTGCTCGTATTCTCGATGGTTATATCAAAGAAGGCGAAGCATTGCCATCAGTCCGAAAAGTGGCTGCAGAATATCAAGTGAATCCAATTACTATTTCTAAGGCGTATCAAATGTTACAGGATGAACAAGTTGTAGAAAAACAGCGTGGAAAAGGTTTATTTGTTAAATCAGGAGCGCAAGAGCTAATGCTTGATCGAGAGCGCGAAACTTTCTTGGTTCAGCAATGGCCAGAAATATTAAAACAAATAACGCGATTAAAACTTTCTGCTGAGCAGTTGCTAACAGGAGATAAGTTATGAATGAATTGATTTCTATAACAGGCTTAAACAAATCTTACGGTAAGAAACATGTTGTGTCTGATGTGAGCTTAAGTATTCATAAAGGACAAATTGTTGGTTTAGTTGGTCCTAATGGTGCGGGTAAAACCACATGTCTTCAATCGATGCTAGGTTTAATTGATTTTGAAGGTGATATTAATGTTCTTGGCCATCATCCAAGAAAAGACCGTGAAAAGATGCTTAACGATGTCGCCTATATTTCAGATGTCGCTATATTGCCCAAATGGTTAAAAGTTACTCAAGCATTAAGCTACATGAATGATGTTCATCCTAATTTCGATATTGAAAAAGCACGTACATTTCTGGCAAAAACTAATATCGATATGAATGATAAAGTGAAGGCTTTGTCTAAAGGAATGGTTACTCAGTTACATTTATCTTTAGTGTTAGCTATAGACGCTAAAGTGCTTGTTTTAGATGAACCAACGTTGGGGTTAGATATTTTAACCCGTAGACAGTTTTATACGCACTTATTAGAGGATTTTTATACGGAAGATAAATGTATTCTTATAACTACGCATCAGATTGAAGAAATTGAGCATATTTTAACGGATGTTGCCTTTATTCAAGAAGGTAAAATTGTTATAGCTGAAAGCACTGAAAATATTCGTGAACGTTTTACATTGTTAACCGTAACTCAGGACAATATCGAGCAAGCAAAGCAATTTAAACCGCTCTTTTCAAATAGTTTAATGGGGTTAACGACCATGCTTTTTGACAATCAAAAAAATGAGGACTTACAAACGTTGGGTAAAATAAGCGTACCGAGTTTAGCTGACATTTTTGTTGGCGTGATGACCAAGGAGATATGTTCATGAACACGAAAGTATTAACAACTTCAATTAAAAAAGAATTATGGGAATTTAGCAATATTCTAAAATGGGTGCCCATGGTTATCGCTGCTTTGGTCATCGTGATGCCTCTCGCTATTTTTATGCAAAGTAATGAAAGTTTTAGTGACTTATTTCAGTTTTTAACGACATTCCCTGAACAGTTTTTTTCTGCTGAGCATGCACCAATGATTCCTAAGTTATTCTTTGTAATGGCTCTTTCTTTATTTGCACCCTTTTTAGTGGTGGCGTTAATCATTCAGCTTTATTATTTTACTGTATGTCTATTTGATGAACGCAGAGATTTATCTATTATGTTTTGGCGCTCGTTACCTGTTTCTGATGTCACAGCAATTATTGCCAAATTAATTACCGGAGCCTTGGCAATTCCAGCTATATTTTTAGGAGCCGCAACCGCTACTTTGTGCTTGATTCTTTTGTTAGCGTTTTTAGTTTGCATTATATTGTCGGTTGGTTACGATGCTAGCTTATGGGCATTGTGGGTTGAAGCTGATATTTTAAGTGGAGTATCACTTATTTGGTTACACCTTATCCCTCTTGCTATTTGGATGTTACCTTTGTTTGCATGGTTAATGTTAGCGTCTATGTATGCGAAGAAAGCACCATTTTTATGGGCAATATTACCTGTCGCCGTTGTTTTATTAGTGGAAGGCTTTGTCGTGCACTACTTCCATTTATCGCAATTCTATATAGGTGGCTTATTACTTGAGTATTTCTCACTTTCATCACAATTTGTTGAATCTGTACAAGGGCAAGAAAATTTTGCCAGAACGGTACCATTGCAAGCACTTATTACTAAATTAAATATAGGAAGTGTATTAGTGGGTATTTCATTACTTTATGGCACATATTGGTTAAGAAAGAATAAAGCTGAGGTGTAACTCAATTACAGAACATTAATCTTTATTATTTAAATCTGCATCACCAACATATTCAATATGTGAATGATGCAGTTTTTTTTATGGGTTAAATTAATTAACCAGAATAAAGATGAGTTATTATTTGTTGTTAAATATACTTGAGGCAGTTCTATTCTGAATGTAGCAGAATAAATTATTAATGTGTGAACAGGTAAGGAGTCGGTTATTCTTGCTGAAAACTAGATACGCTATAGTTGATACTATAGCGTGATAAAGATAAATTAAGCGGTAACTATTTTTGCAAAAAAACCTTCAACTTGTAGCTTTAAGCGATTTTTAACCTGCTTATTGAGCCCTAGTGTAAAAAGTATACTTGAAAGCGTGATAACAATAATCACTGTTTTATATAACTTAATACCCGTAAATAAAATTAAAACCATTAATAACAGTGTATAGGTTAACCCCATTACGGCAAGACATAAGCACAAACCTTGCACTTCTTTATTTTGAAATATCTTCATGCTTTATTTCTCTTCTTTGTTCAATATGAATTAGCTTAGCAAAGTTATCTTATTCACTCTATAGCCAAATTAATTACAAATGTTACATGAGGTTTCGAAAGTTAATTTAAAAAAATGTCACGAAATAAAAAGTGATGGTGTCTTGGTAATGAAATAGGAAGTTTCTGTCTTCCTATCGATTACAACAAGGAAAAATGATGAATATAGTACATATAATATTAACCGTACTCGTGATTTCGATAAGCCTGAATACCAAAGCTGAAAGTTGCATTAGTGTTGAGGTGCACGGTGAAGGACAACCGATAATTTTAATTCCAGGACTAATGAGTAACGGCGAGGTTTGGCAGAAAAGTGAAGAATATCTAGCAAAAAATTATCAGGTGCATACGGTGAGTATTGCAGGATTTGCAACGACAGCCCCATGCCCTAGTGCAGATAATATTATACCCGCGGTAAAATCTGAATTATTGAGCTACATACAAAAACATCAATTACAAAAATCAGTATTAATAGGGCATAGCTTAGGGGCTTTTTTATCTTATAGTTTAGCGATAAAAAATGAGGCACTATTTTCTGCCATTATTGCGGTCGACGGCTTACCTTATATTGCGCCAATATTTACAAAAACAGCTGCGACTATACCAAAAGATATGCAACGACAAGCTGACTACATTCGAAGTATGTATCAACAAGCAACGACTCAGCAAATGGCTGATATGACTAAACAAACCATTGCTATTCAAGCCACATCAATAGAAAATCAGCAAGCGGTTATTGCTATGGCAAAAGTGTCTGATCAAAAAACAGTGGCTTCAGCTTTGCATTTTTTATTACTCAATGATTTACGAGAGCCATTAAAGCAAGTGAAAACGCCCTTACTGCTTATTGCTGCGCAAGGTGCATTTACCGATGAAGAATCTCGACGATTTGCTACCGTGTTATATCAACAACAAATAGAAAATGTGCCTAATGCCCATTTAATTACCAACATTGATGCTCGACATTTTATTATGTGGGATGATAATAAATGGTTAATGGCACAAACAGATATATTCTTACAGGGAGTGTTATAAAATGCTATTTACTGATGAGCAACAATTACTTCCTGATATCGCACTAGCAAAATCGGGGGATCAACTCGCCTTTACCCGTTTAATTGAACAACTAACAAATACCGTAGGCGCTATTGCTTTAGCTATTACCAAAGATCTCGATAGCAGTGAAGATGTGAGCCAAAAAGTTTTCATTAAAGTATGGCGAGAAATCAACCAACTTAAAGAGAATATAAGCTTTTTACCTTGGGTTCGACAAATCACCCGTTACACCGCGTTAAATCATATAAGAGACGAAAAGGTTAACCGTAACGTAAAAGGTGATGAAACCGATATTTTACTTGCCACACTTGTTGACCCAAGTCATTCGGGCGATGCAAGTTTACTGCGCGAAGAACAAAATACTTTAATTCAAACGCTATTAGCAGAGCTACCCGACGAGAGTCGAGAAATTGTTTTGTTATATTACAGAGAGCAGCAAAGTAGCCAGTGTGTAGCTCTGCTATTAGGTTTAAACGAAGCGACGGTTAGAAAACGTTTAAGCCGCGTACGAGCATTAATAAAAGAACAAGTCTTAGCACGTTATGGCAAAGTTATTTTATCAACGAGCCCGTTAGGTTTTACGGCGTTAGTTTTATCAGGACTTTCAGTGAGTTCACCTGTTGCTGCAGCTGTTGTCACGAAAAGTATTGTGAGTAGTCAAAGCCATTGGTTAGTAAAAGTACTATTGGCTTTAGGAGGCGCAATGATCGGCGCTTTACTCGGTATGGTGGCAAGTTATATTGGTATGTCCAAAGTCATTGAAAAGATGGTAGATGAAAAACAAAAAGCTCAGCTTAAGGTGTTACGTAATAAAACAGCTTTTCAATTGTTCCTCAGTGGTATTTTTTTCACGTTAAGTTATGAATTCACAGAAGGTTGGGGGATGCCTTGTTTATGTTTTATAACATTATTTTATTTTATTTATCGTTCAACTCAACAAGTGAACACACTCGTGGGGCTTTCGATTGCTACAACAGAATTAAGTGACACTGATTTGATTAAGCAATCAAAAAAAGATAAGTTATGGTGCCAGTTCGGCTTGATAATGGGCTTCTTGGGGGGTGGTTCAGGTTTACTTGTTGGTTTATACAATAGCGGCCGTTTTGCGACTTTTTGGTAATAAAAATATAGATTTAAATAGGAACACTATGCAATTAAATGAATTACTTGAAAAGGTAAATGCTACCCCAGAACTGATTGAATTTAATGAAGTGATGGCGGTTATTTCTGCTAATTACCATTATCAGCCATGTGCATTTGAAAATGGTGAATTAACTAATCTGTCAGGCACGAATGAAGGTTCATGTAAAATTTTTGCTTTTGCACAATTACAGGGGCTATCTAAAGAAGCAACATTGGCGTGTTTTGGTCATTATTACCGCGAGGATGTTATGTTGAATTCTGCGGGGACAGATCACGGAAATATTAGAAACTTCATTAAGCAGGGCTGGCAAGGTATTAATTTTTTTGGTGTTGCGCTTTCGTAATTATGCCTCTTCTATTAGGTATTGTTCGTAACCTTTTACGCCAAAATATCGAACAGATTTTTTTAGTTTGATCATTTTGGCGATAAGTGACTCACCAAAATAAACTTTTACGACTTGTTTTTCGCCATTAGTGTCGCTTTGGTATTGATGGAGCGGATTGTTTCTTAAATTATCAAACGCTGTTTTCATAATTAATTTCAATGGCTTAATTTTCTTCTTTTAACGTGCTGGTATATTTACTGACTATAGCACTTATTTTTCTATTATTTATTAAGCTATTAATAGCTTGGTTTATGATCGGCACGATATGCGCTTTAGATTTATGTATACGTAACGGGCGTAGGGAATGTTCATGAACTTGACCTATGACAACGGTTAACTGATGACTTCTACTCAGGTAGTTAACTATGGTTCTATCGACAATGCCGACTGGTAACCTATTACCTTCAATAAGTTTTAATAATTTCAGTTCACTTTCAACATCATAACGGGTGAAAACGGTATCAAAAGCGTAGCCAAATCCGTTGATCGTTGCAATGGTTTCATCTGCTAACGGACCTATATTTCTTAATTTTCCTTTCGGAAATACATAAACGTCTTCAGTTTTAAATAGCGGTTGGCTATAGATAGAAATAGCCGTTTCGTTTGCTCGCCACGCGCCAATAGGACAACATTCGATATCGACTTTACCGTCGGTAAAGCTAGAACGTACTCGTGCAGAAGAGAGATAAACAAACTCTAATTGATAAGGGGTTAGTTTAAATATCTCTTGAAACACTTCGACATAAATACCGCGATGCTCTTGTTCACCAAATGAATAAGGAGGCTTTCCATCGAAGGAGAGTGCCACCCTTATCGTTTCTGCTTGAGCGCTTAAACTGATAAACAATAAAATACAAATCCACTTCATGCTATAAAAGACTCGTTGTTTCGGTTTTCTTCTGTCTCAATTATAACAAAAATAATAGCTTGTGCTTAAATTATTACTTCTGATGAATTAATCGCTCGAGCTCTTGTTTGGACAAGTAGTTTTCCATGGTTGAACGCAGTAATTTGTATAATAAAATTGAGCCATCAATTTCTTCTTTACGGTTGGTTAAACTCTCAATATTTAACCCTAATGGTAAATCGTAGGGTAAAACAGCATCGAGTATTTGTTGTAAAGTATTTAAACAGATGCGAATAGATTCATATAGTGGTTTTTCCGCATTAAGAATACGTAAACTAGTCGCTTCAGGAACACTAACACCTAACCATTCAATAAATTCGAGTGTTTTTTTACTGCCACAAGGTGAAAATGTTAAAATTATCCGCTGAGGCTTTAATCCTTGCTGCTGACATTCAATCGCATAGCGCGTCAACATATCTATAGTGGCTTGTGGATTATAGATAGCTTGAGAAATAAAGAAATTGCAGCCCTGTTGATGTTTTTCTATCAACCGAGTATGTTCATTACCTTTATTTGCATGACGTTCTGCAATGGTGATCCCACCGATAAAGAAATCATTTTTATTATCAACTAAGGTTTTATAAGCACTGGCAAGTGGCAATGAAATCGTGTTTTTTTGCGAAGGGCTACCAACAAGAACAACGTCACGAATGCCATATGTGTGCCAAGCTTCATTTGCCCATTGATCAAAATCATCGTTATTTGACTGAATAACACTTTTATAAGTGATCACGGGTCGTTGAGATTGATTCTGCAGTAATGATGAATAATAACGGGGATCTAATGTTGATTTAAAAGGAAAAGGACGCGGTACATTGGTACGCGAATTTTCGTCTTGTATATCATAAACAATCAAACCATCAAAATCGATATCACTGACACGTTCAAGCAGCTTATTAGCAATAATTTCAATTTGCTCTGCTGGTGTATCACTTTTAGGAGGTGTTGTGCCAATAAAATAGACGCCGCGTGTATTATCGTTATAGCGAGCTCTTAATTCTGATCCTATGTTCACTTTATTCTATACCGTAAATTTGATAAAACTGATGTCATGATAATACCTTTTTAGCCACTAAAAATCTTTGTGATATTTATATTTTATTGTTAATAAAAAATAAAAATGGCATTAATCATTTTTATTTTAGTTATTTTTTATCAAAGTTATCATTAATAATTTACAAATAGTTTACAAAAAGAGTTGACGTAATACTTCGTAATGATAGGTTAGCTCTATATTTAATTAGCTGTACAGTGTTGGCAATAGAACTCAACAAGTTATTGCTGTATATAAAAAAACTAAAAAAACTAAA
>NZ_JACGVS010000075.1:0-301 GCF_014077345.1 Colwellia sp. BRX8-4
GCCAGATTTGAACTGACGACCTTCGGGTTATGAGCCCGACGAGCTACCAGACTGCTCCATCCCGCGTCCGAATGTCCTAATACCTTCTTAGGAAAGCCAAGTTGTTTTAATTCAAACTTAAGAATTTGCTTTTTATACTTAAGCGTAAGTTGGTTATCGGAGCCCATATCTAATTAAAAGGGAACTGACGACCTGATTTTATACTTATATCTTAAGTTGGTTGCGGGAGCCAGATTTGAACTGACGACCTTCGGGTTATGAGCCCGACGAGCTACCAGACTGCTCCATCCCGCGTCCGAAT
>NZ_JACGVS010000018.1:0-100743 GCF_014077345.1 Colwellia sp. BRX8-4
TGAAGCACCTGTTGTTGAAACCACGGTTGTTACCACACCGTTAGTTGAAACAACGATCGTTGAAACGACCACGGTTGATACACCGGTAGCTGAAAAGCCAGCAGTTGAAACAACTGTTGTAGCAACAACGACGGTTGAGACAACAGTGGTTGAAACGACGACTGTTGAAACAAGCAAAGCAGAAGTTCAACAAGATTTACCTTTTGATGAACCTCAAGTTGCAGAGCAAGAAGTTGAAACTGCGGTTGAAAAGCCAAAGCGCGTTATTTCAAGAAAACCAAGCCCTAAAGTGAGCTCAAAAGCCGGGAAAGTTTCTAGTAAAGGTAGTAAGCCAGGTAAATCATCTGCGCCAATGACTAAAACAGAATCAATTACCACCATGAATGAAGTTCCTACGGACTTCATTGCTAGTGAAGATCGTGTCAAGCATGCTTCATCGGGTAAAATGGCAAGAGTATCTAACGCAGTAAGTCGTAGTGGTGCAGGTCCAACTAAACCATAGGCCTATATAGCGTATATATTTACCACTAGGTAAAATTAAAAAAACCAGTCACTAGACTGGTTTTTTATTGTCTACGATAGAGTAAAACACCCTTTACAAAGCGGTAAAGGGTCGTTTATTGAGATAAAAACGCCTAAGGGAAATTTAAATTGACCTTAATAGAGATGTCTACAGCGATCATAAAATTTTAAATATCATCAAACATCACATAGTTAGCACTAAAGTACCTCTTACTTATAAAACAAGGTTGCAAACAAAGGGTTTTAATTCCTAAAACATATAACCCTTCCGCTGAGATACTCTAAACTTAAACTGAGCTTAATGGGGTAAGATCATCGTCTCATACCATTAATCACCGTTAGATTGGCTTATGAATAAAGGAGCATAAAGTTATTTAAGTTTCAGAGGTAATGTATATGAGTGTTATTTGGAAGAATCATGCAAGTCGACTGGTGGACTTCGTTAATAATAATAACGAAGTTCAAGCACATCTTTATCTTGAACAGCTAATGCTGTTTCCTTTAGATATTCAAGATAAAATAATCAATGACATTAGCCACTTGCCATATTGCAATTGTGAGTCCGTCTCAAACATCATCAGCCAATATATGATGTTTGAGCTTAAGTGATGACAAATCTATTTAACGAGATAGCTGCTGTTCTCTTAATTTTGCCACTTCATCACGTAAATTAGCAGCTTGTTCAAACTCTAGATTTTGAGCATGGTTAAGCATTTCACTTTCAAGCTGCTTAATTTTTTTATCAATATCTTTAATTGATAATATTTTATAATCTGAAGCTTGCTCAGCTACATTTAATAAGGTGTTACTTGAAGATACCGTACCATTATGAAGTGCATCACTAATTTTGCTAATGACTCCCCGAGGCGTAATGTTATTATCAAGGTTGTATTGATGTTGCATCTCACGTCTTCGTTCAGTTTCATCAATCGCTTTTTTCATAGAGCCAGTGATCTTCGCCGCATATAAAATAGCTCGACCATTAATATTACGGGCAGCACGTCCAATCGTTTGAATAAGTGAACGCTCTGAGCGTAAAAATCCCTCTTTATCTGCATCTAAAATCGCCACTAAGGAGACTTCTGGCATATCTAAACCTTCACGTAACAAGTTAATACCAACGAGCACATCAAACTTACCTAAACGAAAGTCACGAATAATTTCAACACGCTCTACGGTATCAATGTCAGAATGTAAATAACGGGCTTTTACATTATGTTCATCTAAGTAATCAGTAAGGTCTTCTGCCATTCGCTTGGTTAGCGTGGTCGCTAAAACACGCTCTTGTATCACGACACGTTTTCGAATTTCTGATAATAAGTCATCTACTTGTGTTTCGACTGGACGAACTTCGATGATAGGATCAAGTAAGCCTGTTGGACGAACTAATTGCTGAGCAATTTCATTACCTGACTTTTCAATCTCGTAATTACTTGGTGTCGCTGAAACATAAATAGTTTGTGGCGCTAACGCTTCAAACTCATCAAACTTCATCGGACGGTTATCCAATGCAGATGGCAAACGAAAGCCATAGTTCACTAGGTTTTCTTTACGAGAACGATCGCCTTTATACATAGCACCTATTTGCGGCACGGTTACATGCGATTCATCAATAATTAATAAACCATCGTCAGGTAAATAATCAAATAAAGTCGGTGGTGCTTCCCCTTCCCCACGCCCTGATAAGTAACGAGAATAATTTTCAATACCCGAGCAATAACCCAGCTCTGTCATCATTTCAATATCGAATTGAGTACGTTGCACGATGCGTTGCTCTTCAATTAAGCGGTTATTATCCTTTAAAAAAGTTGCTCGCTCTTTTAACTCGATTTTAATTTTATCTATTGCTGATAAAATTTTATCTCTTGGGGTCGCGTAATGTGTTTTAGGGTATACGGTTACTCGATCTAGCGTGCGGTCAACTTGTCCAGTCAGCGGATCGAACATCGACAAACGTTCTATTTCTTCGTCGAACAATTCAACACGTAACGCCAAACGATCTGATTCAGCAGGAAATATGTCAATAACATCACCGCGCACCCGATAAGTTGCTCGTTGAAAAGCTACATCGTTACGCTTGTACTGTAATTCAGCTAAGCGTCGTAAAATATCGCGCTGGTTGATAATATCGCCAACACTAATGTGTAGCATCATCTTTAAATACGAGTCGGGGTCACCCAAACCATAAATAGCAGACACTGAAGCGATAATGATAACATCTCTACGCTCTAGCAAGGCCTTAGTAGCCGACAAGCGCATTTGTTCGATATGTTCGTTTACAGAGGCGTCCTTCTCTATAAAAGTATCTGTTGTTGGCACGTAAGCTTCTGGTTGATAATAATCATAATAAGAAACAAAGTATTCAACCGCATTATTTGGAAAGAACTCTTTCATCTCACTATAAAGTTGTGCAGCAAGGGTTTTATTGGGGGCAATCATCATTGTTGGACGATTTAAGGTTGCAACAACATTGGCAATAGTAAAGGTTTTTCCTGAGCCAGTAACACCTAATAGCGTTTGATGCGCTAAGCCATCTCCAATACCATCAACTAACTGTTTAATCGCTGCTGGTTGGTCACCATTAGGGGTGTAATCTGACTTTAAATCCATTGATTTCATTAAGAAACATCCTTTGCTTGGGTAAGTTCATGCGGAAATTGTTTATCAAATAAACGGTATGAAATTATCGCCATAATAAAATTGCCAAAGACTCCACCAATGAAAAATCCTTCAAGACCATAATAAACACTGCCTAAATAGGCTAAAGGCACATAACAAACAAAAAGTCGGATAGCGCTAAGCACTAATGCGACTAACGGCTTATGAAGTGCATTAAAAGAAGAATTAGTTAAAATAATGACGCCTTGAAAACCATAACCTAAGGGAAGTATCCAAATAAAAAGTACAATAATATCTGCTACCGCTTGTTCTTTAGAGAAAACATCGGCGATAAATGGCGCAATTAACACCAGTAGAAAATAAATAAGTAATTGTAATACCATGATAAACTTTGTTGATGCTTTATAGCTTGTCTCAACCCTATGCATATTACCAGCACCAAAATTTTGGCTAATAAAAGGAGGTAAAGTCATCGACATAGCCAGCACAACTAAACAAGCTATAGATTCAATACGAGAGCCAACACCAAAGGCTGCAACAGCCGACTCACCATAATTTGCTACAATAGCGGTTAAAATAGCAGCGGCTATTGGCGTAAGCATATTAGCCCCCGCTGCTGGTAAACCGATATGTAAAATACCTCGACTCGACGCAATAAATGTTTTCAAAGGTAACAGCGTAGTGTGAATTAATTGTCGCTTGATACCAACAATATATAAAACCAATAAGAGTCCAAAAACCCAAGAGATTAGCGTCGCAATAGCCGCACCTTGTATTCCCATGGCCGGTATAGGACCTAATCCAAAAATAAAAATAGGATCTAATATCGCATTAATTAAACCGGCACTGCCCATAATTATGCTTGGCGTTTTGGTATCACCGGATGCTCTTAAAATAGCGTTACCTATCATAGGTCCAATTAAACAAATACTGCCAATAAACCAGATATCCATGTATTGATGAATAAGCGGTAATAAACTTTCACTCGCTCCCAGTAATAAAAAGGTTTCATCAATAAAATAATAACCAACACAAGATATAATACCGACAATTATTGCCGCTAAATATATCGCTGCTGTGCCTGAGTTTTTTGCAGAATCATCATTACCTTTACCTAAGGCTTTGGCAATAACAGCTGATGTGCCAATACCCAAACCTATGGTTAAACTGATCACGGTAAAGGTAATAGGAAAGGTAAAGCTGATTGCTGCGAGAGGTTGTGTACCGAGTAAACCAACGAAAAAAGTATCAACCAAGTTAAAAGTCATTAACAAAACCATACCGTATATCATAGGTATAGTCATACGTTTAATGGTTTCTGCAACAGGGTCTTCGAGTAAATTGATTTTTTTCTTTTTATTTATTTCGGTCATTTAAAGGTAGCTTTTGCTTGTCTTTGCAGGAGAATAGCAAAGTATTGTAAAAGATAGTGATAAGACTCGCTATGTATATATTTTATTTCAACTTCATTTTAATTTTTTATATAAATTTAATGTTAAAAAGAAATAAATAATAACGTTGAAATATCTTTACTTTTGTATAACTCACTGCAAATGGGTATAAAAACTGACGTTGAACAAAAATCACACTAAGATAGTAAAGTAGACAACAAAACTAGCTAAGTCACTGTTATAAATATAAAAAGACAAATCATCTTTATATAGCCATTTAGCTGTAACGTGCATTCTTCACCCAAGTTACGCTTTTTTACACTTTAACTCACAAAGTTATCCACAGATTCAGTGGATAACTTTGTGTAATAGTAACTTATATAGCCCAAGTGTAAAAAAAGCACTGAACTTGAAGATAAAGCAGACTGAGTGTCGACAAAATAAGCAAACAAACAAAATAATGATTTATTTCTACATTTTGTGTTGACAGTTCCGCCACGGACATTTAATATCTCGCCCCGTTAGCCAAGACCCTTGGCAAACAAAACAATTCCTCAATAGCTCAGTTGGTAGAGCAACGGACTGTTAATCCGTTTGTCCCTGGTTCAAGTCCAGGTTGAGGAGCCAAATTAAGATGAGTGGCTTTGAATTTTAAAGCGGCTTTAGAAAAGAACAATTCCTCAATAGCTCAGTTGGTAGAGCAACGGACTGTTAATCCGTTTGTCCCTGGTTCAAGTCCAGGTTGAGGAGCCACATAAGATAAGCCTGCAATTATTTGCAGGCTTTTTTTTATTTGAATGACTACTTCAATTAATTGATAGTAGTGAATAAAAATAGTCGCTTTTCATTATTAAAGGCAACTACATAAAGAACAATTCCTCAATAGCTCAGTTGGTAGAGCAACGGACTGTTAATCCGTTTGTCCCTGGTTCAAGTCCAGGTTGAGGAGCCACATAAGATAAGCCTGCAAATATTTGCAGGCTTTTTTTTACACTAAATTTAATAATCTGAGAAAGCTCAATAGCTCAGTTGGTAGAGCAACGGACTGTGCTTAAATAAAGTCAGCGTTTCTCCCTGGTTCAAGTCCATAGCTAAAGAAAGAGTCAAAGAAAGAGCTAAGGAGCCACATAAGATAAGCCTGCAGTTATATGCAGGCTATTTTTTACGCTAAATTTAAGACGTTAATTATACTAATACATTTTTTGGCTATCTTAATTGTCAGACGGCTAGCAAGTTAACTTGTTAATCATCTAGACGAGCGATCAAGCTAGATGTATCCCAACGGCTACCGCCTTTGTTCTGTACCTCTTCATAATAACCGTCTAATTGTTTAGTAATGGTTAAGTCAGCGCCGATCTTTTCTGCTTCACTGAACGCCATAGCTAAATCTTTTCTCACCCAATCGACGGCAAAACCAAAATCAAATTCTCGGGCACACATCGTTTTACCACGATTATCCATTTGCCATGAACCTGCTGCACCTTTAGAAATGGTCTCTATTAGCTTATCAGTATCAAGACCTGCCTTCTGGGCAAAGTTAAGGCCCTCTGCTAAGCCTTGTACGGTGTTTACAAAACATATTTGATTAACCATCTTAGCTAACTGACCCGAGCCTACCTGCCCCATTAATTGACTAAAGCGGGCATAAGCATCCATGACTGGCTTTACCTGTTCAAAAATAGTCAAGTCACCACCGGCCATAACCGTTAATACACCATTCTCTGCGCCTGCTTGGCCACCGGATACGGGTGCATCAATAAAGTGCTTTTTTTGCAATTTTGCTAGTGCATCAAGATCTCTTGCCAGCTCTGCTGAAGCGGTAGTGTGATCGACCAAAATAGCGCCAACAGCTAAGCCAGCGAATATACCGTCATCCCCCAAAACAACTTGTCTAACATCATTGTCATTACCAACACAGGAAAAGACGATCTCGCAACCTTGGGCGGCTTCTCTTGGACTTTGAGCTAAACAGCCACCAAACTCTTGCACCCATTGTTCTGCCTTCGCAGTCGTACGGTTATAAACGCAAACATCAAAGCCTGCCTTTTGTAAATGTCCGGCCATTGGATAGCCCATAACGCCTAAACCAACAAATGCTACTTTTTTCATATTATCTCCACGATAAATCAGCTCATAAAACCTATATTCTTCATTCATTAAATACTACGAAAAGTTGATAACAATTAATAGTAATCGTTTTATAAACATCATCTTTCTTTGTTATTGACACGATTGGAATTATTCATGCTTTGTTGTAGATAACAAAAACTCCGTCATCCTGAACTGGTTTCAGGATCTGGTCATTTAGATACTGAAATAAATTCAGCATGACGAACTTAGGATCTAGTCACAGAGATACTGAAACCAGTTCAGCATGACGACTTTAAGATCTCGTTACTTAGATACTGACATAAATATTATTCTAAACCTGAACTCTCTCACCTTAATACTGAAGTACTGCTTTTTGTAGACAACAAAAACTCCGTCATCCTGAACTCGTTTCAGGATCTGGTCACTTAGATACTGAAATAAATTCAGTATGACGACATTAGGATCTAGTTACTTAGATAGAGACATAAATATTATTCTAAACCTGAGCTCTCTCACCTTAACATTGAGGTACTGCTTTTTTGTAAACAACAAAAGCTCCGTCATCCTGAACTGGTTTCAGGATCTCGTCACTTAGATACTGAAATAAATTCAGCATGACGACATTAAGATCTTGTTACTTAGATAGAGACATAAATATTATTCTAAACCTGAGCTCTCTCACCTTAACATTGAGGTACTGCTTTTTTGTAAACAACAAAAACTCCGTCATCCTGAACTCGTTTCAGGATCTAGTCACTTAGATACTGAAATAAATTCAGCATGACGAACTTAGGATCTAGTCACAGAGATACTGAAACCAGTTCAGCATGACGACTTTAAGATCTCGTTACTTAGATACTGACATAAATATTACTCTAAACCTGAGCTCTCTCACCTTAATACTGAAGTATTGCTTTTTTGTAGATAACAAAAACTCCGTCATCCTGAACTCGTTTCAGGATCTCGTCACTTAGATACTGAAATAAATTCAGTATGACAACCTTAAGATCTCGTGATTTAAGTACTAAAATAACAGGGCTTAACATAAAAAAGCCCATTATTTTCATAATGGGCTTGGTCTCTTGTAACTGGGTTTACTCTAGCTGTATATTAAATATATTCGACTGAAACAATCTCATATTCAACAACGCCACCAGGTATGGTGATTTCAACTTCAGAATCAACTTCTTTACCAATTAAACCACGGGCAATCGGTGAGTTTAATGAAATACGACCGGTTTTAAAGTCTGCTTCATCATCGCCAACAATTTTATAAGTGACTTCAACTTCGGTTTCAATGTTTAATAAGGTAACTGTTGTACCAAAAAGCACTTTGCCATGATTGGGTATCTTAGTGATATCGATAACTTGAGCATTACACAGTCGACCTTCAATATCTTGAATTCGGCCTTCACAAAAGCCCTGCTCTTCTTTAGCCGCATGGTATTCTGCATTTTCTTTTAAATCACCATGTTCACGGGCAACAGCGATATCTTTAACAATACGTGGGCGTTTTTCTGTTTTTAAAACTCTAAGCTCTTCTTTCAGCTGTTCAGCACCAAGAAGTGTCATTGGATATTTTGTCATTTCTCTCTTCTTTTTAAATGATAAAGGTGGCTTACTTAAAAAGTATAACCACCCTTATATAACAATTTTTTATAAAGCATTTATCTCATAATAAATAAATGCCTTACATACTTCAATATTAATTACATTGCTTATGCAATTCTTGTATTGATGTTACCGTATTTCTATCATCAGCTGCATGAGATTGGCATGTTGCAAATGCTGCGTTCAAAGTAGTCGTGTATGCCACTTTATAGCGCAATGCTCCTCCACGCAAGACTTTAGAATCTTCAATCGCTTTACGACCTTCTGTGGTGTTAATAATATAGCTATATTCACCATTTTTGATTCTATCAAGAATATGCGGACGACCTTCTTGTACCTTATTAACTAAGCGACATGGAATATTAGCTTCACCTAGGATAATCGCTGTGCCATGAGTAGCATCGACGTCATAACCTAAAGCGACCAACTGTTTCGCTAAATCAACCACACGTACTTTATCACTGTTACGAACAGAGATTAACGCACGACCTGATTTAGGCACAGATACACCGGCACCTAAACAAGCTTTTGCGTATGCTTCTTCAAATGTCTTGCCAACGCCCATCACTTCACCCGTAGAGCGCATTTCAGGACCAACCAAAGGATCACTACCATGAAACTTGTTAAACGGAATAACCACTTCTTTCACTGAAAAGTATGGAGGAATAATTTCTTTCGTTATCCCTTGTTCTCTTAGTGACTTGCCAGCCATGACACGTGCGCCAATTTTAGCTAGTGGCACAGATGTCGCTTTAGAAACAAACGGTATGGTACGTGCAGCACGAGGGTTTACTTCAATAATGTAAACTTCGTTATCTTTAACCGCCATTTGTGTGTTCATTAAGCCAATAACGCCTAACTCAAATGCTAAGTCGGTAACCTGCTTGCGCATAACATCTTGGACTTCTTGGCTTAAGCTATAAGCTGGCAATGAACATGCTGAGTCACCTGAGTGAACACCCGCTTGTTCAATGTGTTGCATAATACCGCCAACAACAACGTCAGTACCATCACAAACAACGTCGATATCGACTTCAATCGCATCATCAAGAAAATGGTCAAGCAAGACTGGTGAATCATTTGAAACACTAACAGCTTCTGTCATGTATCGACGTAAATCATCTAGGTCATAAACAATTTCCATCGCACGACCACCTAAAACATAAGATGGACGAACAACTAACGGAAAGCCAATACCTTCAGCTTTAGCCATTGCTTCTTCTAATGAAGTCACCGTCGCATTTTCTGGTTGTAATAAACCTAAGCGTTCAACGGCTTGTTGAAAACGTTCTCTATCTTCTGCTCTATCGATTGCATCAGGAGAGGTACCAATAATAGGCACTCCGGCTGCTTCTAAAGCACGCGCTAATTTAAGCGGTGTTTGACCACCGTATTGCACAATAACGCCTTTAGGTTTTTCGATACGAACAATTTCAAGAACATCTTCAAAAGTGATAGATTCAAAATATAAACGGTCTGATGTGTCGTAATCGGTTGAAACAGTTTCAGGGTTACAATTGACCATGATAGTTTCATAACCGTCTTCGCGTAATGCTAATGCCGCATGTACACAACAGTAATCAAATTCAATACCTTGACCGATACGGTTTGGGCCGCCACCTAAGATCATAATTGATTCTTTATCGGTTGGGTTTGCTTCACACTCTTCATCGTAGGTTGAATACATGTAAGCTGTATCTGAACTAAATTCAGCCGCACAGGTATCAACACGTTTGTATACCGGGAAAATATTAGCTTTATGACGTTTTTTACGCACTTCAGCTTCGGCTATACCAATTAAATCGGCAAGGCGAGAATCAGCAAAACCTTTACGTTTAAGTTTACGTAAATAGTCGGCGGTTAATATTTTTAAACCGCCGGCAGCAACTTTAGCTTCTTCTAAAACGATATCTTCGATTTGAATAAGGAACCAACGGTCGACCATAGTTAAGCGATAAATATCATCAACTGATAAACCTAAGCGAAACGCATCAGCGATATACCAAATACGGTCAGCGCCAGCTTCTTGAAGTTCGTGCATAATTTTAGTTTTAGCGCCCGGCTGAGTAACATCAACCATAGAGTCAAAACCATTTACGCCAACTTCTAAGCCACGTAACGCTTTTTGTAATGATTCTTGTTGGTTACGGCCAATGGCCATTACTTCGCCAACAGATTTCATTTGCGTGGTTAGACGGTCTTCACAGCCAGCAAA
The DNA here is from genome assembly GCF_014077345.1 of Colwellia sp. BRX8-4. Classification (NCBI taxonomy): domain Bacteria; kingdom Pseudomonadati; phylum Pseudomonadota; class Gammaproteobacteria; order Alteromonadales; family Colwelliaceae; genus Colwellia; species Colwellia sp. BRX8-4. The sequence continues at coordinate 10,450 of NZ_JACGVS010000018.1, forward strand.
TTTTTCAAAATTAAAACGTGGAATCTTAGTAACAACATAATCAATAGTCGGTTCAAATGACGCTGGAGTTGCGCCGCCGGTAATATCGTTAGTTAATTCGTCAAGCGTATAACCGACCGCTAATTTTGCAGCAATCTTAGCTATTGGGAAACCTGTTGCTTTTGAAGCAAGTGCTGATGAACGTGAAACACGTGGGTTCATCTCGATAATAACCATGCGGCCAGTGTTAGGACAAATACCAAACTGTACGTTAGATCCGCCTGTTTCTACGCCAATTTCACGTAAAACCGCAATCGATGCATTACGCATGATTTGGTATTCTTTATCAGTTAACGTCTGTGCTGGAGCAACCGTAATAGAATCACCGGTATGAATACCCATAGGGTCAAAGTTTTCAATCGAACAAATAATAATACAGTTATCATTTTTGTCGCGAACCACTTCCATCTCATACTCTTTCCAACCAATTAATGATTCATCAATCAATAATTCAGAGGTTGGCGAGAGATCTAATCCACGAGTACAAATTTCATGGAACTCTTCGCGGTTATAAGCGATACCACCACCGGTCCCCCCCATAGTAAATGAAGGTCGAATGATACAAGGAAAGCCTAAGATTTTACTAGCGGCGTGCGCTTCTTCAATCGTATGAACAATTTCAGCATTTGGCGTATCTAAGCCGATTGCTTTCATAGCTTTATCGAAACGAGAACGATCTTCAGCTTTATCAATCGCATCAGCTGTTGCGCCGATCATTTCAACATTAAATTCTTTTAATACGCCTTTTGCTTCAAGTTCTAAAGCACAGTTTAAAGCGGTTTGCCCACCCATAGTCGGTAAAACCGCACAAGGACGTTCTTTTTCAATGATCTTGCGCACAACTTCCCAGTGAATAGGCTCAATGTAAGTTGCATCGGCCATTTCAGGGTCTGTCATGATAGTTGCAGGGTTTGAGTTAACTAAAATAACTCGGTAGCCTTCTTCACGAAGTGCTTTACAGGCTTGTGCGCCTGAATAATCGAATTCACATGCTTGACCAATAACAATTGGGCCAGCGCCTAAGATCAAGATACTTTTTAAATCGGTACGTTTTGGCATTTTTCAGTTCTCTCTATATCTTGTTTAAGGGCTAAGCTTTGGCTTCGTTCATTAAATCGATAAAATGATCAAATAATGGTGCCGCATCTGCAGGACCAGGACTTGCTTCAGGATGACCTTGAAAACTAAATGCAGGCTTATCGGTGCGATGTACACCTTGAATTGATTGGTCAAATAATGACACATGCGTTACTTTCAAATTCGCGGGCATTTTATTTTCATCAATCGCAAAACCATGGTTCTGCGCAGTTATCATCACGACATTACGTTCAAAGTCTTTCACGGGGTGATTGCCACCGTGATGACCAAATTTCATTTTAATGGTACCCGCTCCACTGGCTAAGCCAAGAAGTTGATGACCTAAACAAATACCAAAGATTGGCGTTTGTGTTTCTAAAAATGATTGAATAGCAGAAATCGCATAATCACAAGGCTCTGGATCGCCTGGGCCATTTGATAAGAATATGCCATCTGGATTCATTGCTAAAACATCAGCGGCTGGTGTTTGTGCTGGCACTACTGTTACCTTACAACCACGGTCGACTAACATGCGCAAAATATTGCGTTTGGCACCAAAATCGTAAGCAACTACATGAAACTTCGAGTTTTCAGGGGTAATGTGACCTTTTCCTAATTCCCAGCTACCTTCTGTCCATTGATATTGTTCTTTGGTTGAAACAACTTTGGCTAAATCCATGCCTTTAAGACCTGGAAATGCTTTTGCTTGAGCTAAAGCGTCTGTTTCTGCAGCCTCAGACATTGTGTCTAGGGTCATGATACAACCGTTTTGAGCACCTTTCTCCCGAAGAATACGTGTTAGTTTACGCGTATCAATATCAGCAATACCTAAAACATTACGTGCCTTTAGGTAGTCGCTTAAATTCTGTTCATTTCGAAAATTACTCGCTAATAGCGGTAAGTCACGAATAACTAAACCTTTTGCCCAAATAGTGTTTGATTCTTCATCTTCACTGTTGGTACCTGTATTACCAATATGCGGGTAAGTTAGGGTAATAATTTGCTCTGCATATGATGGGTCGGTAAGAATTTCTTGGTAACCGGTCATTGAAGTATTGAATACTACTTCACCAACAGCCGCTCCGTCTGCACCAATAGCGGTGCCTTTAAATACAGTGCCGTCTTCAAGCACTAAAATGGCAGATTTAGTCAATTTAACCTCCGTAAAGAAGAAAGAAGCTTAACGATGCAACTAAAAAACATCATTAAGTACAAATTACGTGTCGGCTGTTTCCTAATGAAACACCCATAAAAAATGCCAAAAATTTCGTTATTACTAACAGAACCACTAAATTTTTGACAAAATCCACTTATTTTACGCTTGTATCACATGTTCGTCTAGCGATAATTGTAAAAACTAAGCGTTTAATTGAATATTCAGTTAAAACAGCCAAAAGTAACTGTTTTCTCTAAAAATAAATTACTTCAAGCCTAAAACATCTTGCATATCATAAAAGCCATTATCTGCTTCACTTAACCAGAATGCGGCTCTCATAGCACCTAATGCGAAAGTCATTCTTGAACTTGCGCGATGGGTGATTTCTAACCGTTCACCAATATCAGCAAAAAAAGCGGTGTGCTCTCCAACGATATCTCCAGCTCTTACTGTCGCAAAACCTATGGTTTCTTTATCACGTTCTCCTGTGATACCTTCGCGACCATAAACAGCCACTTTATTTAAGTCTCTACCTAAAGTGTCTGCTATAACTTGCCCCATTTTTACTGCTGTACCTGATGGAGCATCTTTCTTAAATCTATGGTGTGCTTCAAATATTTCTATATCAGTATAGTCACCAATTGCTTTTGCGGTAACTTCTAGTAGTTTAAACATTAAATTAACACCGACACTAGTATTTGGCGCTAAAATCACCGGCATAAGTTCGCCTGCTTTTTCAATAATACTCACTTGCTCGTCACTGAAGCCCGTGGTACCAATAACGAGAGCTTTATGATGTTGTTGACACCATTTTAGGTTGTCTAAAGTGGTTTGAATAGCCGTAAAGTCAATAAAAACATCAGCATCGAGTAAGTCGTTTAAGTTAGTTGCTGTTTTTTGGCCAATAGCACCAATACCGGCGAGTTCGCCTAAGTCAAAATTAACAAACGATGAAGACGCTCGAACCGTACCACCAACAAGTTCAATAGACTTATGCTCTACGGCTGCTTGAATTAAGTTACGGCCCATACGGCCGCTGCATCCTAAAATGGCTACTTTTACTTTCATTTTAATCTCTATAAAATTATTTTATCTACTAGATTACTTTAGCGTACTAACGCTAATGGCAATGCTAATTCAATACTATTGGATAAGTCGTGTGAAACCACACTCATTATTTTAAACTGCTCATCTATCTTAACTACATGGAAAAATGCGGAAAAATCAGCAAAAACTTGATCTTTGTCATCAAAGAAAGCCCAATCAACACATATATCGATAGACGAATTATCTGCATAATTATAACTTGCTGTAATTGGTATTATCTTTCGGGTTTTTGCATGCGTTAAAACAGTAAAGATATCTTTAAACTCTTGATTGAAACTTTCACTATTCACTAAATAAGCAATTTTATCTGGGGTATGTAATGTACAAGGTAAATGATAACAAGCGCGGGCTGCCTCTAAATCACAATGTTCAAAGGCAGTAATATAATCTTTAAATAATTTGATCAATGCTTGCTCTAACATACATCCCTACTTGATTGCTTTGTTATGGTTAATCACTATGGGTTTATATTTTATTATTTTAGCGTATTCGTCGTTCTTTGCCATCTATGGCATCACGACATACAGGCATAAAAAAGCCCTCAACGGAGGGCTTTAAAAACTAATTAGCTAACAATTGCTAATAATTCAACGTCAAATACTAACGTTGAATAAGGTGGTATAGCACCTTGTGAGCCTTGCTCACCGTATGCCAAATGGTAAGGAACGTATAAACGCCACTTAGAACCTTCGGTCATTAACTGTAATGCTTCAGTCCAACCTGGGATAACACCACCAATTGGGAATTCAGCAGGTTGACCGCGATCTACAGAACTATCAAAAATGTCGCCATTGATGAAAGTACCATGATAATGAGTACGAACTGTGCTTGCTGCTGTTGGCTTCTCGCCATCGCCTGTTGCTAAAACTTCATATTGAAGGCCAGATTCAGTAACAGTTACTTCATCACGCTTAGCATTTTCAGCTAAGAATTTTTCGCCTTCAGCTGACATTTCTTTAGCTGCGGCTTGCTCTAACTCTTGCATTTTTTTAGAAACAACAGAAAACGCGGCATTTAAATCTTCGTCTGATACTTGGCTTGCTGAATTAGCAATAGCATCGGCCAAACCTGCTTGTACAGCAGATACGTCAAACTCTTTAAAAGGGTTATTACGTAATTGATCACCTAATTGACGACCTACGCCGTAACTTACACGTTGCTCAATTGTTTCAAATGTATTCTCTGACATGATATTCCTTATGTTTTCGCCGACACAGTTATTGTGTAAAAATGGCAATTAGATAAAAATTCGCGATAGGATAACATAAACAGCTACTGGTCTGTAGCTTGAACTTAAGACATTTGGTTATTTTATATAATTTCCGGTTATGGCTATGCTTTCGTTATTATTTTGCTATCGATTTAGTTTACGATAGACTAGCGTTAACTTAATGTTAAAGATAAATTTTATGAATAAAGATATCGTTATTTCTTCTCCAGAGAAGCGTTTACTTAGCCTGTTACCTTTTGGGGTTTTTCTTGGTTTATTTCTGGGCACCGGTATTGTCCTTACCCTACAAGGCGTTGAGTTTGCTTTTTATCAACTCCCCGCCAGCATCGCTATTATTCCAGCCATCTTAGTGGCTATATATTTAGGTAAAGACAGTATTAATGATCAAGTAAGCCAATTTATTTCTGGAGCTGGCCATGCAAACATTATTACTATGTGTGTTATTTATCTACTCGCCGGTGCTTTTGCAACAGTTGCCAAAACAACTGGGAGTGTTGATGCGAGCGTTCAGCTAGGTTTATCTTTTTTCCCTGATTACTTATTACTGCCAGGCTTATTTTTAGTTGCGGCTTTTATTGCTACCGCCATGGGTACTTCAATGGGCACCATCGCTGCGATTGCGCCGGTGGCATTAGGCTTTATAGAGTCTGCTGATTTAGACGCTTCAATTGTTGCTGGCTGTATTATTTCAGGCGCTATTTTTGGCGATAATTTATCAATAATATCTGACACCACCATAGCATCGACGCGCAGTCAGGGTGCGCACATGAAAGACAAATTTAAAGTCAATTTTAAATTTGCCGTACCTGCGGCAATTTTATGTCTCATTATTTATGCTTCAATGGGAATTAGTATTCCGCATGAACAAACCCAAGATATTAACGTACTTGGCTTATTACCCTATTTGGTCATACTAACGTTAGCGTTAATGGGTCTTAATGTGTTTGTCGTATTAATTGTTGGTATTATCCTCGCGGCTGCAATAGGCATGTACGACAATGGCTATCAATTATCGGCATGGGTCAGTGATATCAATGCTGGCTTTGCTAGTATGCAAGACATTTTCATTCTTTCGCTGTTTATTGGTGGTTTAAGCGAACTGATCAAACGCCAAGGAGGCTTAGCCGCGCTAACCCATGCAATTGAGCACTTTGCGCGAAAGCTCAACCCCAACAATAAAAAACGTGCCGCCGGTTTAGGTATCGCTTCGTTAGCATTTACTTGTAACTTTTTTACCGCAAATAATACCGTATCAATTATTGTTACTGGTGAAACAGCGAAAGAGTTAGCAGAAGATGGACAAGTCAGCCCAGCACACTCGGCAAGTTTATTAGATATTTACGCTTGTATTAACCAAGGTTTACTGCCTTATGGTGCGCAAGCTTTACTGCTAGGAGCAACCTTGAAAATATCACCTATTGAAGTGGTATCAAGTGCTTTTTATCCGATGATCTTGCTAGTTGTCGCCAGCATAGCTTTTTGGCGCATCACTAAGTAGCTTACCAATATTAGGCTTTCGTTACTCTATTCTAGATTCTTGCGTGATTGACTCGTTTAGGAGGTGATGAATTTACCATTATATTAAAAGACGTTGTTTGTATTAGTGAAATTAATGAGGTAACCGAGCGTATTTTAGCTAAAATGAACGAACCCTATATTATTGATAAGTTATCTTTATATTGCCACGCAAGTGTTGGAATGGCATGGAATAAAGATAAAACTAGCTCACCGGAATTACTGATGCAACAAGCTGATTCGGCTATGTACCAAGCGAAGGAAAAAGGTAAGCAGAGTTGTCATACTTTTAATTACACAACTCACTAAATATTAGCTAACTGCTAATATAACAGCCCTTTAAGCATTACGGGTTATTGAGCAATAATTCAAGTTTGTTGGCAACAATAAAAATGCCAAGTTAACGACATAGCGCTATCGGCACTAAACAACAGTAAATAAGACGTTATAACGTGATTATCGATAAGTGAAACACCAAAGTAGCGAAGTGCTCTACATGCCGCTAGACAGCGATTTATCTGCCTTGATGATCAACATGGAAATTCTGAAACTAACGCTTCAAATAATACCTCTTTCAAAGATTTCGTCTGTAAGTCATCTATTTTCATCGACTTGGCTACTTTAGAGACCACTTTCCTTCGGTCTTCTTCAAGAGGAATGCAAAACTCATGTTCACCGCCTTTCTCTGTCAATGATGACCTCGCTGTAACACGAGTATTGTAGGCTCTTTTGACAAAATCACTGACTGGCGCTCGAGGATTATCAATTAACGCCTCTGGTTTTACTACCGCACTTTCTGAAAGTAAAGATGAATCGATAAACCCATCGATATAAAGTTTGCATGGATTAATTTCACTACGGTCTATACCCTGTTGGTATGCTTTACACGATTTAATAATATCAGACTTAAAGTCGGCAAATACTGAGCCACTTGCTAATAAAAAACCAACGAAAATAAATTTAGCTATAAAATTTTTAGTGAACTTCATTGTTAAAATCCCTTAATTCAATTAATTTTCCAGATAACCACTCGTATTAATATTCTGCAAGTAATGGCAAAAACTACAATAATAGCCAACTTTAGTGCTTAACCATCCTAACCTAAGCAGTTTTATCTTTCTAGATATTTTACAATCCGAAAGTAAAACAATAAAAGCTGTTTGTTGTTACTTCTTTATTAGAAAAAAGTTGACAAAAAATCTAAGGATTATTATTTTTAATAGCTATAGGTAAATCATTAAGAGAACATTATGGCCAAACTAAACTATCACCACCTACAGTATTTTAATGCGATAGTAAAACATGGCAGTATTGCCCAAGCATCAAAAATTATTCATATAACTCCGCAAACGTTGAGTGCCCAACTCAGTACTTTTGAAGATCAATTAGGCTACCTGTTATTTGAACGAAAAGGGAAACGTTTAGTGCTGAACGAAATGGGACGCTTGACATATAGTTATAGCGAAGAAATCTTTAGTTTAGGAGACGAATTACTTTATTCACTTAAAAATCACTCAGCAGATTTTGCTTCCCGCTTTTCAATAGGTGTTACAGATGTGATAGCAAAAGTATTTTCTTTTCATTTCCTAAAGCAAATTTATACCATGGATAGTTCGATAAAATTAATCTGTAAGGAAACGAGTTTAGAGGTATTACTTGGAGAGTTGGCGATAAATAAATTAGACGCGATATTAACTGATACTCCCCTGCCTACGACTTCCCCGTTAAAGGCATATAGCCATGCTATCGGAAAAAGCGGTTTTAGCTTTTTTGCTCACCATAATTTGGCTGATAAATTACAGGCTAACTTTCCTTACTCACTCGATGGACAATCATTTTTCATTGCTGGTGAAGGTACAAATCAACGTTTAAGTGTACTTTCTTGGTTTAATCAATTGAGTATCTCGCCATTAATTATTGGAGAGTTTGATGATTCGATATTAACTAAGTATTTTGGTCAGGCGGGTTATGGTGTTTTTTGTGCCCCAACAATTATTGAAGATCACGTTATGGAACAGTTTAACGTGAGCATTATCGGAAAAACCAATGATATAACCGAACATTACTACTTGATCTCACCCGAACGTAAAGTCAAACATCCAGCGGTTCAACATTTATTAACCGAAGGCAAAAAACTATTTAAACAACCAATGGCTTAAACTTATTAAATAGTTAGCAAAATAAAGCCCCTAGATGGGGCCTGGGTAAACGTCTTTACTTTTCAATATTTATACTATGCTAAAGCCGTCATTCATTTAGTTAATTATTATTCAGCAGTTTTTGGAAAATTAAGGGTTAATTTAGCACCACCAGTATAGGTTTTATCTAGAGAGAGATAACCTTGCTGCTTGCGGGCAAAATCACCACATAAACTTAATCCTAAGCCATGACCTGATTCACCTTGAGTACCGCACTGACTAGCAACACAATCACTAAATAGTTGGTCTTGTATATTTTGAGGAACACCTTCACCAGTATCTGTTATAACCAGTTTAACCTGGCCATCACTAGATTTAGCTTCAATGTCGATACTGCCATGCTCTGGCGTATATTTAATGGCGTTTGCTAATAAATTACGAATAATAGTTTTTGTTAAATTAACGTCCGCCATCACAGTAGTATTTTCATTGATGTTGTGTTTAATACTGATTTTTTTTAAATTGAAACTTTCTGTCATCAAGTCGAGCGTTTCTATTAACAGTGGCTTTAACGCTATCGTTTTTAATTCCGCATGAACGGCGCCTAATTGATTACGCGACCATTGCAGAATTTCGTCTAGTAGCTGATAAAAAGTCAGTGACGACTCTAAAATTCCATCTGCCATTTCAGCAATAATCTCAGGCTCAAGAGTGTCTGCATTTTCATGCAAAATTTTTGATAACCCTAAAATACCATTAAAAGGAGAGCGTAAATCATGAGACAAAATAGCAAATATTTTTTCTTGATCTGCTTGCATACGCTCTAACTGACGGTTACGTAGTCTTAGTTCTAATTGGCTAACCACTTGTTTTGCTAAAGTGTTTAATGCTAGTTGTTGTTTTTCATCCAGTTTATGGGGAACTGTATCAATAACACATAAGGTGCCGATAGGCATGCCGTTTGTACTGACCAGAGGTGCTCCCGCATAAAAACGAATATCTGGAGCACCTGTTACCAATGGATTATCGACAAAGCGTTCATCCGCTAAGGTATCAGGTACTTCAAAAACGTCATCTTGTAAAATAGCATGTGAACAAAAAGCGATATTCCTTGGCGTTTCCTGAGCATTAAGACCTACTCGAGATTTAAACCACTGGCGGTCTTTGTCGACAAGAGAGATCAGAGAAATAGAAGTACCACAAATGGCGCTAGCCAACTGAGTAAGTTCATCGAGCATCTTTTCATCTTCAGTGTCTAATACTTCGTATCTGAGTAATTCATCAATACGTTGTAATTCTTCGGGGTGCAGCTCAGCACTTATCATAATACGCAAATCCTTAGGTTGCATTAACTACGTTTATAGGAAAAACAGAAGATTACATTAAACTATATTTCAATGACTATAGCGTATTTTACCATGTTAAGTTCTGATATTTAACTGTTTAAACAAAATCAATCACATTTGTAGTAGTGTTACTAAAGCCAGTCATCAATATAATTATAATACGTTTCTCAATTAGAGGCAGTAGAATCAATTACTGCTGTATTTGAGCGTAAAGACTCTATATAAGTCTTTAAATATTCTTTGGCTTTTTACAACTGGGTGCGTTACTGGCCTTATAATAAGCTTGGGATTTCGGCAAATGTTCTGTTAACTGAGTAATACGGGTTTCATTTGATGGATGTGTTGACATAAATTCTGGTGGTGAACCATTTGAAAGTTTAGCCATGTTCTGCCACAAACTAATAGCTGCCGATGGTTCAAATCCTGATTTTGCCATTAAGTCTTGCCCAACTATATCAGCTTCACTTTCATGGGTACGTCCATAGGGCATTAATATACCGTATTGTAACCCTAAGCCTAAACCAGACATCCACAAGTTGCGGTTTTCAACATTTCCAACTGATAGGGCCGTATCAACAACAGCCATACCTGTTTGAGAAATTTTACTAGATGACATCCTCTCATTAGAGTGACTTTCAATAACATGCCCTACTTCATGACCAATAATTGCCCCAAGTTGATTTTGATTTTCGGCAACTTTTAAAATACCCGTATAAACGCCAATTTTCCCGCCGGGTAAAGCGAATGCATTGACTTGTTCAGAGTCAAAAACAACAACTTCCCACTCTCCTTTATGAGCAGATTTATGCACGTTTTTAGTGATGGCTTTCGCGACACATTGTACGTAATTATTTACTGCAATATCGGTACTGATTTTTTCTTTTTCTTTCATTTGTTCAAACGAACTGGCACCCATTTTATTGAGATCTGAACTTGAGAAAAGCGTTATTTGATTACGTCCAGTCGAAGATTTTGCACAGCTTGCTAAAACGATAAGCGCAGCAAGTGTTAATAAGAGGGTAGCTTTGTTATTCACGATATTTCCTTAGGTGAAATTTTTTAAATGAAATCCTAATAGGTATTCTAAGGAATGTTGCCAAACAATTCGACTGTTAAAATTCAATTTATAACGAAACTTTACTTAAATTAATAGAAAATGTTGTCCCTTCGCCTAACGTACTCGTTACCTTTATATCAGATTTTAATAATTCCAATAGTTTTTTAGTGATAGCAAGCCCAAGTCCAGTATGCTTCTGCTTGTCTTGCACTGCATTACTTGCGCGATAACGCGTATCAAAAATATAGGGCAGCTCATCTTCTTTAATACCGGTGCCCGTATCCGTAATATTTAATTGACAGTGGTTTTTATCCACCTCAGAAATAGATAAGGTAATTTTTCCTAACTCAGCAGTATGACGAATAGCATTTTCTAGTAAATTACTTAATACCCGCTCTAATTTTCCAATATCACTATGAACTTGGGTGTAAGAACACTCAGGTACGATATTAATTTCTATATGCTTTGCTGAGGTTTGCAAACTAAATTTAGCAACAACATCATATAAAAGTTCAGCTAAATTAAACGCTTCAAGATTCAAAGAAACTTGACCACTTTCAAGATGGGCTAACTCAAATATTTGATCAATAAGCCCTTTCAATTGTTGAGCGTTTTTCAATGCTATTTCGATATATTTTTGTCGTTGTTCTTTAGTGACCTGATCATTTTTTAATTCAAGGGTTTCAATATAACCTTGCAGAGACGACAGTGGTGTTCGTAAATCATGGGAGATATCAGCCAACAGCTCTCGTCGATGCTCATCATTTTTTTGTAACATGCCAAACTGTTGATTAATTTGTTTAACCATTTGCTCAAACGCTTCGCCCAGTTGGTGTACTTCATTACGACTGTTAGGCATCCATTTAGCGAGATTCACTTTACTTTTGTCAAAACCAACCGCTCTTAGTGCTTTAATATCTCTACTCAAGCGTCTTAATGGGCGAGTAAAGTAAGCAAATATTCCTAACATTACTACAAAAAAGAATAACATAGCACCAAACATTGCCAGAATAGAAAGTTCGGCTTGCCTGCTTGGCTGCAATCGCTTAAAAGCAGATTCATAACGTTCTCCTGTAACAATGACATATAAGTAACCTTGCAAACTACTGCCATTAAAAACAGGCGCGGCAGAAAATATTTTTTTACGAGAAATGTGTTGCGGATCATCGCCATAAATAGGTAACGCAGCTTGATTTTGTGTTAATTGAATAAGTGGGAGTAAATCAATTTTTGTACGTTTAATTAATGTTGGAGTAATCGAATGGGTTATAATTTTACCTGCGGGGTCAACAAAATAAAATTCAAAGGCGGGGCCTAAAACCATTAAGGTATGAAATAAATTTTTCAACGCTTGGTGATCATAAACACCTTGTTGTAATAATGGGTTGTCTCTGGCTAGATTAGCCGCTAAAGATAAGTGTAAATTTTGCTCTGATTCATATCTTGTTTTTTGCTCAAGCTGTTGCGCCCAAATATAAAAAACACTAATAATTGCAATAAATACCACCAATAAAGAAAGAGACAAACGGTGATATAAAGACAGTTTCATGCGGCAACACCTTTTTTATTAAATTTATAACCCACACCCCAAACTGTTTGCACAATTTCAGGTTTAGTGGCATTTCTTTCAACTTTGTTACGTAAGCGATTGATATGAGAATTTACAGTATGCTCATAACCGCTATGGTGGTATCCCCAGACATTACTAAGTAGCTGTTCTCGAGAAAACACTTGCTCAGGATGAGAAGCCAAAAATAAGAGTAAGTCAAATTCAGTGGAGGTTAGCTCTAGTTCTTTTCCAGCCAATAGCGTTCGATGAGTAGTATTATTAATTTGCAATTCACCTATTGTTAAATGCTGTTCTGGTTGCTGTTGTTGTGAGTGTTGTTGCTCTCTCTGAGCCGCTAAGTGTAAACGTCGCAGCTGACTTCTTACCCTAGCTTGTAATTCACGCACACTAAAAGGCTTACTCATATAATCGTCTGCGCCCAATTCAAGCCCTAATACACGATCAATTTCACTATCACGAGAGGTTATCATTAAGATCACTTGTTCTGGTTTTTGTTCACGTAGTTGTCGGCAAACATCTAAACCTGAAATTCCTGGTAGCATCACATCCAGTAAAACGAGAGCATAGTTATTATCAACAAGTTTCTGCAACGCTAGCTCTCCGGTTAAGCAGTGTTCAACCGTTAATGACAGTTCTTGTAAATTTAAAATCATTAAATCTGCAATATCTTGATCATCTTCAACCACTAAAATAGTGTCCATGCTTTGCTCCGTTTTATTCTATTTATTATTAAGAATTACAGCACAAAGAAAAAAAGTTCATCAACTATTGATTGAATATACTTTATTGGACAATTTTAATGCTCATCAATATTATTAGGTAGCCAAGCAGGAGTTATAAACCTCATCGATTCAAGTTAAGCTATTATTAAGCTAACTCTCCATCGATACACCTAAGCCAATACCAACAACATCAATATGTTCTGCATTATTTTTCTTTATGCCTGAGCATAAGAACTTGCTCGGGCATAAATACTTTCGAAACATTTATTATTTTATTTTTTATCAACTCTTTGACTTTATTATCTATCACTAGCAATGTAGAAATAGCGACGCCTGTAAGGACGCCAGCCAATTTATCGAGTTCGAGTGACTATGATACGTGACGTTGGATTATCCCAGCGATCCGCTTCTGTTAATACCGACGTGCTTAAACCTTCCTTACTCTCATCATTAGCATTGGCATTAGTGACAACACCGCGATGGAAATGAACTAAGTCAAAAAGATCATCACGTGCTGCATCAAAACCAGCACTTGCTCCACCGCCACCTGCAGCACCTGCTGCTGGACCAGGCATAGTCGTTGCCGTTTCAGTATTAGCTTCAGTGCCAGAGTCCCATGTAGGAGCCATAAAGCTCATTGATTGTCCGACTGTCATATTACTTATGTCTGCCGCATTAAGACCGGTAAACGCATCATTAGTGTCAACTAACATTGTTGTGAAACTAAGTCTTAAATCATCTACGTCAAGTAATGGAACAACGAGAGTCGACATTGTACCAACAGAGCGAGGTCCCGTTGCACCATCTGTAGTGGTAGCATCTAAATACTGCGTTGCAGCTAAAGCTTCAGCAAGAAGTTCAGTAGGGTCACCACCTTCAGCGAGCTGCTCTAAACCAAGGCTGGCGGCTTCACCATCGATAAAGGCATGGTAGCCAGGTTCATGTAGAATAATCGCCGCAGGTGAAAATGGCTGACTGTAGGTTAAATTAGTTAACTGAACAGTGAAAACAGCTAGATTACCATTAGTACCATTAGTACCATCAGCACCGTTAGTACCATCAGTTCCATCAACACCCGCAGTACCGGCAGTACCGGCTTGACCAGCTGTACCATTACTTCCATCATCACCGCCACAACCCGTTGCTAATACAGCAATAAGAGGCAATAACACTAAACTTATTTTATTAATATTCATGTTCTATTCTCCCTAAATTAAGATGCTGGGATAGTAATGGTTACTCGGGCAACAGGGTTCAACCAACGATGCTCTGTCGATTGCAAATCACTTGCTCCATCGGTAAGACTGGTATCGCCTAGAATATTTCTATGAATATGTACGGGACCATCGGTACCATCAACAACTTCATTAGCACCAATTGCACTACCATCTTCAGCAAAACCAACTTTTACTGCAACACCTGTTCCGCCAACACCTAATGGCACTGGAGAAGCACCTGCACCTGCAACACCTGGAACACCGTAACCACCAAGTGCAGCACCACCTTGTTCAACAATATCAGTACGCATACTGTTTAATTCATCATTTAATTCTGTACCTGCATCATATGCGTGCAACATATAAGTATAAGTACCTGGCGTAGTTGGAATTTTAATACTGTCTAAGCCAACAAATGCATCATTCGTTGGGATCAACATAGATAAAATTGAAAGATAAGGCTTATCCATCGTATCAAAGGCATAACTTAAAGACGTTGATGGCGCGACTAAACCACCAAAACGGTGCCATGTATTCGTTGTATTATCGGTATCTGTAGGGCCTAAAAGTGCTTCAAAGTTTTGACCTGCTGATGCGGCATTTTGCGCATCATCAATGACACCCGCTTCTGCAAGCCATGCTAATGCTGATGTAGCTTCAACACCGGGTTCAAAAGCATCAACAGAATTATCATGGGCTATAACTAAGCGTGGCGTAAAATGTTGTGCATGGGTGAGGTTAGTAATTTGAATATCAATGGTTTGTGCCATTAATGCTGAACTTGAACAAGCTAATGCGATAGCTGATGCGACTTTAAAAAATTTCATAACTTTCCTTTGATGACTAAATGATTTCACATTCAGTATGCGCAGCAAATATTACGAAGGTTTCACGAAGTTATCACGAATTCATCACAAGAATTAATTATAAAAGTAATGAAATTTATTTAGAGAAAGAGGGTCTATGTATTGATAATATTTATTAAATCTTGCAAGTCCCGCAGCAAGCGTGACAAAATTATTAATCATTATCATTTTTTAGAATTTATATGAAATATCGGTTAACACCAGCACTATTCAATAATATCGCCATTACTTGTTCTTCATATCGCTGGAAACTATTAGCGTGGAGCGGTTTCTCGTTTGCACTATTTTTTATGTTAAGTAAGCAAATTGAACAAAGCACCCCTATTGTCTTGGTGTGGTTCGCTATATTTATTTTATTTGCGGCTTTACAGACCTTAGTGGTAGCAAGTTTTATTTTCTTCTTTGTGACTTTACAATCAAATAAACAAGAGAATAAACCGTGGCGAAAGTTTTATTCAACAATCGAATGGTGTGAGGCCATTATTTTTACCGTTATATTACCTTTACCTATGCTTTTGTTTGTTTACGCACTGATCGTTATTTAACCTGTTATTTATTGTTTAACCGGCTATTTATTATTTAACACCTAGGGATCAGTAATAACCTTATTTATGTTTTGCAAGTAATGTTACCAGCTCATCTTCGGTCAATATGTCTACCCCTAGGTCTTGCGCTTTTGTTAGCTTTGACCCAGCCTTTTCACCAGCGACCAAAAAGTCAGTTTTTACTGAGATACTGCCTGAGACTTTAGCGCCCAGTGCTTGTAATTCTGCTTTAGCTTCGTTGCGCCCCATTTGTGTCAAGGTACCTGTTAAGACAAATGTTTTATCTTTCAAGGGCTGTTGTTCTGCAGATTTCACTTCAATATCTGACCACGACATTATGCTTTCAAGCTCACTGACCACTTCAATGTTATGGTCTTGCTGAAAAAATTGTATAATATTTTTAGCAACAACCGCCCCAACATCAGGCACTTTTTGCAAAGTCTCTTCATTCGCTACTTTGATTGCAGAGAAGTTAAGAAAATAATTGGCTAAATTCGTTGCCGTGGTTTCACCTACTTCGCGAATACCGAGTGCATAAATAAATTTAGGCAATGTAGTACTTCTTGCTTTTACTAGACCTGAAATTAAATTATCTGCCGATTTTTTACCCATACGAGCCATGGTACTCACGTCTAGTTCTGTTAACTTAAATAAGTCAGCAGGGGTTTTAATCAAGTTTTCGTCGACTAATTGCTCAACTAATTTATCGCCTAAACCATCTATATCGAGGGCTTTTCGTGACGAAAAATGTTTAATCGCTTCTTTACGTTGTGCGCCACAATATAAGCCCCCCGTACAACGTAGCACGGCTTCGCCTTCAGCCTTAACCACAGCAGAATCACATACTGGACAAGTTGTCGGAAAAACGATGTCACGAGAATTTTCAGGACGCTTTTGCAATTGAACACTGACAATTTGTGGAATGACATCACCCGCTCTTCTGATCGTGACAAAATCATTAATTTTGATACCTAAACGCTCAATCTCATCCTGATTATGTAAGGTCGCATTGCTGACGGTTACACCACCAACAAAAATAGGATTTAAACGCGCAACCGGAGTAATAGCCCCTGTTCGGCCAACTTGAAAATCAACATCAAGTAATTGTGTTGTCTCTTCCTGTGCCGGAAATTTATAAGCGGTTGCCCAGCGCGGCGCTCGAGCAACAAAGCCTAATTTTTTTTGCAGGGCTATATCATCAACTTTAAAAACCGTGCCATCTATTTCATAGCTTAAATTGTCACGTTCTTGCATGATATATTGATAAAAAATGGCGACTTCTGACGAATCACTCAGTAACTTAACTTCTGGGCACATAGGTAAACCCAATGTTTTTAACTGACAAAGACGTTGATAGTGTGAATTTTCTAACCACTGTTCGCCTAATGTTTGACTTGATGCTTGTTCAACATAACCAATACCATAGACATAAAAAGCTAAGTTGCGTTTAGCGGCTATTTTTGAGTTTAATTGGCGTAAACTACCTGCAGCTGCATTTCTTGGGTTTGCGAAAATCTTTTCACCTTTTTTTAGCGCACTAGCATTTAACGCATTAAAGCTGGCTTTGGGCATAAAAACTTCGCCGCGAACCTCTAATATGTCAGGGTAGTTATCACCGGTTAATTTTAAAGGTATCGATTTGATCGTGCGAACATTTACCGTGATATTTTCACCAACAGCGCCATCCCCGCGCGTAGCTGCTTGTACTAAAACACCATTTTCGTAGCGTAAACTCACCGCTAAACCATCAAGTTTTGGCTCAGCACAGTATTTAATAGTTTCTTTAGAAAGCAAACGGTCTTTTACACGCTTAGCAAAAGCTTGCCATTCATCCCCAGAAAACACGTTATCAAGCGATAACATCGGTACTTGGTGTGTCACTTGACTGAAAGATTTTAACGCTTGCCCACCGACTTTTTGACTCGGTGAATCAAGTAATTTTAATTCTGGCTCTGCTGTTTCAATTGAAATAAGTTCTCGCATTAAGCGATCATATTCTGCATCAGGAACACTGGGTTCATCTAGGTCGTAATATTGATGATTTAATTGATTGATAAGTTGATGAAGCTCTTGTACTCGAGTCGCATTAGCAGGTGATGACATAAGAATGAATTACTTTTGAAAGAGTTTAAATTACAGGTTAATCAATAAATTAACCTGTCAGAGTTTGCTTAGTTTTAAGATGAGGCGATTAAATTTCTTCGCGTAAATTCGCGAATTTTACCCACATAATGTTGTTCTGTTTGTTTGGTCATAACATTACGTTTGTCATCTAATAATTGACCATTAAATTCTAAAGCGAGTTGCTTTGCTGCGTTGAGCATTTGCTCAAAGACGACGGAAGCATCACCCGCATTAGGTAACATCATAAAAAGGCTAATACCTTGTGTAGTAAAGCTTTCCATATTGTCGAGGTCAAATGTTCCTGGTTTCATGATGTTTGCTAAACTAAAGGTAACTTTACCATTTCCAGCATTATCTTGATGGCGATGAAAGATGTTCATCTCTCCGTATTTCATACCCAAGGTTAATAATGTCGGTAAAAGTGCGGCACCTGACATTTGCTGTTTTTCAGGCATAACCACTGAAATAACCAGTACTTCAGGTTCAACTTCCACTTTTTTATGCTGAGGGATTATCGATTCTTTTTTGGCCGCGCTTTTACTTTCCTTGCTTTCGCTGCCAAAATTTATCTCTATTTGGTCTCGCTTAACAGGCGCTTTTTCAGTAAAACGCGCCGACGTTTTCAATGGTTGTTTAGCTGATGTTATCGGTGTTTGATAGACAGGTGTTTCAATTCTCTCAATAACAGCCGCTTCTTTGGCGGTAACCGAGCCAAATAATGATGCATCATGATCACGTAAATCAGCACTGTTATTATCTTTTTTAGCAGAAGTTTCATCAAAAGAAGACATGTCCCCCAAACTTGGTTCATCATCTTCGGCACTAAATTCGCGATATGATGTAGCTTGTTCTTCATATTCAGCTGTCGATGGCATAGGCATCTCTTCATCGTATGATTGAGCACCAAGTGAGTTTTCAACAACTCTTGGTTTACTAACACCATCTTGATCAAAGCCTGAGCCATCAAAACCTCGGTTATTAGGCTCAACTTTTTCAGCTTTTGCTTTAAGCTTATAAGGGTTTTTATTTTTTCTTATGGTCCAAAAACCATGAACAAATATTGCCGTGATAACCACAGCACTGATAACAATCAATGCAGTTCTGAAATTATATTCCATCGGATAGCCTTTTATTATTCTATTTTCAGCTTGGTTTAGCTTTACTTAATTTTGTACTTATTCTAATTCAGCCATAGCGATTGCTTCATCAATATCTACAGCTACCATTTTTGATACGCCCGGTTCAAACATAGTAACACCGGTTAACTGACTCGCCATTTCCATCGCTATTTTATTATGGCTGATATAAATAAACTGTACAGTTTGCGACATCTCTCGCACCAAGTTACAAAAACGACTAACGTTAGCATCATCAAGAGGCGCATCGACTTCATCAAGCATACAAAATGGTGCAGGATTTAACCTAAAAATTGCGAACACTAATGATAATGCGGTCAGCGCTTTTTCGCCACCAGATAATAAGTGAATAGTGCTATTTTTTTTACCTGGCGGTCTAGCCATAATAGTAACACCCGTTTCAAGCATATCATCATCTGTTAAGGCTAAATAGGCACTACCACCACCAAACACCTTAGGAAATAATGCTTTAAGATCACTATTAATTTTTTCAAAGGTATTTTTAAATTTGTGACGGCTTTCTTTATCTATCTTAGCAATAGCTAATTCTAACGTATTAATCGCTTGGGTTAAATCTTCATCTTGTTGATCAAGATAGGTCTTTCGCTCAAATTGTATTTGATATTCATTGATAGCTGCAAGATTTATTGCCCCTAAACGATTAATATCTTTACCTAAGTTAACAATATGAGCCTGCCATAAAGGCTCTTTTGCTTGATCTGGCATAGCAGTTTGCACCGCCAATAAATTCTGTTGCATTTCATTAAGTTGCTCGAGTGCCGCATCAGCACGTAAACGATAACTTTCTGCGGTTAAATGAACAGCATTAATTTGCTCTTTCTTACTATTAATATTTCTAGTTAGTTGATGAACTTTTGATTCTGCATCACTAATCAGTGTTTTAGAGTCTGTTGTATCGTGCTGTATCTTTGCTATTTTTTCATCAAGTTCCGCAACGTCTATTAACCATGCTTGTAACTTTTGCTCATCAACTTGCAACGGCGATGCACACTCTTCAACGATTTCTTGATGCATGCGTTGTTGTTTGGTGAGTTGTTGAATACTTTCTTGCGCACGAACCAATGATAATTGGCCTTGAGTTTGCTCATGATTCAATTTTTCAATCATTAACGCTTGCTGATGTTTTTGTTGATGGAACCTTTGGCTACTTTCTTGAATGTCTTGAATTTTTCTTTGTAAACTCTCTTGTGCACTGCTGATATGCATAAGCTGTTCGGCATCATGCTTTGGTAATTTTGTAAGCGCATCTTCTTGTACTGATAATAATTTTTTGTTTTGGCTCAGTAAACTTTCTAGCGTTGTTAGCTCTTGTTGATAAAGGGTACTTTGTTTATCGCGTTGCTCTGCCGCTTGTTTAGCCAAAGCAATTTTTTGCTGTAAAGCCTGAACTTGATAAGTAGATTGTTCGATTGCCGTTTTAAGTGCCTTAGCGTCACTAACAAATTGTTCTTTGCTTTTTATCAGCTGACTTTCTTTATCTTGGCATTCTTGAATACTGAGTGTTAATTCAGTCACTTTTTCTGAGGTCTGGCTGATATTATCCGTTAACTGTAGCAAGGCATCAAAATTTTCAGCGCTTCCTTTTCGCAGAAAATACCGACTTAACCAAGTACCATCTTTACAAATAACTGACTGATGATCAGTAAGCGTTAACATTATCTGTTGCGCTTGTTGGTAATCTTGGGCAATAAAAATATTATTTAGCAAGGCCGTTATTGCCGGTAAGCCTTTAACTTGTTCGGCCAATGTGCCGCTTGTTACTTTCACTGAACGAGTCGCGCTAGTCTTGTTTATTTGTTGATCAAGCACTAAAAATAGTGGTTCAATGGTGACTTCTGTGGGGAAATATTCAACCAACTCGCCTTGTAACCAATGATGTAGCACTAATTCGACACTTGCCTGCCAGGCGGTTTCTACGGTTAATAATTGAAAAACAGCGCCAAGAACTTTTTGCCCACGCACACTTAACCATTCTTTTTGCTTAATGCGCCAACCTGCTTGTTGATTTTGTTGTGTCAGTAACTGCTGTAAATAAAGCTTTAATGCTGCTATTTCACCACTGTACTGTGCTTGCTGCTTCGAGGCTAGGCTGATTTGGGTAACGAGTACGAGTTGGTTTGATTCATTATCTTTATATTGTTTTAGTAAAGATTGCTGGTGTTTTTCTTGCTTAAGTAGCTTATTTCCAAGCTCAGCAGTACTCTCGACATTTTCGCTGAAGCTCTCTTTGGTTAAATTCGCTAATAAATGTGTTAATGATTGTTGGCGCTGCTGCTGCTGACTTATCTGCTCGCTTAACTGAGAGATTCGCTGATTAACACTCAGCTGTTGATCATTTGTATCTTGATGTTGGCGTTGTAAAGCTTGCCATTGCTGATGCTCATTTCGCTGCTGTTCAATATAGCCTTCTAACTGAATTTGACTCTCAAGCAGTTGCTGCTCTATGAGTTCAAGTTCAGGCACGTGTTCGGTAATTTTTAAAGTGCTTTTTTGGAGCTGTTCTTGCTCGGCTAGCACCAATTGTTGCGCATTAATCAGCTGTTGCTGGGTAACACTGTTATCGTGTTGGGCTTTCTGTTTTTGTTGCTTTAAATGTTTGATGTTTTGTTCTGCACGAGCAATATCATTACTTAATAGTAATTTTTGTTGATGTAGCTCACCGCTAGACTCTCCGCCTATGGTCACTTTTTGTTTAGCATCAAACAACTGGATATCGATTTTTTTCTGTTCAACAATCAAAGCTTCTATTTCTGTTTGATATTGACTTACTTGTTGTTTTTGATCGTTAGCTTGTTGATCAAATTTTTGCCATTTTAAAACAGTCAACTCAGCTCTATATTTACGCTCTCTAGTTTTTAACGTTTTAAAACGCTTAGCGGCTTCTGCCTGTTGATGCAGTTTGTCGATTTGTAAACCAAGCTCTACACGTATATCGTTTAAACGTTCAAGGTTTTCTCGCGTATGTCTGATTCTATTTTCAGTGTCTCTGCGGCGTTCTTTATATTTAGAAATACCCGCGGCTTCTTCAATAAAAACACGTAACTCTTGCGGCTTAGATTCAATAAGTTTTGAGATAGTACCTTGCTCAATAATCGCATAACTGCGAGGACCAAGACCGGTACCCAGGAAAATATCGGTGATATCTCGACGGCGGCATTTACTACCGTTTAAATAATATGTATTTTGGCTATCTCGATTTATAACGCGTCGAATAGAAACTTGATTACGATCGGCCATATTGCCTTGTATGCGACCATCAATATTATCGAATAACAATTCAACAGATGCTTGTCCGACCGGCTTGCGTGTTGCTGCACCATTAAAAATCACATCGGTCATGGCATCACCACGCAAATTTTTCGCTGAACTTTCACCAAGTACCCAACGAACAGCGTCAATGATATTCGATTTTCCACAACCATTTGGCCCAACAATAGCTGTCATTCTTTGTTCAAATGGCACTTTAGTCGGGTCAACAAATGATTTAAAACCAGCAAGTTTTATATGCTTTAAACGCATAAAACACAGAAACCTTTTATTGTTATACTTTGATAATACTCAGCAATAAAATTTTACCAGAGTTATCTATATTTTGTAACATGAAACATCTGTTCAATTTATCAATTTATTTTATAATCACAGTTAAAGAAAGCATGTAAGGATAAAAATCAGCCAATGAATACAATTATTAATCAACCGTTAGCTAACAGTGGTGCCGGATATTTTATTAAGGGCTTTGAATTAATCAGAGAAAAAGGTATTCGCCGTTTTGTGTTTATACCCCTACTGGTTAATTTAGTATTATTTAGTGTCGCCTTTTATGGTCTATTTTTAGAACTTGATACCTATATGACTATGCTCGATAACTGGCTTCCTGATTGGCTGTCTTGGTTAAGTGCTTTCTTATGGCCAGTCGCTTTATTATTTTTGTTAGTGATGTTTTCTTTTATATTTAGCTCAGTCGCTAACTGGATTGCCGCACCTTTTAATGGTTTGCTATCAGAAAAGATGGAATTATTGCTCTGTGGTAAAACAATACCACCCGCTTCGACCCTCGATGTTATAAAAGATGTACCACGAACGTTATCAAGAGAATGGTGTAAATTACGTTACTATTTACCGCGCGCTATTGGTTTTTTTATTCTTTATTGGATACTGCCGGTTATAGGACAAATATTTTGGTTTTTATTTTTAGCTTGGATGATGGCCGTTCAATATAAAGACTATCCTTTTGATAATCATAAAATTGACTTTAATGAAATGCGTTACGCACTCAAACAAAAGCAAGGATTAAGTTATAGCTTTGGTATCACAACGGCAGTATTTTCAATGATCCCTATTATTAATCTAGTGGTCATGCCTGTCGCTATATGTGGTGCAACCGCGCTATGGGTTGATCATTACAGAAATGACTTTGTTGATACCGAATGAACTTTCGAGATAATTTTGTTGACCGTTCATGTTAATTAATTATTAATCAGTTAGTTAGCGTTATTTATACGATTAGGTACTTATTACCGCTATTATTATTTGTTATTTAAACAATGCCTTATATAGCGGTAATGATTAGATTATTAACAATATTCTTGATAATTACCTAGCAACACACTAGATTTAGCTAAGCCCGTTAAAGGATCAAATATTATGTTTAACCTAAGTACCGTAAATTTATCAAGTCGATTAGCTTGCTCCTTGAAAACACTATTAGTCGCTTTTATGTTGATAAACGTCAACCTTGCTATCGCAGAAGAAACAGCAATGGTGACCATACCGGCCATGAGTGATGCGCGAGTTTTTGCTGAATTTACCGATGAGACACCTGCGGTTATAAACTATTTTACAAAAAGTACCGAAGAGGAAGTTATCCAGTTTTATCAAAAAGAATATGGGCAAGCGTTAAACCAAGAAAGGAAACGTGGCCGTTTAACGCTAAACTTTAACCAAAAACAACATAGCATCCGAGTTGTTATTTCACAGCAAAACAAGCTACGACAAGTTGATGTGATCGTTGAAGAAAACAGCAATAAATAATATATACATCACAAAATCACATAAAAAAACGCCACGTTAATATATGTTAACGTGGCGTTTTTATTTTATCATTTTAGTTGAATGTTATTTAGCTTTTAAGACACCGTCAATAGTGCCTTGCGCTAAACCATGATAACCAGGACGCGCTTTTTCATAGACATTAAGTGCCCAAGCTTTACCTGCAGGTGTCTCAGCTAACGCTTTATAAAGCGGTACAATTAACTTACGACGACCGATAGCAATTAGATATTTTGACATCGCAGGGTAAACAGTATCGTAACCGGTTCTTAATGCTAATAAGTACCAAGCATGTGCAATTTCAGCATTAGTACTAGCGGTAAGGTTAAACGCTTTATCGAGTGCACTCATCCGCTCAGTCGGTAATGTTACCGGCAAGTTATTAATAAAATGCAGCCATTCATGCAAGGTCCATGCTTTAGTTGGTAATTGCGCTAACGTTATTTTATCACTTAACAGACTATTAATTTGACCGTCGATAGTGGTAAATGCACTTGATGTAGGCTGCGGCGCATAACTAGGTAGTCCTTGTTCATAAATCCATTCATTAACTTCTTTATCGCTGACAATATTTGGATATTTATCAGTAAGATTTTTTTTCAAATAAATAACAAAATTGGCAGTACCTAAGCTTTCAAAGGCATGGCTGTTGAAGTAATCTAAAATAAAAGTATCAAATTTATCTCGACCAAATTTAGCTTCTAAAAACATTAAAAACAACTGACCTTTCACATAGGGAACACCTGAGAATGCGTCATCAGGATCACGTCCTTTAAGGTCGATATAAAGTTGAGTATCACCCGGCGCTAATTCAGCAATTTCATAATTTAAACTTTGTGCACCAAGCGCTTGTTCCATAACAGCTCGGTCTTCACCAAATACCGCTTCCATAATACGATTTTCAACATAACTGGTAAAACCTTCGTTTAACCATAAGTCACGCCAACTTTCATTAGTCACTAAGTTACCCGACCAAGAATGAGCGAGTTCATGAGCAATTAAATTGACTAAGCTTTTATCACCAGCAATAACTGTTGGGGTAATAAAAGACAAACGTGGGTTTTCCATACCACCAAAAGGAAAGCTAGGCGGTAATATCAGTAAGTCATAACGTCCCCAACGATAAGGACCAAAGATTTTTTCTGACTCATCAATCATCGCTTGTGTATCGTCAAACTCACTAACCGCTGCATCTAAAATGCTGGCTTCAGCATAAATACCCGTTTGCTTGCTCATCGCTTTAAATTCTAAATCGCCGACACTAATTGCAATTAAATATGGAGGGATTGCTTGCGGCATACTAAAAAAGTAATCGCCGTCACGAGCGGTATTAGGTTCGTTATTTGCACTCATTACCGCTAATAAATTATCAGGCGTAGTAATACGAGCGGTATAAGTTACGCGAACACTCGGTGTGTCTTGCACAGGTATCCATGAACGTGCGTGAATCGCTTGATTTTGACTAAATAGGAAAGGATACTTTTTCCCTGCCGTTTGTTCAGCTGACAACCATTGCAAACCTGATGCTTTTTCAGTTGATTGGTAATAAACACGAATTTTTTGTGCTTTAAAAGTATTGTTTATGGTGAGTTTTGAACCTAACACGTTATCACGATTAGCCAGTGTGAAACTTACCCCACGCCATTGTCCTGCTTCAGTTTGAGCCATTACACGGTCAATGATTAAATCTCGGGTATCGAGAATAATCGGCTGCGAAGTTTTACTTAACCACTCTAACGATAATTCTGCAAAACCAGCGAGTGATTTTTCATCAAAATTAACCGCTAGATCTAAATAGATGTGGGTTGTTTTTACTTGGTCGTAATTAGCATAGGTGTATGCGTCATTGGTTTTTGCCAAACTTGTAAAGCTCGATAAAACCAATAGTGCAAATAAAGACTTAAACAATGGTCGCATTATGGAAGATCCAATAAAAAAATAGGCTGATAGATTAAGATAACCTACCAGCCTATTCAACTGATTCTTTATAAAATAATTTTTTTGCAGTACATTCGTCTTTACGGTTGTTCCATTCTAATAACAACACGTCTGTTTTGTGCACGACCAATAACGGTATTGTTAGCAGCAATGTGACGTTTTTCGCCATAACCTTTTGCTTCAATTCGACTAGGGTCAATACCACTCTTAACAAAATGCTCTCGAATCGTGTTTGCTCGGCGGTTTGATATTTTCAAGTTATCGTTTCTACCACCATAACTGTCAGTATAACCGTCAATAAGCACCAACTCTAAGTTTTGATCTAAAGAAAGGTACTCTGCGATCATCGTTAAACGCTTTTTAGATGATTTGGTTAAGCTATCGCCACCAAATTGATAATTTAATACCGTATAAGAAATATCATCAAAATTGTAATTAAGTAAGTTACTGACACAACCAATAAATTCTTGATAGGCACGGTTAAACTTAGCCGTTGATATACCAACAGAAATAAGATCGTTGTCGCTATACCAATCGTTATAGTAAAACGTGGGGTTCATGCCCTGCTCTAATTCATTAAGCATATTCCAAGCAACCTTTTTCGGTAGACTTGGAGCAAACTGCTTATGAAGTTTCATATTGGCAAGGGTTCGACCATTTTTTCCGGGGCGCCAATTAGGCGCAACAGAACGAACTTCTGCTAATGAATAAGTATCAGGTAAACGCATCATATCGAGTTCAAATTCCATATTCATTTTACGGTTTGCCGTACTGTAGAATTTTGCTTCACCATAATTAGGTATTTGGTGTGATAAGGTGCACTCTAGCCTTGAGTTATTAGTTAACTGCCAATTAGCGTGTTCTAAGTCAGCACCATACTGACGAATACCAGCATTAGCTTGGCTAACAAATACGCATAATAATAATGTGATGATAGTTTTTTTCATAAAATATTTATCTTTTATCCTGCCACGTATCTGTTATCGACCCAATATTCTATAACTTTAGCAGTTATCAGCAATATTTTCATAACTTTAAAGTTTCATCATAGCGTTCGCATAGAGTTTACATTTTTTTTCTGCGATAATTTACTCCTTGAAATTGAATGCTAACTTAAAAAAGATGTAAACATGAGTATAAATCCTGATACTAAAAATAAGAGTTCTGCTGATAAAAATATTAAAAGTGCTTTTGCACAGCGCTTTAGAGGTTATTTCCCAGTAGTCATCGATGTTGAAACAGCAGGTTTCAATTCACAAACTGATGCTTTACTGGAAATAGCAGCGACAACTTTATCGCTAGATGAAAGTACAGGTCAATTCTCTCTTGATGAAACAATTCACTTTAACGTAGAACCTTTTGAAGGCGCCAATTTAGAGCAAGCGGCATTAGAGTTCACCGGCATAGACCCAACAAACCCATTACGTGGTGCTGTTGATGAACACAAAGCGTTAACAGAGATTTTTAAGTTAATTAGAAAAAAGATGAAAATTGCCGGCTGCCAGCGTGCCGTTATGGTTGCTCATAATTCCGCTTTTGATTTGGGATTTGTCAATGCAGCCGTAGAACGTTGTTTGATAAAGCGATCACCCTTTCATCCTTTTGTTAGCTTTGATACCACAACATTATCTGGTTTAGCGCTTGGACAAACTGTTCTTGCAAAAGCCTGTTTAGCGGCAGGGTTAGACTTCAATAATAGTGAAGCTCATTCGGCATTATACGATACCGAAAAAACCGCTGAACTTTTTTGTTTTATCGTTAATAAATGGCAAAAAATGGGTGGTTGGCCCCTAGCAATAGTCGATGAAGAACAACAAGAGAGTGATACACCGGCAAGCGATTAAAATAATTTAGCTGAGCTACTGCGGTTATTATGTCGGCACAATAGATTTCTAACCGCTAAAACAATCAAAGTGAATGCAAAAAATTGAAAGAGTGAATTTTTGGTGACCATCAGGGTAAATACCCCAATAGCGTTGTAAATATAGGGTAAATATTCATAGAAGAGTTCAGGTATTTTATTTTTTATACCGAGTTTTTTTTGTTTATCGAGTCTTCGACAAGCCGAACGAGTAACTAATGTAACACAAGCAGCACTATAAAATAGCGCCGCAGAAATAAGCATAGGCCATGTCATATTAAAGGTAAGTAAATAACCACTTACAATAAAATACGCGAACGGTAAGTTCTCATAAAGCGTCTTAGGTACAAACAAAACGATTCCAGAAATCAATAAGGTGATAAATTAAGTGTAGGTTGATTTTCAACTTTTGATTGGCTTAATTTTAAACACTGTCACTTTCTATTATTTACCCTCTCAATGAAGCCACCGTCATACTGATATTAAAATACAACGAGGAAAGACACCGTCATCCTGAACTTGTTTCAGGATCTAGTGCTTAGATACTGAAATAAATTCAGCATGACGACCTCAAGAGCCAGTACTTTATATACGTAGATACTGAAATACTTAAATACAACTCACAAAGACAACGTCATCCTGATATTGAAATACAACTAGCAAAGACACCGTCATCCTGAATTTATTTCAGGATCTAGTGCTTTAGATACTGAAGTAAATTCAGCATGACGATCTTAAGGGCCAGTATTTATATACTTAAATACAACTCACAAAGACACTGTCATCCTGAACTTGTTTCAGGATCTCGTTGTTGACAAACAAAAACAGATACTGAAATAAATTCAGCATGACGGGATTGAACATCGTCACTCTTTGCCATCCTTGGCACCGTGACATACCGTTCTTCCTGAACATAAAAAAACCGCAATTAAGCGGTTTTTTATTACTTTTAACAATTACATCGGCTAACTAAAGCCTAAGTTATTATATTAAAGCTTGTCAGCATTGTTAGCTAAGTAAGATGCAACGCCTTCAGGAGAAGCAGTCATACCTTTATCACCTTTGTTCCAGCCAGCTGGACAAACTTCGCCGTGCTCTTGGTGGAATTGTAATGCGTCAACCATACGGATCATTTCGTCAACGTCACGACCTAATGGTAAATCATTAATTACTTGATGACGTACATTGCCTTCTTCATCAATTAAGAAAGAACCACGAAATGCAACACCCGCTTCAGGATGTTCAACATCGTACGCTTTACAGATTTCATGTTTTGTATCAGCAACTAAAGTATATTGTACTGGGCCAATACCGCCTTCGTTTACTGGAGTGTTACGCCATGCGTTATGAGAAAATTGTGAATCGATAGAAACACCAATAACTTCAACACCACGGCTTTTGAATTCTTCCATACGGTGATCAAAAGCTAATAACTCAGACGGACAAACAAAAGTAAAATCTAGAGGGTAGAAAAACACTACGGCTTTTTTACCTTTAATTGCTGTCGATAACGTAAAGCTATCAACAATTTCGCCACTACCTAAAACTGCTGCTGCAGTAAAATCTGGTGCTGCACGGCCAACTAATACACTCATTCTATTCTCCAATATTTTTATTAAATTGATTTAAATCATAAAACTGACGTACATCTATTATTGAGACGATAAGGTGATTTTCAACTTATTTTCATCTTTTTTAATAAAAAATTTAACTAACGTCAGTTTCAAAAATGATACTAAGCTTTTTCTTCAGAATTATTTTTTTCTGCAGCTTCTTTGATCAAGGTTTGTAATTCACCTTGTTGGAACATTTCCATAATAATGTCACAACCACCGACTAATTCACCGTCAACCCATAATTGTGGGAATGTTGGCCAATCAGCATACTTTGGTAATTCGGCACGAATATCAGGATTTTGTAAAATATCAACATAAGCAAATTTTTCACCACACTGCATTAGTGCTTGTGATGCTTGTGAAGAAAAGCCACAGCTAGGCAATTTAGGAGAACCTTTCATATAAAGCAAAATAGTGTTTTCAGAAAGTTGTTCTTTGATACGTTCAATAGTTTCCATGGGATACCTCTAATTACGACCGAAAAAACCTCGATCTTTACAATATAAAATTTAATGTTTATTACTTTGATTAATGGAGTCTGACACTAAAATAATCAAGGTAATAAAGACTAAAAAGCACTTATTTAGTAGAATAAACAATAACAGGCTTGATATTTACACTGGCAAAACCTATATAAATGGGTACACTAGTCAGGCTTTAATAATACTTGACTAGTTTACTAGGTTTTAACTGGTTTTTAAATAAAAGCACACAACTTCTTTATTTTTGCGCAAAAATAAATTTGTATAACCCATTTCTGGAGAAACTAATGGCTATTGAATTACCCGCATTACCCTATGCACAAGATGCACTTGTACCACATATTTCAGCTGAAACACTTGAGTTTCACTACGGTAAGCATCACAACACTTATGTTGTAAAGCTTAATGGATTAATTGAAGGTACTGATTTTGAAGGCAAGTCTTTAGAAGACATCGTGAAGACTTCATCAGCAGGCATTTTCAATAATGCAGCACAAATTTGGAATCACACATTCTACTGGAACAGCTTAAGCCCTAACGGCGGCGGTGAACCAACAGGCGCTTTAGCTGATGCAATCAATGCAAGCTTTGGTTCTTTCGCTGAATTTAAAACAAAATTTACTGAAAGTGCAATCAACAACTTTGGTTCAAGCTGGACATGGTTAGTGAAAAAAGCAGATGGTAGCCTTGCTATCGTTAACACTTCAAATGCTGCAACACCATTAACTGATGAGAGCGTTACACCGTTATTAACAGTAGATTTATGGGAACATGCTTACTACATTGATTACCGTAATCTTCGTCCAAGCTACATGGCTGGTTTTTGGGCATTAGCTAACTGGGATTTTGCTGCGGCAAACTTCGCTTAATTTATATTCATTAAAGATTAATTTATTAACCTTTAAGTAAGAATTTTATTGAAAACCAGAGTACCTACTCTGGTTTTTTTATGCTTAAAATTCAATAAAAGTGTCCTTTTTCTTTTTAATTCAATATAAAAGATTTTTATATTTTCCTCTTTGCTTACAAAAAAAATCTCTAATTATTCTCAACCTTAAAAAATACCGTCTAGACTTAATGGTAGACATACTCGTTTCAATGCAAAGTTTAGTGTCTTGTTGGGGCGAATATCGATAGTTTCTCGGTCTTATTTGAATGAGTTAAACAATATCGACTTTGTACTACGGTAAGTTTTTACTCATCTGCAAATTTTTTCCTTATGGAGGCAGTTATGAGTATTTTTCAGCATTATCAATCACGTTACGATGAAGCTAAAGAAGAGAACTTTAGTATTCAAGCATTTTTAGCTATTTGTCAAAAAGACAAACTTGCTTACGCCACCGCTTCTGAGCGCTTATTGAAGGCCATTGGCGAGCCTGAAATGATAGACACCTCAAATGAACCTACCTTAAGCCGTATATTTTCTAATCGGGTAATTGCTCGCTATCCTGCCTTTAAGGAATTTTATGGCATGGAAGAAGCTATAGAGCAGATTGTTGCCTACCTTAAGCATGCTTCACAAGGACTGGAAGAACAGAAACAAATACTCTATTTATTAGGGCCTGTGGGTGGAGGAAAATCATCATTAGCTGAAAAATTAAAAGCATTAATGCAGCAAGAGCCTATTTATGTGCTCAGTGCTAATGGCATAAGAAGCCCGGTAAATGACCACCCTTTTTGTTTATTCGACGCAAATGCAGATGGTAAGATATTAAAAAAAGAATATAAAATACCAGAACGTTATTTAAAGACCATTATGTCGCCTTGGGTGGCTAAAAGGCTGCATGAATATCAAGGTGATATTGCAAAATTTGAGGTGGTTAAGTTATATCCTTCAATTCTTGATCAAATAGCCATTGCAAAAACAGAGCCTGGCGACGATAACAATCAAGATATTTCAGCCCTGGTTGGTAAAGTTGATATTCGACAGTTAGAGCACTTTTCACAAAATGATCCTGATGCCTATAGCTATTCAGGCGCATTGTGTCGAGCGAATCAAGGCATGATGGAATTTGTTGAAATGTTCAAAGCCCCCATTAAAGTATTGCATCCGTTGTTAACAGCAACACAAGAAGGTAACTATAATCCAACAGAAGGATTATCAGCCCTGCCCTTTAATGGCATTTTGCTTGCGCATTCTAATGAGTCAGAATGGCAAACCTTTAGAAATAACAAAAACAACGAAGCCTTTTTGGACCGCGTTTATATGGTCAAAGTCCCTTACTGCATGCGTGTTTCTGAAGAAGTAAAAATTTATAAAAAATTACTCGAAAACAGTGAATTAAAAAATGCACATTGTGCCCCAGATACGTTAGAAACCTTAGCGCAGTTTTCTGTACTATCACGTTTAAAAGATCCCGAGAACTCTAGTATTTATTCTAAAATGCGCGTTTATGACGGCGAAAGCTTAAAAGACACCGACCCAAAAGCTAAGTCGTATCAAGAATACCGTGATTATGCGGGCATGGATGAAGGTATGTCTGGGCTATCAACACGTTTTGCTTTTAAAATATTATCACGCGTGTTTAATTTTGATCATTTAGAAGTTGCCGCAAATCCAGTACATTTATTTTATGTACTCGAGCAACAAATTGAACGAGAGCAATTACCCCAAGAAACAGCCGAGCGATATTTAGAGTTCATTAAAGGTTACTTGTCAGCTCAATACATAGAATTTATTGGCAAGGAAATTCAGACGGCTTATTTAGAGTCTTATTCTGAATATGGACAAAATATCTTTGATCGCTATGTCACTTATGCTGATTTTTGGATACAAGACCAAGAGTATCGCGATGCTGAAACTGGACAGCTTTTCGACCGAGAAGCCTTAAATAATGAATTAGAAAAAGTAGAAAAGCCTGCTGGCATTAGTAACCCTAAAGATTTTCGTAATGAAATTGTCAATTTTGTATTACGTGCTAAAGCCAATAACAACGGTAAGAACCCCAACTGGACAAGTTACGAAAAACTGCGCACGGTTATTGAGAAAAAAATGTTCTCGAATACTGAAGATTTATTACCCGTTATTTCGTTTAACACTAAAACATCAAATGACGACCAGCAAAAACATGACGATTTTATAGAACGCATGATGAGTAAAGGTTATACAAAAAAACAAGTGCGGTTACTGTCAGAGTGGTATTTACGGGTAAGAAAGTCTTCTTAACTTGTACTTTATTGTTTTAAAAAGCCAATAAAGTAGGAGGATAATATGGCGAATTTTATTGATAGACGCTTAAATAGCAAAAACAAAAGCACGGTTAATCGCCAGCGCTTTATTAAACGCTATAAAAGCCAAATAAAGAAATCCGTTGAACAAGCGATTAATAAACGCAGTGTTACTGATGTTGATCGTGGTGAAGACATTACCATCACCAAAAAAGATTTATCTGAACCTGTTTTTCATCAGGGCAAAGGGGGTGTTAAAGATAGAGTTCACCCGGGTAATGACCAATTTTCAACCGGCGATCAAATCAAACGCCCTCCACAACAGCAAGGACAAGGTAGCGGTAAAGGTGATGCCAGTAACACTGGTGAGGGAGATGATGATTTTATTTTTTCTATTTCTAAAGATGAATATTTGAACTTACTTTTTGAAGATCTTGAATTGCCAAATTTAGAAAAGAACCAATTAGATACGTTAATTGATTATAAAACTGTTCGATCGGGTTATTGTGCTGAAGGCGTCCCCTCAAATATAGATATTGTAAAATCGCTACAGGGATCAATAGCAAGACGTATTGCCATGACATCAACCAAGCGTAAAGAGTTAAAAGTCCTTGAACTCGCCTTAGCGGCATTAATGGCTGATAAACATGATCATGTCCAAAAAATTAAAGACCTAAACAATCAGATCGACATGCTTAAAGGTAAAATCAGTAAAGTCCCTTTTATTGACACCTTTGATTTACGTTTTAGAAACTATGCAAAACAAGCCCTACCTACATCAAAGGCGGTGATGTTCTGTTTAATGGATGTTTCAGGCTCTATGGACCAAGCCACTAAAGATATTGCCAAACGATTTTATCTCTTATTGTATTTGTTTCTCACCCGCACCTATAAAACGATTGATGTGGTCTATATTCGACACCACACGCAAGCAAAAGAGGTTGATGAAGAAGAGTTTTTTTATTCGCAAGAAACTGGCGGCACTATTGCTTCAAGTGCATTAGATTTAATGATTAAAATAATGGATGAGCGTTATAAGGAAAGCGAATGGAATATTTACGCCGCGCAGGCCTCTGATGGAGATAACTGGGCCGATGACTCTCCTCGTTGTCAAAAATTACTCACAGAGCATATTCTACCTAAAGCACGCTACTTTAGTTACATTGAAATATCACAACGACCTCATCAAACACTTTGGCAGCAATATCAAGAAATTGCAGCATATACAGAACATTTTGCAATACAACATATTAAAAGCGTTGAAGATATTTATCCTGTTTTTAGAAAGCTTTTCAAGAAAAATCAGAGTAAAGCAGCCTAAGTTAATAATGGCAAAGGAGGCAAATAATGGACAAACGTAACCCCTTAAGTGACCAGTGTGACTGGAACTTTGATTTACTTGATCAATATCAAACTGAAATTGCACGGGTTGCAAAGCATTATCGATTGGAGACTTACGCCAACCAAATTGAAGTGATCACCGCAGAGCAAATGATGGATGCTTACGCTAGTGTCGGTATGCCTATTGGATATAACCATTGGACATTTGGTAAAAAATTTATTCAAACAGAGCAAAACTATAAACGTGGTCAAATGGGATTAGCCTACGAAATTGTTATCAATTCTGATCCTTGTATTTCATATTTAATGGAAGAGAATTCTATGACCATGCAAGCACTCGTTATGGCACATGCTTGTTACGGACATAATTCTTTTTTTAAAGGTAATTATTTATTCCAAACCTGGACTGATGCGAGCTCAATAATTGACTACTTATTGTTTGCTAAAAACTACATTAGCGAATGTGAACAAAAATTTGGCATTAGTGAGGTTGAATCATGCTTAGATGCTTGTCATGCATTAATGAATCACGGTGTTGACCGCTATAAACGTCCACAAAAGATATCATTAGAGGAAGAGTTACAACGTCAAAAGGACCGTGAAGCATATTTACAATCGCAGGTGAATACATTATGGCGAACATTACCCAAAAACAAAGATGATGCTAAGGATAAGAAACCGACATTTCCAAATGAACCGCAAGAAAACATTTTATATTTCATTGAAAAATATGCGCCCTTACTAAAACCATGGCAAAGAGAAATTGTACGCATTGTGCGAAAAATCTCGCAATACTTTTATCCGCAAAAACAAACACAAGTCATGAACGAGGGCTGGGCCTGCTTTTGGCATTACACACTGCTCAACCATTTATATGATGAAGGCTTAGTTACCGATAAGTTCATGATGGAATTTTTACATAACCATACCAATGTTGTCGCTCAACCCAATTACA
This sequence comes from Colwellia sp. BRX8-4, assembly GCF_014077345.1. Lineage (NCBI taxonomy): Bacteria > Pseudomonadati > Pseudomonadota > Gammaproteobacteria > Alteromonadales > Colwelliaceae > Colwellia > Colwellia sp. BRX8-4. Next base: position 45,727 of record NZ_JACGVS010000018.1, read on the forward strand.
ACAGTCCTCATTATTCTGGTATTAATCCTTATGCGTTAGGCTTTAATATGTTTATAGATATTAGAAGAATATGTGAACAACCAACAGAAGAAGATAAACGATGGTTTCCAGAAATAGCCAATAGTAATTGGTTAGATACTTTACATTTTGCCATGAAAAATTTCAAAGATGAAAGCTTCATTAGTCAATATTTATCACCAAAACTAATGCGCGATTTCAAGTTATTTTATTTACACGATGATGAAAAAGAAAATTTTATTGACGTGGCGGCTATTCACAATGAAAGTGGCTACAAAAAAGTAAGAAGCGCGTTATCTGAACAGTATAATTTGAGTAATCTGGAGGTTAATATTCAGGTAACAAATGCTGATGTTGATGGTGACCGATCGCTAACATTGAAATATACACCACACCAAAATGTTCCGCTAGACGATTCAAAAGATGAAGTGATGAAACATTTATATACCTTATGGCAATTTGACGTGCGGTTAGTACAGAACAATGAAGAGGGGGATGAAGAAGTTATTGCACAATATCCAGAATGAGAGAGCAGTGAAGATAATTAAAAGGCAAGTTAACTCTTGCCTTTTAATCACTATAGATAATTTATTCAGATAGCTCTTTTAATACGTCATCTTTAAGTTCTAGCCAAAGCTTACCTGACTCGATACCATATTTACGTACGGCAAATATAGACTCATCAAACTTATCTTCGCTAGCTAATTCAATTAATTTCTTATAATAGACTCGAGATATCTCACGACCTTTAGGATGAGAAAAATATAAAGTACCTAGACGAGAATATAAGCCTCTAAAGCCATTTAAGATTAATAAATAGATAGAATTTCCAGAGGCAACCACCAACTCTTTATTTAATCGATAATCAAACTCGGCAAAGGCTTCTCCGTTATCTTCTACATCTTCATAAGCTTTAATGAGCTCAATCACCTTTTCAGCATTATTTTTAATCGCGCCACGAATATAAATGGCGCTAATATTTGTCCGAGCTGACATTAAATTGTCAACCAGATCAGGTATGCCTTCTTGATCGAGTTGAGCCAAGGTTTCAAGAATATTTAAACTAGAGGTTTCCCAAAAGTTATTCACTTTGGTGGGTTTACCGTGCTTAATAGTCAACCAGCCATCTCGTGCTAAGCGCTGTAAAACTTCACGTAATGTTGTACGCGTAACGCCAATGAGTTCAGATAACTCTCGTTCAGCCGGAAGTATAGAACCGGGGGGGAAACCACCGTTCCAAATAGACTCAACAATATATTGCTCTGCAAACCCTGCTGGGCTATGTGCTTTGATAACCATACTGCTCCACACAATATCTTAATCTTAAAATTTTAACTGATTGTACCAGAACATCTATTTGGCACAAGCGGATAAATTCGACGTTACTGTCAACGTTGGTCACTTATGTGGATACTCAGTGGCAACCTCACACTATATTTTGTTAAAAACAACAGAGTTAAACCCTGTTTATTAGCGGCTGTAGAGAGATAAGCCTTTAATTTATGAATAATAAATAATTTTATTTGTAGATAAAGTCAGTAAGTCAAAATGCAATTTACTATTTAATTTTTAAGCCAATACTGAACTAGCGTCTAAAAAACTATTAATATTTAAAGCTAATGCCTGATAAGAAGCGATGAGTTAAGTCACGAAAGCACCCCCTAATAAATTTTTATCTTATTAAAGTACTTATTATGCATAAACATCGATTAACTCAATAATTTGGCAATATTAACATGCTATATTCTGCGAAATAGCATGACAAATCTAGAATTAGCTTACTCATTGTGAATTTATAGCTCAATCGATGGTGTTTAACGCGGGGCTAAAGTGTGTATTTATAAAGGCAATATTTAATTTAATACTGCAGAGTCGAAGCATTTCAAGCAAAACGGCAATTCAATAAATATCACTGCGGCTAAGTTATTAAATAATATAAAGGACTCATGCCTTATATTCTCAGAAGAAAAGGCCACGATTACGCTATAAAGATAGATTATTTACAAGCTTTTCAATTGTACTTAAACTACTATGCATTTTTTATCAAAATAACAGAAACAAGATCCATTCAAGGCGAGACACAATTCGTCATATACTTAAAATAAACAGGTCAATTATGCAACAATCCTTCATGAGTGCATTTTATAAAAACTTTCTTGGCAACTCGCCTGAGTGGTACAAGCTGGCAATTATCTCATTCTTAGTGATTAACCCTATCCTCTTTTTCTATGTTGACCCCTATATTGCAGGTTGGGCATTAGTCATAGAGTTTATATTCACTTTAGCAATGGCATTAAAATGTTACCCGCTGCAACCCGGCGGTTTATTAACGATTGAAGCTATTGCCATAGGGATGACTTCACCCGCTCATGTAAAACATGAATTAATGATTAACTTCGAAGTACTTCTGCTGCTGATTTTTATGGTTGCTGGAATATATTTCATGAAGAGTTTGTTGCTCTTTTTGTTCACGAAAATAGTCACTAAGATCCGTTCAAAAATAGTGGTGTCATTATTATTCTGTTTTTCAGGGGCATTTTTATCAGCCTTTTTAGATGCACTAACCGTCATTGCGGTAATAATCAGCGTTGGCCTAGGTTTTTATTCTGTCTATCATAAAGCTGCCTCTATAGGTGAAGACCATCCCCATGACAATCCCGATGATGATGATATAAAAAGCGATTTACAAAGCTTTAGAGGATATTTACGTAACCTATTGATGCACGCGGGTGTTGGTACCGCTTTAGGTGGTGTATGCACTATCGTGGGCGAACCACAAAATTTGATTATTGGTCAGCAAGCCGGTTGGGATTTCATTGAATTCACCATTCGGATGTCACCCGTTACTATTCCTGTATTTGTTTCAGGTTTAATCACATGTGCTTTATTAGAAAAGTTCAAATGGTTTGGTTATGGTTTTGCCCTGCCAGAAAATGTTTATCAAATATTACGTGACTTCGACATTGAAGAAAGTAAAAAACGCAATAAAAGTGATAATGTAAAATTAGTCGTGCAAGGATTAATCGCCGTTTGGTTGATTGTTGGTTTAGCATTACATTTAGCGCCAGTTGGCTTAATTGGTTTATCCGTTATTATACTTGCAACCGTTTTCACAGGTGTAACTGAAGAACATCAAATTGGTCATGCTTTTGAAGAAGCATTACCTTTTACCGCGCTATTAGTGGTGTTTTTGTCCATCGTTGCCGTTATTGTTGACCAACAATTATTTACGCCAGTCATCACTTGGGTATTAACTTTTGAAGGTAACATGCAATTAGTCATGTTTTATTTAGCTAATGGCCTATTATCTATGGTCAGTGACAACGTATTTGTTGGCACGGTATACATTACTGAAATTGAAAAAGCACTTTCTTCAGGAATAATAAACCGTGACCAATTTGATTTACTTGCTGTTGCTATTAACACAGGCACTAACTTGCCGAGTGTTGCTACGCCAAATGGCCAAGCTGCGTTTTTATTCCTATTAACTTCAGCGCTTGCTCCCTTAGTTAGATTGTCATATGGCCGTATGGTTATTATGGCTTTCCCTTATACTATCGTATTGACCATTATTGGTTTACTTGCTATTTCTTCAGGTCATTTGGAGCAATCAACACAAGATTTTTATGACTCGGGGTTAATTCAGCATCACATGACTGAAGGTGGGACTTCATCTTCACAAGAGCACTAAAGTTAACATCTAGTAGTTTTACTGTTAAATTTTATCAATAAAGCGCCCTTATGGCGCTTTATTGATACTAATGATAAAAGTCATTTTTGTGCAACAAACTAAGTGCTAGCAACTATCACGCTAATGTCACTATCACACCAATTTAAGTGTCAATATGTGATGATGCCTATAGTTAACTAGATAACAATCTAAAATAACAACATTGAACATGATTAAGGAAAACTTTTGAAATTTTTAAGTGATTTATCGGTAAACACTCGCGCTTGGCAATTACTTAGCCTAACCGTTTTTGGTTTAGAATTATCGGCTCTTTATTTTCAATACGTAATGGGCTTAGCTCCTTGCATTATGTGTATTTACCAACGTACAGCACTATGGGGAATATTCTTTGCTGGCATAGTTGGCAGCATGGGCAATAAAAATACTGTCTTACGCTCAGTCGCATTTACACTCTGGGGTGTTAGCGCTATATGGGGGTTATTGATTGCCATTGAGCACGTTGAAATTCAATCAGCTACATTATCATTTCTCTATAGTTGTGAGTTTGTACCTAACTTCCCAAGTTGGGCCCCTTTACACGAATGGTTACCTTCTTTGTTTGAAGCAACAGGAGATTGTGGTGATATTAATTGGCAATTCTTCGGTTATACTATGCCACAAATGATGATTGTTGTTTTTGGTGGTTTTACTGCTGCGCTAGTGGTTATTGTATTAGCTCAACTGATCAATAAAAAATCACTGTGATCATTTAAAATGTCGATTTACTCGCTGCTTTTAATAAAGGGTCACAGAACACAGTATTCAAATTATAAGGCCTTTAACGGCCTAACTAATCTCATTGTATTAAACAATAGCCTCACAATGGGGCCCTTACTGCTTAAGTGATAAAAATCATGTCTATATTACTCACTGTTATCGTATCAACATTTCTTGCTGGTTTGGCTATGCCACTTGGTGCTGCCCTTGCCTGCTTCGAAAAAATTGGCAATGACTGGCTTGAACAAGAGCTCAGACATAGCGTTATGGCTTTTGGTGGCGGAGCGCTGTTGTCGGCAGTTGCCTTAGTGTTAGTACCTGAAGGAATGGGAAATCTTGATATATTACCCGCATGCATTTGGTTTATTGTTGGCGGGCTTAGCTTTATGGCACTAGATATTTATCTTAAAAAAATAGATACACCTGCCAGTCAACTAGCAGCAATGCTTGCTGATTTCATTCCAGAATCAATAGCACTTGGAGCAGCATTCGCAACAGGAAGTAGTAGTGCATATTTGCTAGCTGGTTTAATTGCCTTACAAAACTTACCTGAAGGATTTAGCGCTTATCGTGAGTTAAGTGCATCTTCAAGTTATAAACCGCGAAAAATCATCATGGTCTTTGCTTTAATGGCAATACTTGGGCCTATCGCCGCAGTTTCTGGCTATTTATGGCTATCTGAGTCCCCCAAGATTATTGGCGCGGTTATGCTTTTCGCTTCAGGCGGAATTCTTTATTCAATATTTCAAGATTTGGCACCACAAGTAAAATTAGAAAATCATTGGGCTCCACCGATGGGCGCTGTGTTAGGCTTTACTCTCGGCATGTTGGGGCTAATGTTAACGGCAACATAAATCATAATGGCGTTATAATAGAAGCATAATTTGCCATTACATTTATGCTAGGTAATTAAGATAAAGGGGCTAAAATTTAGCCCCTTACTTTTGTTATAACAAAAGTAAATAGCAAACAATTGCTATTAAACAAGACAAGATAAAACTTAATATTGCCCCTTCTTTCACCATATCTTTAATTTCAAGTTCACCGGTACCATAAGCAATTGCATTAGGCGCAGTAGCAACAGGCAGCATAAAAGCGCAACTCGCGCACATAGCGGCGGGCACCATTAATACCATAGGATCGTAACCAGCAGAGGTGGCAACGACAGCCAAAATAGGCATAAGTAAGGTTGCTGTCGCGGTGTTACTGGTAATTTCTGTGAGGTAAGTAACCACTAAACAAATTGTCAGTATCATCACAATTACCGGTAAATTAGCCAACGAAGACAGCCATTCGCCTAGTATCTGGCTTAAACCTGATTCAACAAACCCTTTAGCAATGGCAATACCGCCAGCAAATAACAGCAACATTCCCCAGGGTATTGATTTAGCAGTGTCCCAATCAAGCAGGCGCGAGCCCTTACCATTAGGGATTAAAAACATTAACACCACGGCAAATAAAGCGACGGTGCTGTCACCCGCAATTTGAACATTTAATAGGTCACTCCAGCCACCAAAGGGCTCTGAGCGAGTGATCCATGCGAGTGCCGTAAGGCCAAAAACCCACAGTGTTCTTTTTTCTTCACTTCGCCATTCGCCTTGCGCGGGTAACTTTATTTCATGGTCGAGTTTTATCTTTCTTGTTAGCCAGAATGCCATAATAGGTAAAGCGATTAACACTATCGGGACGCCTATTTTCATCCATGATAAAAACCCAAATTCTCGGCCAGTATTTTCTTCATATATGCCCATAAAAATAACATTGGGTGGTGTACCAATAGGGGTACCAATACCGCCAAGCGACGCAGCATAGGCAATACCTAAAATTAAAGCGACTTTAAGTTCTTTGTTATCTACATGAGTAAGTATAGCTAATGCAATCGGCAGCATAATTAACGTCGTTGCGGTATTTGAAATCCACATACTTAATAAAGCAGACGCTAACATAAAACCAAAGACTAATCGCCGCCCACTTGATACGCCAACTAACTTAACCATGTAAACAGCAAGTCTTTGGTGTGCTCCACTTTTCTCTATCGCTTTAGAGAGCATAAATGCCCCCATTAACAATAAAATAACGTGACTACCTAATGATGAAGCTACTGTTTTATGATCAACAACCCCCAATAATGGCAGCAAAGCAAAAGGGACTAAAGATGTTGCAGGAATGGGGATCGCTTCACTAACCCACCAAATAACGGTGAGTAATGTTATTGCCGCCGCAGTTGCGGGTTTTTCTGCTAAGCCTAACCAAAGTAGCAAAAAGTAAAAACCAAAGGCTAGTGCGGGTGCTAAGACAATAAAACTTTGTTTAGTTAACTTCATTTAACTCTCTATTTTTATTATTTTTAAGAGGACGACAAAATTATTTTATAAGTATTCGGCTAATGCTTGTCGAGCATGTTGCCAATGAGTATTCGCCTTTAACTCACTGAGCCCACTCGTAGACGTTTTCAATAAACGTAATAAGCGCTGATTACTTTTTTCATCAATAGTGATATTGGCATGGTCAATGACATCTATACAGCTATCTCGGTTATTACACAGTAATAGCATGTCGCAACCTGCTTGTTGGGCTGCTTCAGCACGTTCAACATAACCACCAACACATGCAGCACCTTCCATCGATAAATCATCACTGAAAATAACGCCACTAAAACCAAGTTGCTTACGCAAAATATCTTTGAGCCAGTAAGGAGAAAAACCGACAGCTTCGCGGTCAACGTCAGGGAAAATAACGTGGGCAGGCATTAATGCATCTACCTTATTGCTATTAATTAACGTTTTAAAAGGTAACATATCAACAGCGAATATTTCATCACGTGAACGAGAGTCAATAGGTAAAGCAAGGTGAGAATCAGCTTCAACACTGCCATGACCAGGAAAATGCTTACCCGTAGCTTTCATACCAACCAAATGTAAGCCATCGACAAAAGCACTAGCGAGTTGACAAACAATTTCTGGATTTTTATGAAAAGCTCTATCACCAATAACAGCACTAATATCGTTAATATCAAGAATAGGTGCAAAACTGATATCAATACCGACGGCTTGAACTTCTAATGCCATTAATATTGCACTTTGTTTAGCCAGCTCTTGCGCCACACTAATATTTTCTTCGGCAAAGTGCCAAATCTTACCCATTGCCGGAATAAGAGAGAAGCCATCACGAAATCGCTGAACTCGACCACCTTCATGGTCAACGGCAATAATCAATGGCTTTTTAGCGGCACGGCGGATATCAGCAGTCAATTCTGCTATTTGTTCAGGGGATTCATAATTACGAGTAAATAAAATTAACCCGCCAACAAGAGGATGTTGCAGAAGCTCTTTGTCTTCTGCCGTTAAAGATGTGCCAAGCACATCTAGCATAATAGGACCCATATACACACTTTGAAGATGATAAGTTTTTGATGTTGCTACTTTACCTAAATCAATAGTAATTACAAAGGCTGATATTGATATATAACGGTGATACCTGAAAATTATCGCTGACAGATTGAAGTATCACGGATATATCATATAAAAATGATAAAAGAGTAAGATTAAAGTAAAGGAGCAGCAACACCTGCGGCGACATAAGGGATAACTTGTTTAATCACGCCGGCAATGTCCATATTACGATCAAAATCACTTTTAGCGATATCAATTAAAGCATCACTCGAAGACATGGTAAAAACCACTGTGCCCATAGTGAAGTGCAAACGCCAAAACATTTCTTCAGCAGTAAGCTCTGGATAAGCTTTTTGCACCGCTTTAACAAAGTTATTAATAACGCCTGGGTATTGTGTCGTTAAGAACCAACGCAAAAAGCCTTGGCTATCGCTATAACCTCGTCCTAATAATTGTAAAAAATTACTGGTACCATTTTCTTTAAATTCATTTAATGATAACAAGGGTTCAATAAAAGCTGAAAACACTTCAAGTAAGGTTAAATCATCTTGTTCGCATATATTCACTAGCGATAATTCTAAACGAGGTGAAAGCTCGTTCATATAACGAGACATTACTGATTTTATTAACTCTTTTTTAGAGCCAAAATGGTAATTTACTGCGGCTAAATTAACTTCTGCTTGGCTAGTAATTTCTCTTAATGATGTACCATTAAAACCTTGCGTTGCGAATAATTTTTCTGCTGCATCTAAAATTTTGTTTTTTGTACTCATGTGCCAACGGTACCTCTTACCTGCGCCCTAAATGAAAATATTCATCATTAATTAAGCCTAGTTTAAACAAGCGTTTGAAATAACGCAACAATGAATATACAAATCAATAAATTTACATTTAAATTCAACGAGATAGCCTTTGTTTTGGTATGACCACCTCCTCTATTACCTATTCACAGCCAGATGAATATGGCAACGATCACAATACAGACCAAACGTTGTTATATTCGTAAAAAACGCAACGTAGACCTTTACGTTTTATTGAAGAGAATATTGAAGCGTACAAAGTACTGGAGATGACGATCAGTTCAGTCCAAGAATAAAAGTTAAGCCCTAGCATTAAATTCTACGTTTATAAGCCTAATTTAACCTTAATCACATTCGCTAAGGTTAAGTTTTACACACTGAAAGTAAAGAGCATAATATGGCGATATAAAGCACTCAACGTAAAAGTGTTTAGTGCTTTTTATCGAAACAACTAAAACGTTTAGATACGTTGATACTTCCCTACTGGTTTATCTGATTTAATCTACATAGGTTATCTTTAATCTCGACTTTTATTTAACGTTAATCGCGTTAACGTTTGCCCGTTAATTACCTAGTAAGATAATGTTCAAACTTACTTAATCACAGAGTATTGTAAAAGTTTGATCAGTTTTTGCGGTCAAAGCTTTAAGCTGACTAGACAATTTTATATACTGGCGATTCATTATCTATTAATAATAAAAATATAAGACTGTTATGATAAAACTATTCAAACAAACAAGCGTAGCCTTGTGTGTATTGGCCTCACTTACTGCATGTAATGATGAAAATTCTACACAAACTGAACAAGCACAAACGCAAGTAGCTCCAGCATTAACAGCAAAAGATGCGAATGTATTTCTTAACGCTACCGAAAAAGAATTAATCGCTCTAGGTATTGAGGGGAGCCGCGCCGAATGGATTTATTCAAATTTTATTACCGATGATACAGCCGCCCTATCTGCGGCAGCAAACCAAAAATCAACAGAAGCTGGCGTTCGTTTCGCTATGGCAGCGGCTAAATTTGACGATGTCGATGTTACAGAGACACAACGTAGAAAATTAAATACCTTAAAGCAAAGCTTAGTTATGCCAGCGCCACAAGATTCTGAAAAGTCAGCTGAACTGGCAAAAATTGGCTCTGAACTTGGCGGCATGTACGGTAAAGGAACATACACGACCCAAGCTGGAAAAAAATTAAGCTTGGGTGAAATGACTTCGACGATGGCAACATCACGTGATTACGACGAATTGCTAGAAATGTGGCAAGGCTGGCGAACAATTAGTCCAGAGATGAAACCTTTATTTGTTCGTCAATCTGAATTAGGCAATGAGGGTGCACAAGGGCTAGGCTACAAAGACTTAGGCGCCATGTGGCGTTCAAACTACGATATGCCTGCTGACGATTTCGCTAAAGAACTTGACCGTTTATGGGGACAAGTAAAGCCCTTGTACGATGACCTTCACTGCTATGTTCGCAGCGAACTAGGCAAAACCTATGGAGAAGATAAGGTAGCACAAGACCAACCTATTCCCGCTCATTTGTTGGGTAATATGTGGGCACAATCATGGGGGAATATCTATGAGTTAGTTGCTCCTGAAAATGCAGATCCAGGTTATGATGTTACCGAGCAGTTAGCTGCAAATAACTATGACGAAATTAAAATGGTTGCAGGGGCTGAAACCTTTTTTACATCTTTAGGGTTCGATGCATTACCTGAAACATTCTGGACGCGATCATTATTTACTAAACCAGCAGACCGCGATGTTGTTTGTCATGCTTCCGCTTGGGATCTTGATGCAAAAGATGATATTCGCATTAAAATGTGTATTCAAAAAACCGGCGAAGAGTTCAACGTTATTCACCACGAACTTGGTCATAATTTCTATCAGCGCGCTTACCAAGATCAACCCGTTTATTTTCAAAATAGTGCCAACGATGGTTTTCATGAAGCGATTGGTGACACCATTGCACTTTCAGTAACACCTAAATACTTGAAAGAAATTGGCTTAATCGACACTATCCCTGACGAATCAAAAGATATTGGTTTATTAATGAAAATGGCGTTAGAGAAAATAGCCTTCATCCCCTTCGGCTTAATGGTTGATCAATGGCGTTGGAAAGTCTATTCAGGAGAAATCACACCAGAGAATTACAATACAGCTTGGTGGGAATTACGTCAAAAGTATCAAGGCATTGCTGCACCCGTAGCTCGTGAAGTTGATGCATTTGACCCCGGTGCGAAATACCATGTGCCTGGTGGCGTACCTTACAGTCGATATTTCTTAGCGCATATTCAACAATTTGAGTTTCATAAAGCGCTTTGTGAAATATCAGGTAATACCGATCCCATTCATCGCTGTTCAATTTACAACTCTAAGGCTGCCGGTAAAGCACTTAATACCATGTTAGAAATGGGCTCTAGTCAGCCTTGGCAAGAAGCTTATAAAGTGTTGACTGGGAGTAAACAAATGGACGCAACCGCAGTACTCGATTACTTTGCTCCTTTACAAGTCTGGTTAAAAGAGAAGAACAAAGGCAAGCAATGTGGTTTCTAATCTTTTAATGCCATTATAATTTTTTATGACAAAAGCCTGATAATTGACTTATCAGGCTTTTTTATTGGTGAGAATGGGAACTAAAATAATTACTTAAAGTATTGGATGACTTCATAGGTAACATTTAACAACGTCGCTTGCTTGATTTTTATTTCAGCGCCTTTGAAATTAAATAGGATATGCGCACCTTCTTTATTTTCTATAGAAAAATCTTGGCTAAAAGTCGCTTTAGCCATGTTTGCTGAGTATTCAGCATAGTTAAAGTTAATTTTACCGTTTGATAATCCTTTATAAGAGAGTGTTTTTCTGAAATAGCCTTTCTCAGGGGTCTTACTGTTATCGCTAAAAATATTATAAGGGATATTTAAAGTAACACTTTCATCGCCAGCAAAAGTTCCCAATTCAAAATACCCATCTTTGTTTTCATCAAATAAACAAAATTTAACCAAACCATCATCATATTCAGCGTCATTAAAACAAGCGGCATTGCCCCCTGAGCGACTCATGCCTAACAGGGTGGTTTTTCCTTTGCTTAATCCTGGGTGTTCATCGTAAATAAATTTAATATGAGTAAGTAAACTAACAGACTGCGTTTTTTTTTCTAAGTAGCTACCTGACACTTTAGTTAATAAGTTATCACCTATGTCTACTGTAAATTCATCGGCTAACTCAGGGCTGTTTTTTTTAGCATTAACCACTATCGCGTCACTAGACAAGTTCTGATAAACAGGTAAAGAAGAACAAGCACTCACTATTACACTACCAGCAACCCAACAAACAACAGGTAAAAAACGCCTCTTTATTCTATTCATCCATAACCCTTTATCCAAAAATAATAATATGATGAGTAAGGTAGCTTAAACCTAAACTTTACGTCAACCAATCTGTACAAGTAATTGCCTTAGATATATTTTATCAACACAGAAAGTAATATTTCAACCGACAGGTCTAAACTTAATAAAGGGAAGGTTTAATTGTATTAACAAAAACTAAAAAAAAGCGCTAATAATGAATAGCATTGAAAATTTTATCTGGAGTTGAGTTATCACAAAGAAATAACCGCACTAGTGCACGGTTATTTAACAAGTTATCGCTTACTTTTAAGTATTGGTTAATACTTTTATTATTGCCCTTCAGGTCTTAAATAAGCCAAATCATCTTCATCGTCAGCATGAAAGTCATAGCCACCGTCAAAGTCGCCATTGAGCTCATTAGCAACAGTGATAGGCAATTCTAATATCTCCTGAATATAAATAGAGAGATTTTCCTGTTGATCAATAATGCCCTTAAGTTCAGTGAACGTTAATAACTTTATATCTTGCAGGTAACCTTTAGTTAAAACTGATAATTGTTCAGTAAAACTGGCAATACAAGTATCGACTTTAGTCAGTAGGGCCTGTTTATCTGTTTTGGTCAGGTAAGTATTCAACTGCTCGTACAAACTTGTAGTAAAAACTTTTTTATCACTATCAATAAGTAATAATGCAATGGCGGTGTTTAGAAATTTTTGTAATTCAAACAACAATACCTCTTCATCATCGTCAACAAGTAAACTGGTTGCACAATAATCTGTGGCAATGCTTTTATAAACTTGTAATAACTTGGCACTTTTATACCCTTCATTAACTAACGCTGTATGCATTACTCTGATATCAGTTGTATCATTGATGGCTAAAGCGTAACGGCGAATAGATATTTCTTCGAAGTATGAAGGGGATATTGTTTTTAATTGAGCATACTTTGCCCAGCCTGCCCGAAAGCAATAAACAACACCTTGGCTTTTTAAAATTTCTTTTGCCTTATCTGTGTCGTTATCACAAAGGTCTAACAAACCTAAATTACTCATTCCCAGAACAATTTCACAGCCTTTTTTAATTTGATCAGCATAAATTATTGATAGATTATCAGACGCTATTCTCAAAGACATATCAGATAACTGTTGCTTGGTTTTATGCATAAATTCAGGCGTAAAAAAACCTTCACTTTCGCCGTCTCTTAATACTAAAAGTAAAAACGGATAATTTCTTAACTCTGCAATGTTCATTGATGAATTCCAATCAATTAAAGCGGTTATTATAAGCTAAATAAATACGGTGGCAGTTTAGCGTTAAAGAGGCGCAAACATATCGTCGGTATCCATTTCTACAGCAGTCACTCTTTGTTTATTTGCATTTTGCTTTAATGCATTCTCTATATTATCGAGTGTGCCATTGGTACTAACCGTCATTACTTCACGATAAGCTTCTTCGCTTAAGGATTTTATTTTCATTAATAATTCTTCAATACTACCAGAGGTTTGTTCTTCATCTTCTTCAATTTCTGAAAAATCATGGCCGATGAATGGTAAAGACAAGTATAAAAGACCAAAGTCGTCTTCAACTATCGCCGTTAATACTTCTCGTTGTTTTTCTTCATCATCAGAAGAAAGAAATATTTGCGTTAACAAACTATGCGCTTCTGTTTGTGCACAAAAGACGTGGTCTTCATCAATATTTTGCCAGTAAGATGGTTCAACATTTAAGAGTTGTTTTATTGACTCAGCATCCATTAACCATGTGGCAATAGAGGGAATGGTGGCATCGTGCTCTCTGACAATTTTTGCTACCGTTAAAATATCCATCTCGGTTAACACTGCCAGCATTTTTTCGTCGCCGTGCTCAGAGGCAATAGCCTCTAATGAAGTGCCTGCACGTCTACCGCTGTGTTGTGCTTGTTCTATAATATCGCTAGCTAGAATTAATGCATTTTTTGTCAAGTTGATTCCTTAAAACTTATATTTATTTGTCGATTATTTCGGTTTTTAATGGTGAGTTAAACTTAATTACACTCTTATTGATTAAGCTTAGTAGTTCTCATCATAATCATTAGATTCATCGTCATCATCGACTTGAGCGTAATCATCTTCTTCGGCTTTTAAGGGCGTTGCATCATAACCATTATAGAAATGAATCAGCAAAACAGCTTTTTTCAAGTCGTCTTCAGCATGCGCCATTATTTCAGTAATACATGCTCGAGCATCAGCATGAACGCCGACAAAAGGCTTAACGTCAGCCCACTCTGGTTCATCGTTAAGCTCGATTGTCGATAAATTTTTACTATCGATTCTTACCTTAGTTGAGATAGCCATCGCCAACTGATCAACCATGCCATTAAATAATAAAGGCATTTGCTTTAATTGTTCAAACAAATTTGATAAATAATTTGATAATAGATCAGGATTTTCTGGATCCGATAATGAATTCATATTCTCTAAATACATAGAGAAATCATCCGTTAAATATTCTGGTAAGTTAGTTTGGGATTGCATACAAATCTCCTAGTAAAAAGGCTAATTCTGCGCTTGATTAAAAGCACTTTGCCAAAAAGAATCAGCAATTTCTCGCGGATCGGTTATTACCGTATAGTTACTTTTTAAATATAATGACCGTTTTTTTGGATCAGAAATAACATCATATGCTTTTTGAATAAGTTGAAACTTTTCTTTGGCTTCAACATTATCATTTCTATCTGGGTGATATTTATTGGCAAGTTTTCGATAAGCTTTTTTAATTTCGATGGTGGTTGACACCCTACTCACGCCTAACTGTTCAAAATAATCCATAAAATTTCAACTACCTTTAGCAAGACAACATAAAAATGACTGTTGACACAATTTGCGCAATTTTACCTTCGCTATTACATAATTAACATCATTATGTTTGCTTATTTTTCGTTTATATTAAGGTATAGAGGTAATCGATTAAAACTAAACGCAAATAATGTTGTTAGGGCTAACTTAAGCAACAGATAGAAACAGTTGCCGACTTTACATTTTTATTATCTCTGGTCTCAAAACAGCTAATTTAACCAATATTTTATTTTGGGACTGATAAGAGATATCAACATCTTCCATCGCCTCTATTAACAACTCTACCACACGATTAAAATCAGCTTCATTGATATTCATGCCGGTATGAATATCAATCATGCTATCGCCATTATATTTACAGGGACCATTAACCACACCACACAGATGGTTGATAAAACCGTGCTTGAAATGTTTGACGCTCGACTTGGCAAAATAAGGCAGTATTGCTTTATCCTTGACAATTCTTTTTACAAAAGCATCAACAAGTTGTTCTATCCCTTGATGACCGCCAATATCTTGATAAAGTTCATCACTTGGTATTAAATTCTTACTACTACAGCCAAGGCAAAGTTGCAGGACTAGGACAATAAAAAAACCGTTAACATATTTAATCATTAATAAGATCCCGACAAAGATAAATACCAACCCTTTTGATCGGCTAATGCAGCTATAGTGCCTAAATTAAGATAGGCGAGAGTAACGTTCAAATGTTTGTTTGGGAACCAAGCAACAAAAACATCTTGCCAGTCGTCTTCTCCAAGACCTAAATTGTCTGGTTTATGGCGATATTCAGTGCCAATCGCCAAGTGTTTATTCATTAATACGGCTACTGACATTTCGGTTTGTAATGCACCATTACCTTTTGGGCCACTAAAACCGAGTAACCCCATTTCATTTGCTTTTGTGTAACGAGCAGTGGCATTCCATAACACGTTATAGCCGGCCAACAAACCTAAATGAAGCTTGCTCGCTGCTAAATAAATATCGGTACCTGTGTCATCTTTCGCGCCTAATGAAAAAGCGATATCGGCAGTTGATAGTGATTTGTGCTGTATACCTACTGATAATTGTGGCCAAGTGCTATAAACCAAGTCACCGTACAAACGTACTTTAAGACCTAAAATTTTTTGAGATAAGGTTAATGATAATGGGTCGACCTGAAAATTTTGCTTAGCAAATGAAAACTCGACACGGTCATAAAAATTAATTTGCCCTCCGCAGCTATTTAATTGAAAGTCTTTCACGTTAGCC
This sequence comes from Colwellia sp. BRX8-4, assembly GCF_014077345.1. NCBI lineage: Bacteria > Pseudomonadati > Pseudomonadota > Gammaproteobacteria > Alteromonadales > Colwelliaceae > Colwellia > Colwellia sp. BRX8-4. Next base: position 61,819 of record NZ_JACGVS010000018.1, read on the forward strand.
TGCGAACAAAAGGCAGAAAAGGCTATTTCGTCTTCCGTTGCATAACCCGCTAATTGCGCCCAAGGCACTAGACCACCGCCTCCTGAGCCCTCGACTTGAGAAACACCAGGGGTTGCTAATATTTTACCATTAGCGAAGCTAGTCAAAGGTAAAAGGAGTAATATAAGGCTAAAGAGGCGATTCATAAGTTTTATACCATTCTATAAATTTTTCAGCGCTAACAGGTCTTGATAAATAGTAACCTTGTGCATAGTCACACTGAAAGTCATTTAATAACATTAAGCTTTCTTTGTTTTCAACACCTTCAGCGACCACACTCAGCCCAAGTTTATGACCAAGAGAGATAGTTGAGGCAACAATATCTTGATCTTTCTGGCATTGTTCTAACTTTAAAATGAAGGTTTTGTCAATTTTCAGTTCATCGACGGGTAAACTTTTTAACTTAGCTAATGAAGATTGACCAATACCATAATCGTCGACTGAAATCAGAAAACCTAATGATTTTAGGTGAGATAAACGCGCAACGACTAATGCTTCGTTTTCGGCAATATCTCTCTCTGTTAATTCCAAAGTGATTTGCGATGTTGACACTTCGTGATTATTTACTGTGTTAAGTAAATAATCAACAAATTGCTCATTTTGAATATCTTGTGCGGATAAGTTAATCGCTACCTTAAAACGGTAGCCCATCTTATTCCATTGTTCAGTTTGTTGAATAACTTGTAGGATCACCCAGCGTGTTAAGGATACAATCAAACCGGCCTTTTCAGCTAAATCAATAAACAATTCTGGGTTTACAAAGTTACCTTCTTTATTTATCCAACGAATTAACGCTTCAAGTTTATCAATTTTACCGGTATTCATATTTAATTTTGGCTGATAATTCATGAAAAGTGGACTTACTTCACACTCAAGTGCCTCTTTTAACTCTTCTATTAAGCGCAACTTATAAAGGTAAGCCTCGTCTTCTCCATCTTGATAAAATCGCAATAAGACCTGGTCTTGATAAGCTGAAGCAACTGCCATGGTTGATCGCCTGATCAATCGCTCCGCATCGACACCATGCTCTATAGAGTTGGCGACACCAAAATAAAGTGATAAATTAATTTTAATGTCATCAAGCCAAAAAGGACGATTAAGTTCACTCTGCAGCAATTCGATAAAATGTTTTATTTCATTGGTTTTCTGTATAGGAACAGCCAATAAAAATTCATCTGAATTAGTGCGCGCAGCAATAATATCGTGCTCTAAGTTATGATTTGATTTTTCAATATAGACTAAAATACGGGCAGCAATTTCTTTTAAAATATTATCACCATTAGTCAATCCTATGGTGTCATTAAGTGCCTTAAAGGCTTTAATATTAAAAGTAATCACCACTAAGTGAATATCTTTATTAAAGTAGTCAGCTACTTTCGTTAATGTTTTATGACGGTTGTATAAGCCGGTTAATATATCGCGCTCTGCCTGATAAACAATTGACTGCTCACGATTCTCAATAGCCGCGCCCATCAATGAAAATCCTTGATAAAGTTCGCTAAATTCAACAGGCAAACGGTTGGCCAATTTAGGCACATTAAGTTCACCGCGGCCAATTTTTTTCGTAACTTCCATTAAAATATGTAACGGCGTAGATAAGCCTCGAGATAACAGGCGAGAAAAGGTGATAGCAATAACGATGACAATCACCGCTATTATTAACATAGAAAAAATCAGCCGATTAAAATCACTTTGAATTTGTGTTAAAGGCACAGACAAGGTTGCTTTTATATCTTTAGAACCACCGAAGTTGATGGTTTTGTGGAAGTAATCTGCTCGTGTTAACAATAAGTTTGGCGACTGTTGTTTAGTGCCTTGTAACAATTGTTTTATAATGTCTTCACGTTCGATACTTGACTCAATCAGTTGATTGTTTTGCACTAATGTTAAGTCTAAAGCGATGAGATCTTTCAGTTTTAATAGTGCAACTTGGTCAAATTCAAAGCCAATCACGGTGTAAGCAATAACTCTTGGCGCCTTAACCGGGACAACAATAACTTGGTAAACTTTATTTTCGATACTCAGAATTTGAGCATGAACCTCCCTAAAAGGAAGTTTAGTAATATTTGCTTGAATTGTTTTTTCATCGAATGAGTGTAATGAACTGGTCGTCGATAACTTACCTTCTAAGTCTAGAATCAACATCAAATCAGCATTGATACGTTTACCGTGATTAAAGAGAACGCTCTCCACCGTGTTTTTGTCGCGAGTCGCTACCGCTTGTTTAAAACCAAAGTCTGCGGCTAAAACACTGGCGGTAGTCGTTAACACACGCTCTTGCGACCTTAATGTTTGGTCGAGTACGTTTTGAGCAAAATACATTTGGCGTTCGATTTGGTTTTCTGCATAATCAGCAAACCTAAACCAATTACTCCCCGTTAAAATAATTACGGTTAATAAAATTAAACTGGTTAATAGCCAAGTAATTTGTGCTTTAAAACTAAACCTAGTGTTCATGGAAAGCTAACTCTTCAAAACTGCCTCTTGCTTGAGGTGCATTTACGCTTATGGTGATAAAAATTTCATTGTTATCAATCATTTTTTGATCAACGGTTAACAGGGTATGTTTTGTTAAACCTACAGTGCTATTAGGATGCCAAATTTTTAACTGGGTATTTAACGCTAATGGTTGCGTTAACAAGACCTCTCCGTTGGTATCACTTAAGTAGGCATTATTTTCATCTGAAACATAAATATAGCCGACCATAGCATCATGGATATTGCAGCCCATGACGACAAGACCTTTATCTTCGAAACGAACCGGACTTTTAGGCTTACCTGAATACAATTTTAATTCAAATGTTTTAGCTAGCGAAAAAGAATAAACATGATGTCTAATATCATCTTTATTGGGAAAGCTAACCTGACTATTAACCGGCACAACTAAAACATGAGGGGAAAATTGTTTGTTTATTTGATCCATCACGTAGATACGATCATCGATTGATTGATTTATAACGGGTTGAGGTATGACATACTCAATAACAGCATCGGGCAGAGGGTCGTTATTTTGATCAACAATTTTTATAAGTGTTTGGCTAAAAGCAGTTTCAAGGAATACCACTGAACAGAAAGATATAACCATAAACAATCGAAACGTAAACATTATCATGATGACCTTAAATGATTTTTTTTCGGTTTTAAATAATACCTGTACATATGACAAGAGTCTAATTTTATTAAAGTAATATTCAATCCCACTCCATTGTTAACGGTGTAATAACTTATATTTAACGATAATAGTAAAGTTAAAAGACTTAGCGCTTTACCTGCTAAGCATCAGTAAAAAGAATCGTTGCCAATAGTTTAATGAGTCGATGTAAAAATGAACAATATCCTTTGCACAAGTATAAATATAAGTAAAAGAGCATTAGGGGATCACTTGGGGAGTAATCATAAGCTATAGCAAAATAAGGGGATCACTTGGGGGAGTAACCATAAGCTATAGCAAAATAAGGGGATCTCTTGGGGGAGTAATCATAAGCTATAGCAAAATAAGCGAGTTACTTAGCTATAGCTTGTCTGGTGATTTTTACTTACACAGTTGCAACACAAACGTCTAAAGATTATTGGCCGTTTAAAATGACTTAATTATCAATTAAACCCAGCAAACCTTTTTTGACAAAGCTAGGTAAGGCGAAGGCAGCAGAGTGAAGCGGAGCATTATAATAATCAAAACTTAAGCCTGACTTTTCAACCCGTTCAGCGTTAAAATCATTAATAGGATGGTATTGCTTAGACGCAAAAGTAAAACTCCATAAGCCGCCTGGATAAGTTAAATTACTAAAACTATACAAGTAAGTTTTAGGAAAGACATTGTTTAATACTTTCAATAGCGATTGTTGAATATCCATGGCATACCAAGAAGACTCTCCCTGGGCAACAACGATACCGTCATCGGCTAAACAGTTAAAAACATCTTTATAAAATGCTTCGCCAAATAAGGGTTGAGCCGGTCCAATCGGATCAGTGCTGTCGACAATAATAACGTCAAACTTCTCAGTGGTTTCTTTAACAAATTGCACACCATCACCGATAATAAGATCTATGCGTTCATCATCGAGGGCTGAAGCGGTTTGTGGAATGTGCTCTTTACAGGCGTTGACAACCATCACGTCGATTTCAACCATAGTACATTTTTTTACCGATAGATGACGAATGACTTCTCTTGCCGTTCCACCATCACCACCACCAATCACTAAAACATTCTTAGGGTTAGGATGCACAAACAAGGGCACATGGCTTATCATATCGTGATAAGCAAATTCGTCTCGCTCGGTGACCATAATCAAACCGTCATTTAGTAACATTTTACCATGACCTTTAGTTTCAACAACATCAACGGTTTGAAATTCACTTTTCCCAGAGAAAAGTACTTTTTCTACTTTAAATTTAATCCCCAAAAAGTCTTCAAACTTTTCTTCTACCCATAAATTAGAGTGCATGGTTTTCTCCTGAAATATCAATCATAATTGGCTCAGCAAAGACTGTCTGTGGCAGAATATAGTTGGCAAAGTTTACTAAATAGCCATTATCAAGCTTTTTACAAACACGTGATTTACTCACATATTGTGTTGGAATTAACACCCTTAATTTTTGCTCAAAAGCTTGTTCATTAAAGCTCATTAAATCAAAAGATTTTGGTGCCAGTATCTCTAAAAGTTTTGGCGTAAGCAAAAGTAAATCTATATTCGATTCAAAGCTAATATAACTACTGTCCATTTGAGGCGTCACATGAATGGTTAAATATTGCTGTTCGTTAATCGCATTAAGTGAATAACCGTAAGGAGAAAAGACAAAGTCATCAATAATAAAGCCAGGTAGAATACTATCAATACACAAAAACTGACGAATTTCTTCAGCTGACAAATTAGCTTGTGTTAAATGTTTCGAAGCCTGCTCACTTATTTGATAGGCGAGTAACTCGTAGGTAATGTCATCAGTATCAGCAGTAAAGTCGTTATCTAAATGAAAAACGTAGTTGTGGTGACTGTCCATTTCACCAAAACGATAAGCCTTACCCGGTAAATATTGATTAATTAATTTGATATCATCACCAAAGCAGCTAGGCTGGGCGTTTGAAAAATATTCGTTTTTACGCTGATAAGTGAGCTGTTTAATCACTTTTGTGCCAAATTTTTGAATAAAAAACTCTACCGCTTTAACTAACTGCGTTTCACCACAAGTTAATATTAATATTCTATCTGACCAGACAAATAAACTCGACTCGGACAGTAAAAAAGCTTTGCAATACTCATTTTCAATCGAAGATAATATTTGAGCTTGACTACGATTAACTAATGCTGACCAAAATTCGTCGTCAATATCGTTAAGTAAAGAAAGCTGCTTACCATCGATTAAGATTTCAGCTTTTTTTTCTGATCCCTCAAAAAACATAACAACTCCTCATTAAAAAAATAGTGCGTCATTTTACAAATTATTTCATTTTTATCAATAAAATAATGTAGCTAACATCGAAAAAATAAACAACAAGCTTGCCATCCAATAGCCCTATTTTTATTAACAACACTATATTTTATAAATAAAACTATACATTTAGCCTTTATTTTGGATAATTAAGAAAATATTGCCGTTAGGTATCACGACTCGATGAATATGGTTAAAGAAATTAATGTGGGTTTAATATCCCCGCCAACACCTTTTGAAGGAGCTAAAGATAAGCGAGGTATTTTTCAAAATACGAGCCACATCATCGGCTTTGAGTTTGATGGTACCGCATGCTTTAGAAAAGGAACTAAGGCTGGGCCTAACGCACTTCGAGCCGTTTCTGATGGTATTGAATCGTATTCTCCGTATTTAGACGCAGACCTTGAAGATATTTCATTTGTTGATCTAGGTAATTTACCGATTGATTTATCTATTAATGAACAAAGTTGTCAAGCTGATATAGAAAACGCCTATAGTAATGCTAATGATGCTTTTAACACCTTATTTGAAAATGTTGCTTTAAAAGAAAATAATATTCGCATTGTAACCTTAGGCGGCGAACATTCTATTTCTTACGCTCCAATAAAGAAGTATTTGAGCGAATACCCTGACTTAATCATATTGCATCTCGACGCACATGCTGATTTACGCGATGGTTACTTAGGATATCATTATTCCCATGCCGCTATTATTCGCCGTATTACCGATCATTTTGGTAAAGATAATAAGCTAATACAATACGGTATTCGCTCAGGTACTCGTGAAGAATATCAATGGATGAAAGCACATCAAACACTCAAAAAAAGCAGAGCTGAATTTCTTGCCAGTGTTGAGGCGATTGCACAAGATACACCTATTTATTTAACCTTAGATTTAGATTATTTTGATCCAAGCTTTTTTCCAGGTACCGGAACACCTGAACCAGGCGGAGAAGATTTTCATTCACTGATTAGCTTATGCAAAATTTTACGATCTAAATATTTTGTTGGCTGCGATGTAGTCGAGTTAGCGCCTAAAATTGACAGTACAGGAAATAGTGATGTTTTTGCGGCGAAAGTCGTGCGGGAATTATTACTTTGTTTAGCAGGGCCAAGCACAGCCTAATAGTCGATGAATATCCTAAGAGAACACCTTTAATATAACGCAGTTACATTAAAGGTGTTCCAGATTACTTAGCCATTAATCAAAAAATGAACATAGATACTGGCGCTATAGCCTAAAGCGATAGCCCAACTCCATTTAAGGTGGCCAACAAATGAGTATTTGCCTTTCGTTTGCCCCATTAAAGCAACACCCGCCGCAGAGCCAACCGACAGTAAACTTCCCCCTACCCCAGCGGTCATTGTAACTAATAACCATTGCTGTAAATCCATTACGGGGTTCATACTTAAGACAGCAAAAACAACAGGGATATTATCAATAATGGCTGAAAGTACGCCGACAGCAATATTGGCATAGGTCGGATCCCAGTTGGTATATAATAAGTCTGATACTAAACTTAAATAGCCCATAAAACCGAGGCCACCAACACACATAACAACCCCATAAAAAAACAGTAAGGTATCCCACTCTGCGCGAGCTATTTTTTCAAAAATATCAAAAGGAACGATATTACCTAACCTTTTCAGGGCTTTTTCATCATGACGGATAGTTGCTAAGGTACGTTTTTTATCTAATGAACGAGGAAGGCTTCTTCTTAAATAAAACCCTAAAAACTTGAGGTAACCTAAGCCCATCATCATTCCTAACACGGGTGGCATGTTAACAACACTATGGGTGGCAACTGACGTAGCTATGGTGAGTATAAATAAGAAAATAATTCGCTTCGCGCCACGTTTTAGCATGAAGTCTTCATCGGTTATAGGTGTTGATCTTTCATTAGAGATAAAAAAGCTCATAATAATAGCAGGGACTAAAAAGTTGACCAGGGAAGGTATAAATAGTACGAAAAATTGCTCAAACTTAACTAAGCCTGCCTGCCATATCATTAAAGTGGTTATATCCCCAAATGGACTAAACACACCGCCTGCATTAGAGGCTACCACTATATTGATACAGGCAATGTTAATAAACTTAAGGTCCTTAGGAGCCACTTTAAGGACAATGGCACACATCAACATTGCCGTCGTTAGATTATTAGCAAATGAAGAAATAACGAATGCCATCATGCCTGTTACCCAAAACAAACTGCGTAAACTTAACCCTTTAGAAATCATCCAAACCCGTAAGCTATCGAACACCCCTCGCTCTTCCATCGCATTTATATAAGTCATCGCGACTAATAAAAATAATAATAACTGAGCATATTCTAATAAATTATGATTAAAAGCTTCTTCTGCCGCTTTAGGAATGCCGTGTTGGGTGTAAATCCAACCAATAATCAGCCAAATGACACCAGCCGCGACCAATACCGGTTTTGACTTTCTCAGATGAAGAAACTCTTCACTAATAACCAGTAGGTAAGCGATAATAAAAATCGTTAATGCAGTAAATCCTGCAATAGTGTTAGTGAGATCAATTTCACCGGCTCCAGCGGCAAAAGCAGGTGTTGCAAAGAGGAGCAGCAATACAGTCGTTATTAATTTTTTCACGATATTTCTCTGAGTTAATTTAAAATTTGTCAAAAAACGTTTTATCTCAGCGAGCAGCGCTGCATTAGATATTTCTTTGACAGAGTAGGCAAAGATAATACAAGGCAACGGTCACCATCAAAAAAAGCCTGTGGCTAACGCTTTTAAAGGCTGAAAATTAAAAACAGCCATAATATAAGTATGTTGGGGTTTTATCTGCATGTCTTGCTTACATAAAATAAATATGGGTAAATATCATCAATATATAAGCGTAATTTATCGGTTAATATTTCACACGACAGCCAACAAAACGACAATTATATTCCAATTAAAAGACAATACAATTCTAATTAAATGATAATGAAAATAACATGTCGCTATACAAACATTAAAGGTGGTAAAAACAACAGTCAGACTTACGGTATTCATTGATCATAAAAAGGCGAACTTTGAAAAACTGGCTGCATTAGATGGTGTTAATGCGTCTTAGAAAGCTCGACAAATGATCGGGGAATATATTGAGGAAAAATCAAGAGGAAGTTTGCAAGACGATGTTTTTAAATAAAAAAACTTTAATAGCTTGGTCGTTATCGACTTTTATAGTCTTTATTGTCCCTATAAAGCGCTTAGCTAGGTAGGCTAGTATCGACAGGACTAGTATCTATATTTTCGAGCAAATATAAGGTGAGGTTGTAGCCGAAACCTTAGGTGTTTTGTCCTTTTAAAGGGGAATATCTAATAGCTATTCATTATTAAATGACCAAAAATAGCTATTAAATTTTATTATCCCTAGCTTAAATAAACGTTAACATTATTCAGTTTTATAATCTTGAAGGGTCATAACCGCATCATGCAGGCTATCTTGGTTTACTTGGATAATACCGCGCTTAGGTCTATCTAAATCAATGATAATAAAGACCACCAAGATGATTAAGGTGAATAGTAATATCGTGGGAAATGCGGGGCGCTTCTTCCCTAACCCGCTATTGTAACCAAGCATGCCGCCAACAGTAACAAAAACACTAAACAACAAAAACAATACTGGTTCGGGCACATGGAGTCTAAGCATAGCCGATCGTTTGTTTTCAATTTGAATCATGCTGGACAATGACTGATAAAAGCCATTGGCAATTAACAGTGATCTTGGACTTTCTAATTCTTGTTGTGCTAATTCAATCAGTTTCGCTTGTGATTTACTGACCTTTTTGTTTACAGCCATACGTTGCTCTGCATTGCTCAAATCTATTTGGCTCAGTGAAATACGTAGTGCTAGATAAGACTCTAATTCATCAAAAACGTCATCTTTTACTTTACCACTCAATAGTTTTGCTTGCATGGCTACTCTTGAAATAGCGCCCGCTTCTTCAATAACCGCGCTGCTTCGTCCATCATACCGTTGCAGCGACATATTAAACGTGAAACCCAGCAGCAAAGCCAATAAACCAAGAATACCGGCTTGAATAGCCGTCGATTGACTTTTCATCTCGGTGTTTTCTGCGTCTTTATTACGTAAACCGAAGCTGTAGCCTATTTGGTTAATAATTAACATCAAAATAAAAAGGGTAATAATAATGATAATGCTATTTTTGTCGTACATTAGTTCTTGGCTCACTAATTAAATCTCTACATTTGAATAAATTCGTGGGCAAAGAGTGGGTTGAGGGGGATGATTGGTCAAGGAATATTTTAATAAATATCAGTATTACAGCTAACCTTGATGAAATATTGTAGCCAAAGCGTTATTTTAAGTAAACAGTTTACTCTACTGAGCATATTTTTAATAAAATTTGAAGAAATCAGCACTGCAGATAATAGTGAAGTTAAATTTTTATGATAAATAAAAAAATTGCCAACCTAATGAAAGGTTGGCAATTTTTTAGTGTTATTCCAACAACATAGTTAAGCGTTTAACGGCTGACGTTATGACGATTTTCCTTTATCAACGCCTTTACGTATTAACCAACGCATGTCATTTTTATAACGAGCGAAATAGCGTTTGATATCTTCCATAATCAAATAATTTATCGGCACTAAAAACAATGTAATGATTGTCGCAAATAAAATACCAAATCCCAGACTTACTGCCATCGGAATTAAGAACTGTGCTTGAGTACTCTTTTCAAATAAAAGTGGCATTAAACCAGCAAACGTTGTTAATGATGTCAGTAAAACCGGCCTAAAGCGACGACCACCTGCGGCATAAACAGCCTCAAAAACAGCACTCCCCTCAGCACGCTTTTTGTTAATATAGTCGACCAGGACCAGTGAATCGTTAACCACCACACCCGATAACGCTAAGACCCCCATCAGACTCAATAAGGTTAAATCCATGCCCATTATCCAGTGACCTATAACCGCACCGACAATGCCAAAAGGAATAACCATCATCACCACTAAAGGCTGAGAATAACTTTTAAACGGAATAGCAAGTAGGATATAAATCACCAATAACAAGCCAAACATACCAAATTTCAGTTCTTGGGAAGACTCTTTTTGATCTCTAGCTTCACCAGCCATTTCATAATTCATGCCTGGATACGTACTTATCGATTGTTGTAAAAATTCTTCTAACTCTTCCTGTACCGCAGACAAATTACCTTGCTCTTTGTTAAAGTCAGCCGTAATAGAAAGTGTTCGCTGTCGATCAATGCGTAAAATACTCGAAGGACTTAATCCAGGCACTATATCAGCAATCTGCCATAGCGGAACTTCTTGACCGGCTTCGACTCTTATCATCATCTGCTCTAACGTCTCAATCGACTGTCGAGCAGCAATAGGATAGCGCACCATAACTCGCACTTCTTCACGCCCACGTTGAATACGCTGAACTTCAAAACCGTAGACTGCTTGACGAACTTGTCTTGCAACCATATTTAAATTAAGTCCAAGTAACGTTGCTTCGGGCTTAAGTTTTAATTGTAGTTCTTCTTTGCCATCAGACATTGAGTCTTCAACATCTGAAACTGCTGAGTACTGCGTTAATTTACTTTTGAATTTATCGCCTAGCTCAGCTAAATCATTAGCATTCTTGCCACGCAATTCGATATTAATAGCGGGTCTATTCCAACCAATCTCAGCTCGATAATTTAACTGTTCAGCGCCAGCGACTTGTCCAACCATTTTACGCCATTCTGCAACTATCTGTTGCGTGCCAATATCTGTGCTGCGGTCTTCTGGAGGGATTGTTTCGACACGAACACGTCCCGTACTTGAATTACGTCCACCACTAATAGAATAAATATTCTTAATAATAGACTCACCAGATTCGGGATCAATATATTTCTCTTGTAATAACTTTGCTTGCGTAGTCATATGTTGAACAATACGATCGGTACTTTCAAAGGCGGTACCTGTTGGCATTGTTAGTGTTGCTGTTGCTACTTCACTTTGCACACGAGGGAAAAATACAAATTTTGTTTGTCCGCTTGAAAGCGCACCAATGACTATAAAAAGTGACGACAACATAATTGCCAGCGTCGCGTAACGCCAGCGCAGCGCTAATGCTAATGTTGGTTGATAAAATTTAGCAATAAACGTCTCTAAAGAGGTAGATATTGCCATTTGAATACGTGTTAGCCGCGATGGCGCGCCTGTTCGCGGTTTAATATGTTTAAGATGCGCGGGTAATACCAATTTAGACTCGATCAATGAAAAGAGTAAAACCGGCACAATAACGTAAGGAATACTCTGGTACCAACTGCCTCGTCCTTCAAGTAAAGCCAGGGGTATAAAGGCTGCAACAGTCGTTAAAATACCAAAGGTAACCGGTACGGCAACTTCTTGAGTACCTCTAATGGCAGCGGTAAGGGGATCAGTACCGCGTTGCATATGTTCGTAAACATTTTCCCCCGTAACAATAGCATCATCGACAACAATACCTAGCACCAAAATAAAAGCAAATAGGCTCATTAAATTCAAAGATATACCAAAAAATGGCATCAATATAAATGCGCCCATAAATGACATTGGAATGCCAAGACACACCCAAAATGCAACGGCGGGTCGTAAAAATAAAGCTAAGAGAAGAATAACTAATAGCGCACCTTGCCAAGCGCTTGTAGTAAGCGTAGCTAAACGTGCTTTTATCGATTTACTGCGATCGCGCCAGTAAGTCATCGTTAACCCTACCGGTAATGCTTGTTGTTTACCTGCGATATAATTTTTAACGGCATCGGTTACTTCGATAATACTTTGATCACCAACGCGAAAGACCTCTACCTCTATTGCGGGTATACCGTTAAATCTTGTTCTCAAGGGGGTTTCTTCAAATTCATCACGTAAAACAGCAATATCACCTAAACGGATTAATGTACCATCTTTATCAGTTAATATCGGTAGCTGGCTAAAGTCACTTGCTTTATAAGCTTGACCAATACTGCGGATAAAAATATCTCCGCCTTCAGTTTTCAAATTACCGGCGGATACATCTGTAGAGTTACGTCGTAAAGCGTCGGCAACCTGCTCTAAGGTAATATCATATTTTCTTAATGACCATTCAGGTATTTCAATCGATATTTCAAAACGCAGAGAGTTATCAACACTGACTTGAGTAACCCCAGGCAACGAAGCTATTTCATCTCGAACATCTTCAGCAAAGCGCCGTAATGTTAAGCTGTCATAATCGCCATACATCACCACACCAATGGCGTCACGCATACGCTTAGGCATCGTCACCAAAGGACGTTCAGCTTCAACAGGGAAATTATTAATCGCATCTACGCGAACTTTCATTTCGTCGAGAACTTCTCTAACGTCGAAACCATCTTCTACTTCAACAGTCACGGTTGAACTGCCTTCATTAGAGCGCGAAGTCATTTCACGAATGCCTTCGATATCTTGAATCGCTTCCTCCACTCTTATGGTTAAACCTTCTTCAACCTCTTGTGGTGAAGCGCCAGGTAAAACAGCACTAACTTGTACAGTATTTATTTCAAATTCAGGAAATAAATCTACAGGGATTTTGTTAGACAAACTATAAAGTCCAACAGCAACGATGACCACCATAAGAAGATTAGCAGCGACGTCATTACGAGCAAACCAAGCGATTAAACCATGCATAATGAGTTCCTAGTCCGTAGTCGAAGTGGATGAATTACTTGGGGATTTTTTTAAAGCCGGTAAACCTTCTTGCTTTTCACTATCACTGTCTTGTATCTCTTGATTCCTTGCAGGTGTTGTCATTTTCTTTTTAGCTAATTCTTCATTGGTTGTCGAATTAATGTCATTCAATGATTTAACTCGGGTACCCGCGGCTAAATTGGCCGTTGGCGTTAAAATAAGCTTATCGGTAGAGTCAATAGCGCCAGCATAATTATAAATATCGCCAGCAAGTGAAGAAGCCGAAATAACGACAGACTCAACATCTGTCCACAAAGGTTCAATAGCACGTTTTTGCAATAAACCATCTTCTGCAACCGCAATCATATTATTCTGACTTACTGCTCTTCTTGGAATAGCATAGACATTCTTCAATTGTGTGCCTTCAATCTTTGCTCTTAAAAACTGCCCAACACGTAATGCGGGGAGTTGTGGAGAGCTAACAAAAGGATTATCGAGCTTGGCAACAACGTAAAGCATACGAGTAGATGAATCAAAAGCTCCTTCGCTACGTACTAATTTACCTTTCCACGTATAAGTTTCCCCCCCTAACTCACCTTCAAAAAGAACAACAGATTGATGTTCCTTGTTGTCTGTAGGCTCGTTGCCTGGTGCATTGTATTCATCGGGTAAGTAGATGTGCGCTAGGTCTTGGGCTTTTACCGGTAATCTTACTTCAATATAATCAGTGGAATATATCTCAGCAATAGTTTGAGAAGGATTAACAACTTGCCCTAAATCAACCATTTGCTTCAAAATTTTTCCGTCAAAGGGGGCTTTAACTTGAGTTCTCTCAAGGTTGAGTTTGGCTTTCGCCAATTGCGCTTTAGATGCGTCATAAGAAGCGAGTGCAGCCGCAACTTGTGGAATGCGAAGTGCTAAATCGCGACCCGCTTTACTACCGGGTCTAACATTCCAGTCGCGCTCAGCGACATCTGCTTGAGCCAACTCTTCTTTGTATTTTACCCAAGCATTAGCGACCGTTGATTTTGCAACATCAACTTCTATCTGATAATCACGAGGGTCGATCGCCAGTAAAACATCACCCGCTTTAAATGATGCTCCTGCACGAATATTATTAGCGACCTCAATAACACGCCCACTGACATCTGAAACTAATTGCGTTCTAGTTAAAGGCTCAGCTGAGCCGTAAGATTCAATCCAAACAGGGTAATCCGTAGCCGTTAGTTGTACTGTTTCAACACCAACAGAAGCCGGCGGTCCTCCTCCCCATTTACGTGGAGTAGGTTTACTAGCAAACATCGCTGAAATAATTGCAAAAGCAATAGCAAAAATCACGATGGTTACAATCAAATGTATTCCCCAAACAACAGGTTTTTGGGTCACTTCCACCGGTTTTTGTGGTGAATTAATATCGTTCATTTAGCACTCTCTTAAATTATTTTTGCTGGTGTCTGCACGTTAATCGCACTTACTACCGGTGATATGTATAAATTAATATATGTTATACGATAAAACTAAGATTAAGTTTACTTTTCATGTGAAAAAATAGTTTTATTTTCAGGCGGGTACAACCAAGAAGAGATAATTAAAATTAAACACGAGGGAAAATAACAACGTCAACGCAAAGTTGTCTTATATAAGTACTTTAAAATAAGATTTGGTGCTAAGTGTTTATAGCCAGTTCTTTTAAGTCCTCAATTAAATCATCAAGTTTATTATTAAATCGATTCAATTGTTTATCTGTTAAGCTGTTCATCATAATATGAAATATTTTTACAGAGGTATCACTATTATTTTTAGATAATGTTTTGTGTTGCTCTGACTTTAATGACTCTGGTTCAGAAATAAGTTCAGTAAACATCACTTCATATTCTTGTCTATCTAATCCCATGGCTAATACCTGTTTTAGACCTGAGTGCCATTTTATTCGATAATCCATTCTATGATTAAATGTCGGTGCTAAACTTTTGGTCAGTTGACATACTTCAATTTTTTGACTTTCAGTTAACTTCCCCAACCATTTTTTGAACTGGTCTTGTCGTTCTATACATGTTTCGTTAAGCCATTGCTCTTGAGATAACTCATCATAGTCGTCGAGACGTTCTTCATTATTATTGGCAATTTCATCGACAACTTGTTTTCTTTGGCGACTACTCAGGGTATGAACTAACGATATCAGTGCCGGTTTTGCTTGCTCTCGCACTGCAAGCCAATGCTGTTTGATGATGACTAATTGATCGTCGACTTCTTCTACGGTAATACCGCGATTTACTTGGTCTTTTAGCGTGATAAGTTGCCGACTATATTCACTGAGTTGTGTTCGTCGGTGCCATGTATGCAGCTCATTAAATGTCGTATCAAATGTTTTTTGCTGTTCTTGGCTTAAGGTAACGTAATCATCAAGATACCAATTGCTCCACCAGTCTAAGTGGTTATAAATAAAACTAAAACTACAGGCTGATAGCAAAAATGAACTAAAAATCACCAAAAAACCATTTTTAATTATTAGTGGCATACATAAATCCCATTTTTTATTTATAATTGAAAAACTATTAATGTTCACTACTGTTATTCCTGAGTGTTTTTAGCCCATTCAATATTGAGTTGTTAGACTAAACACCTGATCAAACAATAAAATAAAGCGATACTTTCTAATTCAGTAAAAAGTAAGCATACAACATTGATTAAATTAAACTAAATACGTATGAAATTCACATAAGGTTCAGAAGATACTTATTTTATTGGCTAATATTTTTATAGAACGATTTTAAAACAATAAATATGTCAGTATTTTTTACATTTTATCTTTTTGTCATTTTGCTACACATTACAAACTGTTGTTTTTATAATCAATTAGTAAAAGGGTTTAAACCTTGCATATGACTCATCAACCACTTTAAAAAGGATTACACGGATGCGTAAAGTTCTCAGGTTTTGTTCTATTCTATGTGCTTTTAGTTTAATTGCACCAACAGTTACTGCGGGGTTAATTCCGCTAGATATCTCTATTACCGGTAACGCTGAACTCGATACCACTTATTCAGCTTCTACTACAGGTAACGCCAGTCAAAGTGCCAATATGTCACTTGTTATTGGCGGCGGCACGACACTTACCTCTATTGCTAATCTCACGCCAACAGGTGCCACCCCTTTAGCAGGGACATTGACTGATTTTGGAGATGGCGTTGGTGTTAGTGCTATTGGGTCTTCTACTGCGGGTGCAATAAGTGAAGTTCCTGATTTTTTCTTTGATATCGATTTTTCATTACTCAATAGCTCGGCAACAGATACCTATCAAATATTTTTTGAATTAGCCTATTCAGTCTCTGCCCATGCACAAGGTAATGGTACTTTTATTGATAACGGCTCTGATGCTTTTGTTAATTCAGAAGTTAATCTCTTTGATGACTTAGCCGAGGAAATATTCGCTTCTGATTTAACCTCCGATCGTCGTAATGGTGATGAAATAGGTGATGTACTAGGTAGCACATTTCCCGGCACCAATGGAGCTTCGTTATCAGATAGTGGTACCTTTCTTTTTGATATTACGTTGGCGGCAGGAGCTTCAAATAACTTCTCAGCGTTGGTAAGAATGGATGGAGGGGCATTTAGCAATGATGCTTTTTTTAATGGGCGCAGTAGCGCGTTTATCAGTATTTTATCTGCTGATAATTTAACTGCGGTACAACCACCGTCACAAGTGCCAGAGCCTAGCACATTTATACTGTTTTTTATGGCGATGGCACTATTACAAGTAAAGCGAAAAATAAATAATTAATGGTTTTTTACAAATTAAGGATAATAGAAATGAACATTGTAAAAGTAATAAAATTAAGCTGCATTTTAGGATTTAGTATCACGGCTATCACGATGCCGATGAAAGCATTGGCCTGCTCTTCTCAACCATATTTGGGTGGAATGTGCGCTTTTGGTGGTAATTTTACTATTCGAAGTTGGGCAAAAGCTGAAGGGCAATTACTGGCTATTTCAAGTAATACCGCGTTATTTTCCATTCTTGGCACAACCTTTGGGGGCGATGGTCGTTCAACTTTTGGCTTACCCGATTTACGTGGCCGCTCTCCTATTGGTCAGGGACAAGGACCCGGACTTGGTAATTACCGTTTAGGACAAAGAGGTGGGTCAGAAACTCATGTCTTGAATATTTTACAAATGCCGGCTCATAATCATACCGCAACAACCACAACGAGCAATGTTGTCGATACCAGTGCTACCACAATAGCATTACGTGCATTAGCATCAAGTAGTACAACTAATTCACCGACGGATGCGGTTTTATCAAATAGTCCGAATAGGGAAAATATATATAGTAATGGTGCTCCTAATGTCGATATGAGAGCTGATGCGATTGCATTAAGTTTAGGTGTTGAGGTAAGTTCAACATCTGATACCGTGGTTAATAATAATGGGAGTAGTCAAGCCTTTAATATTCGCGGCCCTTACCTTTCGCTCACTTGGTTAATTGCCTTACAAGGTATTTTCCCGTCGCGTAATTAATATGACTAAATCATCTAAAGGTCAAATAATTCAAGGTCGATTAACTACCGGCCTTGTTATTTTTATTCTACTAATACTCTTCAAACCACCTGTTTTTGCCAACAATGTTGATGATTGGGCAGGCCCATTAAGTAATGCCCAAGCATTACTGGCAAAGCAGCAATATAAAGCCGCATTAATAGCCTTTAAAGAACAAGCCAATTTAGAAAATGGTCTTGCGCAATTTACTGTCGCGTTATTTTACGATCTAGGCTGGGGGATCACCCCCAACCGTTCAACCGCCTGTCAATGGTATCAAAAAGCAGCAAAAAATAATATGCCAGGCGCTATGCAATCATTGGGGCAATGCTTTTTTGAAGGACAAGGAGTTAAGCAAAACAAAAAATTGGCTTACCATTGGTTTATAAAAGCGTTTGAACAAGGAATACCGTCAGGAGCATGCCAGGCTGGCGAATTATTACTTTCCGGTGATGGTGTTAAAGTTGATTTAATGGCTGGGCAACGGCTTTGCCTTGAGGCCGGTCAGCAAGGCTCGATTAGTGCACAAAACAAGCTTGCTCAGTGGTATTTTTATGGTCAATATTTCCCGCAAGATTATCAACAAGCTTTTAACTGGCTACAGCATGTTGCGAGTGAAAAATCGCCCAGTTCAGCTTATCTGTTAGCACAATTTTATGATAAAGGAATTGGCATGAATGTTGACGAGAAAGAGGCTTTGCACTGGTATGAAATCGCGGCATTAGGAAAATACAAAAAAGCTTATATGCCAACCGCTTTATTGTATTGGCAAGTCTTTAACAAAGCACAAATCAATAAAGATAAGCTTTTAGCAA
This sequence comes from Colwellia sp. BRX8-4, assembly GCF_014077345.1. NCBI lineage: Bacteria > Pseudomonadati > Pseudomonadota > Gammaproteobacteria > Alteromonadales > Colwelliaceae > Colwellia > Colwellia sp. BRX8-4. The sequence goes on from NZ_JACGVS010000018.1 coordinate 80,285, forward strand.
AAAGCTATTTATGGGCAACAATATTGTCACACTCATCAGAGCAATTAGAAGATAAGGCAGTGGCTAAGCAATTATTAGTGCGAATTATGGAGAAAATGCCAGAAACGTGGCAAGAAAGTTTAGATGAAAAGAGTGTTAATCATTTGGCAGTCCCTTAGCCGTTGTTACCTCGATAAAAAGAGTGTTGTAAAAATGCCTCTATATTTAATGGCATTTTTTATATTTTTAAGAACCTCCTTAACTATGCTCTACTACCTAGCCTCACTATTTTTCTGTACTTTAAAGTAAAGAAATGATCAGCTAAATATGATGATTGGCAAGTAACACTATCATCAATAGACTCGATTAAATGTCCTCATTGATATAATCATTAAGGCTGTCAAAAGCCGTTGTATCGTCTAACACTTTTGCTAAAATCATCATCCCTTCTAAAGTAGCTAATAACTGAATAGCTTTAGTTTTGGCAATGTCTACTGCTAAACCTTTTTCTTCAATATAGACTTGTTGTAACCATGCGATGTTTAATTCAAAAAAGCGTTTTATTTCTATGTTGACTTGCTCTGGCAGTGCATCTGACTGTGCGCCTAACAAGCCACATAAACACATTTGATTGTCTTTTTCTAATGCCGTTTTAAAAGCATTAATATAGAGATTAATCGCACTACGGCCCTTTAATTTTGCTTTTTCAGCATCTAATAACGCTAAAAAATCATCTACGTACTGGTGTGCTAGTGCGGCACCTAAATCAGCTTTTGTACGAAAATAGTAATGAACACTTGAGCTTTTAATGCCAATTTCATCAGCCAGTTCCCTAAAGCTAAAATTACCATAGCCACCAGATCTTACTTTATTTTCAGCTAATTTGAGTATTTGAGATTTTTTATTCATAAATAAATGCTATTTGAAGGTGAAGTAAATGATGAAATTATTAAATAAATTTAATAATTTCATCCATTATCAATGACTAGGCTATTTTATTCAAATAGTTAATAATATCTCCAGATTCATACAGCCAAGATTCTTGACCATTTTCTGTAATTTTTAAACAAGGTACCTGTTTCTTTCCCCCTTGTTCGATTAACTCTTTATTAAAGGCTAAATTTTTCTCTGTGTCACGTAATTCAAGCGTAACATTGCTAGTTTTCATTGCGGCAATGACTTGTCGGCAATATGGACAATGAACCTTGTGATATAAAGCATAAGAACTTTTACTCATTATATTTTCTCTCTAGTTAAGGTCATTAAATTCTTTTTTTAATGACCTAATGGTTGTATTTGCGGCAAATAATGCGCCTTCAAGGTAACCGGCTTCTTGCTGAGCAAATTCGCTACCGGCTAAATATAAATTTAATGAGGATAATTCGCCAGCAAACCCCTTCATATTAAAATAAGGATGATTTGGTGGCTCCACTCTGTCTTTTTCAACGGCAACATAATGATCATTACCCCAGCTTTTTAAATAACACTGTGAGTATTGCTGGGCCTCATCACCAAATAATAAGCTCAGTTGATTAATGCACAAAGCTTTAACCCGTTCTACAGATAAACCTTCTATCGCTTGTGGCGAAAGCCCAATAAAACCAAATAAAGCGAAATCTTGCTGTACTTGTGCCGAGGCATCATGAATTTCTATCATAGGTCCAACACGGCTAAAGGCTTGCCCTGCTAAGCCTTTCGTTCGCCAAAAAGCCTCTTCATAAGTTGCAATAAACTTAGCTTGGCTTGCCATCCAAGTCGGCACAGCGACAAGGGCTGCGGTTAAAGCTTTGCTTGCCCAATGAACGGGTGTTAAAAATTCATTAATGATCCGCGGCGGTAAAGCTAAAACTAAATGGTCGGTTTCAAAAATAGATGTCGAGTCATCTTTAGTATTTTTTACTGTCACTTGCCAGCTATCGTGCACTTTTGTTAATTGCTCGACTTGACAACTAAGCTGATAGTTATCTTTAGATAGCTTAGCCTGTAAAGCTAAAATGAGCTTGTATAATCCGCCAGCTAAACGATGTAAAAGTGGCCCTTGACCATTTTCAATAATTTGCGGCTGAGTATGCTGATCCGCATGATAAACAACCGCACCTTCAATATGTTGGTCAAATAAATGTGTTTGCAAGTCAGCCACTAGTGCTTTCATCTGGTGATGATGCGGAAATATCCACGTCGGACCTAAATCATGTAATGGTTCATTTTCATCATACACTTTCGGTTGCTCGCTATATATACGGCCACCAAAAACATCTTTTGCTTCAAAAAGAAGATAAGGAATATTCAACTGTTCTAGTTGATAAGCGGTATATAAACCCGCTAATCCCCCACCGACAATAATCACACGTTTATTATTCATATGTAAACTTTAAAAAAAACTATCTACTGATAGATAAATATTAACTAGCTCGACCTGTAAAAGCAACTTTAATTTTTTAGAAGACTTGAGTTTTAAATAAAATTTGACAATATAATTAAAAATACGCAGACTACCTACCAGTAGGTAGTCAAGTAAACAACGATAACCAAATTAATTGGAAATATAAAATGAAAATATATGATATAGAAGGTTTTCCTAACCCATTGCGTGTCCGCATGGCGTTAGCAGAGAAAAACGCCTCTGACAAGGTCACTTTTATTGCTGTTGATGTGATGAACAAAGAACATCGAAGTGACGCTTTCATCGCTATGAACCCCTTAGCCAGCGTACCCGTATTGGCATTAGATGATGGAACTTACATCGCTGAATGTTCTGCTATTATTGAATATATCGACCACACTTTTGAGGGGATATCGTTAACAGGGTCAACGGCAAAATCGCGTGCCGTTATTAGCATGATGCAACGAAGAGCTGAATTAATGGTACTTGATGCTGTCGCTACTTATTTTCATCATGCTACCGACGGCCTAGGACCTGAACTTGAAACATATCAAAATAAAGAATGGGGTAAGAAACAAGGCGAGAAAGCACTTGCTGGTTTTAAATACTTTAACACTGTTTTAAGCAACCAGACTTATGTCGCAGGTGAAGCTTTTACTGTCGCTGATATTACCCTGTTTGCCGGTCTTGGTTTTGCTGACTTTGCAAAAATAGCCGTACCCGACGAATACACACATTTACTCAATTGGCGTGCTAAGGTTGCTGAACGTCCAAGCGTTAAATAAAAAATGACTGTTAGTCATTTTACATGAAGGTTTTTACTAAATGTAAAATGACTCACTTTCACCCTTACTGTTTTAAAATAGGATTGATTATGGAAATTTTAGCTAACTTTGAACAAAGAGCTATCGTGCACAGTACCTCATTAGCATGGTTAGCTTCACCTATGCCTGGCGTAGACAGAAGACCGTTAGACCGAGTAGGCGGTGAAGTGGCCAGAGCAACATCGATAGTAAGATACGCAAAAGGAAGCAAGTTTTCTGCCCACGTTCACACCGGTGGTGAAGAATTTATTGTACTTGAAGGTGTATTTCAAGATGAACACGGCGACTACCCTGTCGGCTCATATATTAGAAACCCACCACAATCTTCTCATACACCTCGTTCTGATGAAGGCTGTATTATTTTTGTAAAACTTTGGCAATTTCAGCCAGAAGATAGAAGCCATGTTTGTTTACAAACACAGCAAATGTCTGCAACACCGACAAAAATACTAGGCGTTTCAATTATCCCACTACACCAAGATACCATTGAAGAGGTCGCTATTTTATCTTTTGAACCGAGCGCAGTAATGAATATTGTCGCGACTCAAGGGGCTGAAGTTTTAGTGTTATCAGGGGAGTTACAAACACCCAGTGATTTATTACAAAAGCATAGTTGGGTACGTTTGCCATTAGGCGATACCTTAACGGTAACCGCTGGTAGTGCTGGCGCAAGAATTTGGCTTAAGACAGGTAATTTAACTGAGGTAAACAAGCAAATAAAACGAGTAAAATTGGCGGGTTAATATTTAATAGCACAGACAAATATCTACCGGGTATATAACTGTTCAAAGTTAGGAATAGCCCGTTCCCAAATAGGTATTTCTTTTCCTAAATACTCACGAACCGCATCAAAAAATAATCGCGTTCTAACGGGTAGATCGCGATGTGGATATACTGCATAGATAGCGCCATACTCCATTAATCTAACGTCGGTCAATAAAGGTACTAAACGACCATCTTTCACTTCGTTATCAAGTACGAAAGCTGGCGCAACAAAAAACGCGCTACCTGATAATGTTTTCATCAATAAAACTTCGGCATCGTTTGCCCTAAAAATACTATTGAGTTTTTGTTCCTTGGCTTCACCATTTTTATCATAGTAGCGAACACCTTCGACTTTAAACGAGGTGCTAGCGTAACTTGCCGCCGGTAATTGCGTTAAATCTTCGATAGTTTGAGGTAAACCATAATTAGCAATAAATGTCGGGGTCGCTAAAATTAACAAACGATTACGCGCTATTTTACGAGCAATTAACGACGAATCTTTGGGCTCACCGATACGAAACGCAAGGTCAAACCCTTCTGAGACAATATCAATAACACGATCATCTAAACGCAATTCTACTTCAACCTGCGGAAAGCGCATTTGAAAATCGTTAATGACTGGCTGTAAGTAACGTTTCCCAAATAAGGTAGAAGACGTTATTTTGAGGACTCCTTGGGGCTCCAAATGATAATTTTCAGCCATTCGTACTGTTTCGCCCAGTAACTCTCTAAGTTCAGCTGCTTTTTTAACCATCTCAGCGCCAGCAGCCGTTAAGGAAAATGAGCGTGTAGTGCGATTAAGTAATCTAACGCCTAATTGTTCCTCAAGGCGGCTGAGCTGTTTAGAAATAACCGAACGGTCAATATTACGTACCTCAGCCGCTTTAATAAAAGAACCTTGTTCAACCACTTCAAGCAACATCAATAATCGGCTAGTCGTATCCATACTTTATTACCATCACAATTCTATTGGTGCTATTTTGGCACTAATCAAATGCAAAATCTATGGTTTTTATCAACAGGTTTGTTACGTAAAATTGCGCTCAAATTAAAAGAGGTCTTATTATGAATAAACATTTAATCGCAGTAGCTATTGCTATGGCAAGCTTAACTTTATTAGGTTGCTCAGAAGCGCCTAGTCAAAAAACACAGCAGCAACAACTACAGTCGATTGATGTGGCAGAAGTGCTAGTCAAATCTGTACAAAATTGGCACACCTATACCACCCACTTAGAAGCACCTGAGCAAGTTGCTTTGAAACCACGTGTTTCAGGGGTAATAGAGTCGATTGCTTTTGATGAGGGTCAGCAAATTAAAACGGGCGACCTACTGTTTAAACTAGATGATCGACCCTTTTTAGCTATTGTTGCTAGCCTTCAAGCACAAGTTAACAGTGCAAAAGCTGCATTTGATCAAGCCAAAAGTGAAGAAGAACGTGCAATACGTTTAACTCAACGAAAAGCGATATCCACTGAACAAGCAGAGTCTCGCACGTCAACATTACGTCAGCGCGAAGCACAACTCGCCGCATTACAAGCACAATTAACAGCAGCACAACTTGATTTAGAATTTACCGCTATTCGTTCACCTATCGACGGTATTATTTCTCGCGCCAACATTACCAAAGGCAATAACATTATCGCCGGACAAAGTGTGCTAACAACGATTGTTTCTAACCAAGCGATGTTTGCTTACTTTGACATTGATGAGCGCACTTGGAATAGCGATTTTGCTAATATTAGTGCCTCCGATCAGCAAAAAGTCATGATGCAAAAAGTAGGACAAAGTGAGTTTGCTTACCAAGGCTATATTGATTTTATTGATAACCAAATAAATTCGGCAACCGGCACATTGCGGGTAAGAGCGGTATTTAATGAAGAGAAAAACCAACTCCGTGCAGGCTCTTTTGCGCGCATCAAGTTGGCTGCAAATGCCATTACCGAAAAAATTATCGTGCCTTCACGCGCTATTGGTACCGACTTAAAAAATAATTTTGTTTTAACTGTTGGTGAAAATAATATTTTGCAATATAAGCTGGTTAAATTGGGTGAGCGTTACGGCAGTTTACAGGCGATTACTTCTGGGCTAAAAGCAACGGATGTTATTGCTGTTAATGGTCCTGCCCGCGTAGGTCCAGGCATGCCTGTCGCACCTAATAATGTCACCATTGATAGTGCTGGTATTGCCTTTACTTTATCACCTGTTGCTGATGCCAGTTTAACGGCAAAACTAACGTCAGAAGAATAAGAGTTAACCATGAACTTTTCACATTTTTTTATACAACGCCCGATATTTGCAGCTGTCTTGTCATTTGTCATTCTGCTTGCTGGTGGACTTTCACTTTTTCAACTACCCGTTAGTGAATACCCTGGTGTTGTGCCACCAACCGTGGTGGTTACGGCAAATTACCCAGGGGCAAACCCTTCGGTTATTGCACAAACAGTGGCAACCCCACTTGAGCAAGAAATCAACGGCACTGAAAACATGCTATACATGTTTTCACAAGCCACTGGCGATGGTCGTATGACCTTAACGGTGACGTTTGCTCTTGGAACTGATCTAGATCGCGCGCAAGTACAAGTACAAAATAGCGTTAATAGTGCATTATCTCGCTTACCAGAAGAAGTGCAACGTCTGGGTGTGGTTGCAGAAAAATCATCGCCTGATTTAGCTATGGTGGTACATTTATATTCACCCCAAGAAAGCCATGATATCGCATATTTATCTAACTACGCCGATCTCTACGTTAAAGATAAAATCTCCCGCTTACCCGGCGTTGGTGATATAAAATTATTTGGTGGTGGTCAATATTCGATGCGCGTTTGGCTTAACCCAGATGCATTAGCTGCGCGTGAATTAACCGCAACCGATGTTATTAATGCATTACGTGAGCAAAACCAACAAGTTGCTGCCGGTAGTTTAGGCTCTCAACCTGCTGCTAACGACAGTGAATTTCAAGTATTACTCAATGTAAAAGGCCGTCTTGATAACATTGAAGAGTTTGAACAAGTTATTATTAAAGTCGGCGAACAAGGCCAGCTTACTCGATTAAAAGATGTCGCTCGTGTTGACCTAGGACAAAATACTTATGCCTTGCGTGCCATGTTAGACGGGCAACCTGCTTTAGCTATGCCTATTTTTCAACGACCTGGTTCTAATGCTATTGAGTTATCAGATCAAGTACGGGCAACTATGGCGTTATTATCTGAAGACTTCCCTGCTGGTGTCGAATACGACATAGTTTACGATCCCACTATTTTCGTCCGTGACTCTATCGATGCAGTAATAACGACCTTAATTGAAGCCATTGTTTTAGTTGTGATTGTGGTAATACTATTTTTACAAACATGGCGTGCTTCAATTATCCCGTTAATTGCCGTACCCGTGTCGTTAATTGGTACCTTTGCGGTAATGCAATTACTTGGCGTTTCAATTAACACCCTATCACTTTTTGGTTTAGTACTGGCAATAGGTATTGTCGTCGATGACGCTATTGTTGTCGTTGAGAATGTCGAGCGTAACATCGAAAAAGGGCTAAGCCCTTTAGAAGCAACACGCGTTGCCATGACAGAAGTCACCGGACCTATTATCGCTATCGCCTTAGTATTAAGTGCGGTATTTATACCAACGGCATTTATTAGTGGCCTATCGGGGCAATTTTATAAACAATTTGCCTTAACTATTACGATATCAACGATAATATCGGCCTTTAACTCTTTAACGTTATCGCCAGCATTGGCGGCATTGTTATTAAAATCACACGATAGTAAACCAGACCGATTAACACGCCTACTTAATAAACTTTTTGGCCGTTGGTTATTCGCGCCTTTTAACCGTGTTTTTGAACGTGGTAGCCATGGTTATCAGAAGCTGGTTAAAAAATTAATGCGTATGAGTGTTATCGTTATTGTTGCCTATATCGCACTCTTGGGTGGAACGGTACAGTTATTTAGCAGTGTGCCCGGTGGCTTTATTCCAGCACAGGATAAACAATATCTTATCGCTATTGCTCAATTACCTGACGCAGCAAGTCTTGACCGTACCCATGCGGTGGTTAGAGAAATGGAAAAAATTGCTCTAGATATACCAGGTGTTGCTCATACTGTTGCTTTTCCTGGCTTGTCGATCAATGGTTTTACTAATAGTCCTAATAGTGCGATTGTTTTTCTTCCTTTAGATGCTTTTTCTCTGCGAACTGATGATAGTAAATCAGCTATGGCAATTGCAGCGCAATTAAACCAACGTTTTACAGCCATAGATGAAGCTTTTGTTGCGGTATTTACACCACCACCAATCCAAGGTTTAGGTACAACCGGCGGCTTTAAGTTACAAATTGAAGACCGTGGTAACAAAGGCTTTGAAGTGTTATTTAATAGCTTACAGGCAGTTATTGACAAAGCAAGACAAGACCCTGCATTGGTAGGACTGTTTTCAAGTTTTAGAATTCAAGTTCCACAAATGGATATAGATATCGACCGTGAACAAGCCTTAATACAAGGAATTCCACTTGATGAAGTCTTTAATGCCCTGCAAGTCTATTTAGGCTCAGTTTATGTCAATGACTTCAATATGTTTGGTCGTACTTATCAAGTAAAAGCGCAAGCAGAAGCTGAGTTTCGCCAAGACCCTGAACAAATATTAAACCTCAAAGTGCGCAATCGCCATGGTGATATGGTGCCGTTAGGTTCTGTTTTAACCGTAACGCCAACAACAGGTCCAGACCGTGTAATGCATTACAATGGTTACCCAAGTGCTGAGCTTAATGGTAGCCCTGCCCCTGGTTATAGTTCAGACCAAGCACAAACGGCAATAGAAGGTATATTGGCCAATACCCTACCCAAAGGTATTGCTTATGAATGGACAGAAGTGACTTACCAACAAATATTAGCCGGCAACACTATGGTGTATGTTTTTCCGCTAGTGGTGCTTTTAGTCTTTATGGTTTTAGCTGCACAATATGAAAGTTTGCGTTTACCTTTAGCCATTATTCTCATTGTACCCATGACTATATTCTCTGCTTTGTTAGGTGTTTGGCTCGTTGGTTCAGACAACAATATTTTCACCCAAATTGCGTTAATTGTTCTGGTCGCACTGGCCTCGAAAAATGCTATTTTAATGGTAGAGTTTGCTAAGGATCAAAACGAGCAAGGCTTATCTCACTTTGACGCTATTATTGAGTCATGTAAGCTGCGTTTACGTCCAATACTCATGACTTCGATAGCCTTTACGGCTGGTGTACTACCGTTAGTTTTTGCTACAGGTGCTGGAGCAGAAATGCGCCATGCTATGGGTAATGCGGTGTTCTCAGGCATGATAGGCGTGACTGTATTTGGCCTGCTCTTTACGCCAGTATTTTATATTTTAGTGACCAAGACTAAACAAAAAAAGGTTGAGGAGTAGCCAATGATTAAGTTACTTACCCGTAGTTTAAAAGCCAAGCAATTTAGCGCTAAACCGCTAAAAACCAAGTTAACTGTCGGTGTCGTTTTAGTCGCCAGCTTATTATCGGGATGTGCCACCAAAATTGATGAGCAACAGCATCAACAATTAATGAAAAGTTTTATTGCTGATGCTGATATAGCCACACAGTTGACCGGTCAAGACGAGATTAATTGGTGGCAACAACTCAACTCAGTACAATTGAATCAATTGATTAAAGATGCACTTACCAATAACCATGACTTAAAAACAAGTCAGTTACAATTGCAAAGTGCTTTAGCTAAACTCAAGGTAGAAAAGAGTGATTTTCTACCACAAGGTGGGCTTGAGATTGGTGCGCAACGCACCAGCATAGCTGATAATATTAGTCGTCAATCAAGTGCTAATCTAGCCTTAAGTTGGCAACTCGATTTATTTGGTCGTATTAATGCGTTAGTTGATGCCGCCAATGCATCAGCGATGAGCCAGGCTGAACAATTACGCGCCTTGCAAATCGAAGTGATTTCGTCTGTTGTTAAAGGTTTCATTAGTTATCAGGGCAATATGCAAAAGCAAGAGATTATTAGTCTGCAAGTTGCTGCGCTTAAAAAAAGTATCTTGGTTCTTTCCGCCAGGGTTGAAGAAGGCATTGCTAATGAACTTGACTTAAACCGCACTCGTGCCCAGTTAAGTCAACAACAAGCATTATTACCTGAAACAAGTTATGCATTATATAACGATTTATCTACGTTGGCCTTATTAACCGGTCGTTTAAGCGGCGATATAAAGCTTAATAATGAACAAAAGATCTTTGACTTACCCTTTGAGGTCACTTTAGCGCAACCCAGTTCGGCTATAGCTTTACGTCCTGATATTAGCGAAGCCTTATATCAATTTAGCCAAGCTAATTCGTTAAGTGTAGCCGCAAGTAAAGCCTTGTTACCTGACATTAGTTTAAGTGCCTTTGTTGGTGTGCTAAGCCTTGGCAGTAGTCAATTAAATAATAGCCAGCATCAATGGCAAGTCGCGCCACAAATACAATGGTCATTATTAAGCTATCCAGCTTTACTGGCGCAACGTGACGCGCAGCAATATTTAAGTGAAGCGGCTTATAGCCAATATCAGCAGGTTGTTTTAGCGGCTATTAATGACAGTGAACTATCGTTACAATTGCTGACAAAGCACCTTGAACAAAAACGCTTTGCAGATAAACGTTTTCAATTTGCTCATCAAGCTTTTATGCAAGCTAACGCTATGTATCAAGAGGGGCAAATTCCTTACTTAGAGTTGTTAGATGCGCGGCAGGATGTTTTAATAGCCCAAGAAAATGCAGTAAACGCGACCATTTCTTCATCTCTGGCCAAAGTAAGTGCCTATCAGGCTTTTAATGGTCGGTGGAGTTACGGTTTAATCACCTTGTAAAGTTTGAGTTTTTTTATGCTAACTACTGAGATATTGCCCAACATTGACCAACCTACTTCTATGCGAGCTATAGTGCTTGAAAAGGCAAACGAAAAAATCCATTTATCTGATGTGCAATTGCCGTTACCTGAGTGCGATGAACACGAGCTGTTAGTTAAGGTTGAATATGTAGGTCTCAATCCTATTGATGCTCATTTCGCTAAAAGTGGATTTTCTCAATGGCAATATCCTCATATTCTTGGTTTAGATGCAGTTGGCATTGTCGTTCAAGCTAAAAAAGGCCTGTTTCCTAATATTGGCGACCGCGTTATGTGGCATGCCAATATTGGTCAACAAGGCGTGCTAAGTGAGTACGCTAAAGTCCCTAACTTTGCCGTTTCTATTGTGCCAAAAAATGTTACAGCAAGTGAAGCGGCAACACTTCCTTGTGCCGGTATGACGGCTTTAATTGCTTTAGATAAATTACAAGTAGTACAAGGCGATACTATTTTAATTGAGGCTGGTGCAGGTGCTGTTGGGCAATTTGCTATTCAGTTTGCCAAGGAACGTGGTGCAGATGTGTTTACCACGGCTGCTAAGCATAATCATAAATTAGTAAAGAAACTCGGTGCTGATGCAATATTTGATTACCACGATAAAAAACTTTGTCAAAAAATTCGCCTAGCATTAGGACCACAAGGTTTTGATGCAGTTCTTGACTCTGTTGGTGGTGACTCAACAATGCGTAATATTGAGCTGATGAGGTTTTGTGGTCGTATTGCTTGCTTGCGTCCCTTGCCTAACATTGACCAAGAGCTCATGTTTAGAAAAGCGCCCAATATCGGCATAGTATCACTCGCTGGTGCGTGGTTAGCCAATAGCTTGTGCGCACAACAAAAAATGAGTTTTAAGAGTAATCAATTACTTGATGCACTAGCAAAAGGCAGTATTCAAACGCCTGATATTACCTTAATTGAATTTAACGCACAGCAGGTTTCTCGTGCCCTGCACATTCAAGTTGATGGAGGTTTTACCGGTAAACAAGTGGTAAAAATACTTGCCTGAGGGTTTTATTTAGTCCGTTGGCTGGCTACTTTTTTGAGTGCCAATCTGAGATACCATAACGCTGCAATATTTTTGACAGTTGTCCTTTTTTTCTTAGTTTTATTAAGCCTTTATCAAAGGCACTAATATATTTAAGCTTAGTGTCTGGTGCAAAGCCGATAAAAAGAGGAACAAATATACCTTGGGTACCGGCATATTGTAAGTTAGTGATTTTTTTATCCTGAATTTCATATTCAACATTAAAACGCGAATCAAGCAGCACAGTTATACGCTGCTTACTGAGCATTTTTAAAGCACTGGATAACGGCTTATCTCCCGAGGCTAAAAATATAAATTCACCCGAGGTTTCTTTTAGGCGACTCACTGCACTGCCGTATTCATAGCCATTAATAAGCCCAAGAATATTGCCCTGTTCAATGAAGTTTTTAAGGTTCTCTATGGTAGAAAATTTCCATTGAGTTTCGTTACTAACATAAAAGTCATTATACAAGCCGCCATAAACTTGTTGGCTTTGCCTTAAATCAAAAGCTTCAATGTGTTCTTTTGTTAAAGCGAGGACCATGTCTAACTTTGATTGTTGAAGAAGCCTTAATGAACGAGCCAGCGGCATAAGGGTAAAATTAACATCATAGTCTTGAGCTTCAGCAATTTCACTGATGATTTCAATTAATATACCTGGCTTATCATCTTCATTACAAATGTAAGGACACCATTCGTCTGAAGCAATGTTTATGGTGTCATTTGCCCCAACTTGCAGTGACCATGAAAAAACAATAAATAATATATATTTATACGGCATTTAGCACCATCGTTTTTACCTAATTTCAACGGTGAAATTAGGTAAAACCCCATAAGAATGTAAGTAGATCTATTGGTATATTAATAATTATAACAATAGTCAGCTATTAGCTTGTTAAAGATTAGCTTATTTTTAACTTTAACTTTAACAGAAACGACCGATTACTTGTTACTAGGGTCAAAAGTAACAATACCAATTTATACCTTACAGGCATTGCTAATGTAAAGTCGCTCGTCAAACAACTGGCCATTCATCCCATGATTGTAATCAATACACCCCGTTATTTTATCATGTCAGTGGCAACTACCTATTTGAAAACCTAGCATTAAATCAAGTCTTTGCCTTAACAGGACTACAGACCATAACTGCCGGTAAAGTCTAAAACAATGACATTAACACATGCAAGGAAATGTACAGGTAACATTTTATCTTATTACTTGCGAAAATAAATTATGTAGGATCAATAGGTACACAAAAATGATCATTTATTGAACTGGCAAGTGTCTTATTGCATTGATTTTATTGTTGTACACTCCCAAAAGTATCATTAACATCTTTTTATATTTATCTCAGCCATTTGATTTAAGTAATCTAGCCTCTCTTATTTAGATACTATTAGCCTTATACACCTAAAATTTAGTAAGATGCTGGCTAATCTTTGTCACTTAATAGCATGCTAAAGATTTAAAATAACGATGCTTGGTCAGAGTATCGTTAAAGTAATCATAATTCTTCACTGCATATACGGTAATATTTTTAGGAAATGAAATGAAGTTAAATTGCGACCTCGGCGAAAGTTTTGGCTCTTGGAATATGGGCTCAGACGCAAAAGTAATGCCGCACATTGATCAAGCAAATATTGCTTGTGGCTTCCATGCCGGCGATCCTTTGGTCATGCAAAAAACATTACAATTAGCTAAGCAGCACAACGTTAGTGTTGGCGCTCATCCTAGTTACCCTGATTTAGTTGGTTTTGGTCGTCGCTCAATGAAGTGCTCCACAGAAGAAATTATTGCGTTAGTTTTATATCAGGTGGCGGCTATTGATGGCGTTGCTCAGTCTTTAGATATTGAGCTTAGCTATGTAAAACCTCATGGTGCACTATATAACGACATGATGACTAATATTGAAGTGCGCGAGGCGATACTTTCAGCCATAGCCCAATATCACAAACCACTTAAGCTAATGATACAAGCAAGCTCAAATATTAAAAAACATCGCGCTCAAGCAGAAAAATTTAACGTGGAAATACTCACTGAAGCCTTTGCTGACAGATGCTACAACGATGATGGCAGTTTGTTATCACGCAACATAACAGGTGCGGTGCATAATAGAGAAAAAATGATCGCACAAGTTAAACTGTTAAAAGAGCAAAGCAGTGTCATCACTATTAATGGTAAGCGCTTACCTTTAGAAGTAGACAGCTTGTGTGTGCACGGTGACAACCTCGAGGGCGTAGAAGCAATAGCCACTATTAGGGAGCTTATTCGTTAATGTCAGCAACATTTAAAATAGAAATTGCCGGTGAAAACAGCTTGATCCTTTATTTTGACCAACCCGTTAATGATGAAGTTGCCGCAAAAGTACAGCAAGCACAATGGCTGATCAGGCAAGAGATGAGCAATGATATTATTGATTTAATACCATCTTATGCTTCAATATTAGTGATGTTTAATTTACACAATATCGACCATCATCAGATCACTAACAAATTGCAAAAGCTATTAATAAACTCACCAATAATTAATCATAATCAAGGGGCACTCATCGAATTACCTGTTTATTATTCGAGCGAGTCAGGACCCGATTTAGCGGCTATGGCTAAATCTAAAGATTTAACCATAGAGCAAATAATTACCCTACATCAGCAACAAGAATATAACGTATATGCTATTGGCTTTGCGCCGGGCTTTGCTTATTTAGGCGAAGTTGATCAGCGTATTGCGATGCCTAGATTAAACACTCCTCGTATAAAAGTGCCTAAAGGAGCTGTTGGTATTGCTGACAGGCAAACAGCTGTTTATCCAAGTACTTCTCCTGGCGGTTGGAATATTATTGGTCTTTGCCCTATTGAAATGTTTAACGCCAATAAAGCGCCAACAATGCCCGTTCAAGTAGGTGATAGGGTTAAATTTAAAGCGATTTCCAAAGATGATTTTTTTGCACTAGGTGGTGTATTAGGTGCAACATATGATTAGTCAAAGTAAAGCTTCTTTAAGAAGACCGGCAATAAACTTAGGTTTTATTGTTAAACGACCAGGCATGTTAAGTCTTGTTCAAGATGAGGGTCGTTATGGTGCTTTTAATGTCGGTTTAACCAATGGTGGTCCGATTGATAAGCTGGCTTTTCACTGGGCAAACCGCTTATGTAATAATGCCCTTAATGTTAGTGCTATTGAAGTGAGTGTTGGTGGTTTTGCCATCATTGCACAAGTAGATGCTGTTATTGCCGTAACAGGCGCTGACATGCCATTAACCATTAACGGTCAAGTAAAAACGTTATGGCGCAGTTATCAGGTGAAAGCCGGTGACTTAATCGAACTAGGTTTTACTAACCTTGGTATGCGAAGTTATTTTGCTGTTGCTGGTGGTTTTAATATAACACCCAGTTTTGGCAGCACTGCAACCGTTTGCCGTGAAGGTATCGGGGGATTAAAGGGCAAAAAATTAGCCGCGAACGATATACTCCCTTGTGTAACAACAAAAGATTCTCAATTAGTTAGTTTATCTATAGAAGACCAACCTAAATATAGCCAAGAAGTACTGCTGCGTATTATTCCTAGTTATCAGCAACATCATTTCAGTGTAGAACAGCAAAAATTGTTTTTTTCAAGTGAATATAGCGTTGGTAAAAGCTTTGATCGGATGGGTTATCGTTTAGAAGGTCAAAAAATTGTCTCTGATATTAACGGCATCTTATCAGAGGGTATTTGTCATGGTGCCGTGCAAATTCCTAGCGATGGCCAACCAATAGTATTAATGAATGATCGTCAAACAATTGGTGGCTACCCTAAAATCGGTGCAGTTATATCCATTGATACCGCCAAATTAGGTCAGTTATCTCAAGGCGGTAAAGTACGCTTTGCGCCTATTACGATGGAAAAGGCACGTGAACTTATTCTCGAAGATTTAAGCTTATTTGAACAAACCCAAGTTAGCGTCTGTGATTAATATAAGTCACACAAATAAGCTATTGGTTTAGTTTGAAGCTATGGTTGTATTACTTAGCGCGAGTAAAGACCTGCTTATAGTAATAATGCAAAACATTACCAGAAGCGAGTACAGGGAAAATAATAGAACTTAATAAATTAGCCCACTGCCCTGTTGATGGCTCAAGTAGAACTAAACTAACCAATAGACTTAGACCAAGCCCAAAAAGTGCACATAATACAACAACGCCGAATAAAACGATTTTACTGGTAAAATAACAATCATCTTCTGCTAACTTTTTAACACCTACACCCATTAACTGCCCTTATTAAGCTAACAACTTATTATAACTGTGTTTCATTATATCTATAAAAATTAGAATAATACCTAATAAAAACAATATCACACTAATAATAATGAAGAAGCTTACGTTTATTAGTACTTTAACTGCAGATATTAACTCGTCTAGTTCTACAGTTGATTTTGATTTGTATCGCTATTTGGGCTTTCATATTTGGTCGCTCTTCAACGTTGATACTCAGTAGCGTTTTTAGCCAAGCCTTGATTTATTTTATGTTGCATATAAACCACATGTAACAACGATGTAATAAACGGGTTTAACCAAAGTTTGTCTCCTTTATTAGCGCCTGCAATTAGATTAATACGATTACGCACCATAATTATCCAGGTGATATCGAAAATAGATGAGATAATATGAAAACCTAAGGTGAAATTTAAAATACCAGGCTCTTGCCAGTTTACTAGTGCGTGAATTAGAGTGCTAAACGAAATAATATATAAAAATATAGTGATAAAAATAAAAGTCTTAGATATTTTTAACGCTGTATGTTTATTAATTTGCTTAGACAACAGGTAGAGCTTATATATCAAATATGAGCCGATACTTAGAATACAAAGAGCTAAAGTCTTTGTTACTGACGCAATATCAAAAACGCCCATAAATCCATTTTTCATTTATTCTCCAAAGGTAAAACACACTAATACTATTTAGCTACACTCCAATAAGGAGAGGTTAAAAGTTTACTGAAATGTTGAACGAAATAAAAACAGCCAATTGTTAATTTTCATTATTGAGTGGCTTGTCAGCTAGATACTGAAATTTAGAATATAGTATATCGTCATTACGCCTTAATAAAGCCAAAGCTCATTTTGGTTGCCAATGGTATACGTAAATAGGTGTTTGATAGAAGTCTCTAAGCCTGATGACTCTTGTTGGTTGACATAAAGGTAAGGCGAAGGTGTTACTCACAATAGTAACCTTATTAAAGACTTCATCTACTAACTTTTCTTGAAGAGCGACCATGCCTTCAGGAAAAAGGTAACAAACTAGGGTCGAGGCAGTACTGAGATCAGCGTTTTTAAAGTCTTTACGAAAGAGAGTAAGGTTATCTAAACGTAAACTGTGTTTCAAAATTTTTGAAACCAACCACGGAAACCAAGATAACTCGTAGCCGATAACTTGCTGATTGGGGTGTTTTTGGGCAACAGCTATAACCAGCGTGCCCCAACCAGAGCCTAGATCAATTAAAGGTCCTTTTTCATACGTATCTATTTCAGCAAGCATGGTTTTGCACGCTTTGCTTGAACTCATCATAGGGGAAATCCCCGTTTTCAGCGTACTCCAAACAATGGATAATACTATTAGAATAACTATGACAAGAAGTATTAGAGAAAAAAAGTCCATGTTAACAATAGCCTAAAATAGTTGAACGCTGATGATTTCGCTTACACCTAACACCGCAACAAGCGGAAAAAGCCAACTGTTCATTTTACCTTTAATAAAAATTAACAAGATACTCATCCTAAATGTGAGTTAATTTCCCCCTACCTATAGCAGTTTATAATAATCACCAAAGCCGGCTAAAATATTCGTGATAGCAATAGATGAAAGAATGAGTCCCATAACTCGACTAATCACACTTGCTCCACTTGTCCCTATAATGCGGTTAATGAAGCCAGCGAGTAACATTAAGATATAAACTAAAATTAGGACAGATAACATAACTAATGCAGTTTGCGTTTGCTCCCAGAGTGAATATACAGAATTTTTAGTTAAGAGTACGGCCGCTAGCATGGCTCCGGGGCTTGCAATGGAAGGAACCGCAAGTGGAAATATGGCAGTTTCTTTATGGGAGTTTTGTAATGATTTTATTTCTTCATCGGGTTTACTATCGCCAAAAATCATATTGAGAGCAAAAAGAAACAAAACGATCCCTCCAGATATTTGAAATGCGGGTAATGGAATGGATAACGCCGTTAAGACTATTTCACCAACAATCAAGAAAAACAACAACACACACGCAGAGACAATGGTGGCGAGTAAGGCAACACGACGCTTAGTTTTTTGGTCATATTGAGCTGTTACAGCTATAAATACTGGTATTGTGCCAATTGGATCTACAACAGCAAAGAATGTTATAAAAACCGCTAAAATATCTATCATTTTACATGTCCCCCAGATTTAGAAAAGTTTAAAACACGATTGTATTATTTAAGTCGAAAACTGGTGAAGTATACAAGATATAGACTTTCTAAACGATTTTAATTAAGGTAATTATCCCTTCTTAAAGATTGATCCCCTCAATAATACCTTAGGCTTTTCAAAATATTACATCAACTAAGTCTAAATAAGAAACGGTTATTAAACACACAACACCAGCTTTTAAATGTGCTTCTACGCTAAAACCTTCTGTTCCTTTTACGCTATTTACATCTACTATCAATTATCTCAGATAACTTAGTGTATTATCGACTTTCAATCATAAGGAATTGTTTGCGGCAAAGAAATTGGCTGATGAGTCATGGGTCTATCAATTTGATGGGCAATCAAAGACTGAGACAAACGCGGATGTAACAAATGTTCAAATTGATCAAGTTCATCACATTGTGGATCTAACCACTTGTCTATGAGTGATAAATTTTGCGGGAGTATCAGTGGCATGGCTTTGCTGTGGATATGTTTTAATTTTTCATGTGCGGGCAGTGTTATCACCGAGCAACTGAGTTTTATTTCACCCGTTTTAATGTGCTGCCATGTTCTATACAAGCCCCCCAATATTAAACCGCCAGACTCTGCTTGCATATCAAAGTAATGAACCGGCTTTTTATCGACAAATTCAGTTTCACCAAAGCCTTTAACGGCAATAATACACCTAGCGCTCCGATACGCCTGATAACCTGCACTTTGGGGAGTATTAAGCTTATCAAATCGGGTATTAAATGAAGTAAACCGAGAGGGTTTAAAGTCATTTTCAGTTTGATCTAGCAATAACCACCACATAGCATTTTCTACTCGGCGTTGTTCACCCACATTCCTCACAATGGAAACAGTGTCTGCAGCTTTAACAAAGCGACGACCAATCGGCCTATCGATAACCTTATTTATTTTTAAGCGGGTATAAAGCTTTTTTACACCGCTATCAAACGTCGTATTCAACCGACCACACATAATACTATCCTTATTTATATCGGCCAGTGTAGCAACGAATATTAGCTGTGTCTTGCCAACGAATGTAACAAGTTGGTGTTAAAGAGAAAATGACTTAGTGACGACTGATGATTAAAAAGAAGATGTTTTTAATGATAAAAGTGAGCCTATTCAACTCACTTTCATATGACTAACAAGGGTAGTTACCCAATTAGTTAAAAACGATAGGTAGCGTAAACACCTGCCACACGATCAAAATTATTATCATATTGATAACCATTTTCTTGGGCATCGAAGCTTGAATAACCAACAAACATCCCAATGTCGGTCTGTTTGCTGTAATTATAATTAACACCAAGACTAACTTCATGAGCGGATTTTTGCTGAAAGTCTTTTAAATCTCGATAAGTATAGTTAACGTTAGCCGTCCAATCTTTTGCTAAGTGGGTTTGCACACCAACAGAGTAACGGTATTCATCTTTATTTTGTAGCTTCTCTTCATCCCACTTTACATAACCTAAAGAAAAAATCAGAGCTAAGTTTTTATCAAAGACATACTTACCCTTTAAGTCGGTACCATAAGCAACCGAATCTCCATTAATGGTTGATTCTTGAAAGCCCCTTAAACCTAACCCAACCGCTAACTCAAAGCCTGCTTCATTGTCAGGGCGAGCTAAAAGTCGGTAACTAATACCATTCAAACCAATCGTTAAATTGTCAGTCAGCCCGTAGCCCAGATTTAAATTTAGCGCTGCGTGTCTTTCATCCTTCTCTTCTCCCCACGCTAAGGTACCACTGACGGCAATGGTGCCATCAGTTAATGTTAAAGGTCTTAATATTGGATTGGTAGGATATTCAGTTTCTGCAAAAACAGTCGATGAAGCTAAAAGTAATACCGTGCTAATAAGTGATTTGTTCATAATAATTGTTCCCTAAAGTTTATGTTTTGTAATTTATGGGGGTATTATAAAAACTTATTGCGTTCGGTTCCTGAGGCTTTTTGTCTATCAAATGTCAGCGTTGTGTGAAAAATTGTAAGAAAGAGCAATCCGATGGAAGTCATTACTCATCAATACAAGCGTTATGAACAGGCTTGGTCACCTGTTTGTGTACTTGTGTTAACACTTCATCGTAAGCATTAGGTCCTGTAACGCCTAAAACATTAGGATGTAATTCGATGATTTCGTCTTTCTTAACGCCTAAACAGCCAGTAACCAATACTTTACC
>NZ_JACGVS010000011.1:0-138881 GCF_014077345.1 Colwellia sp. BRX8-4
GTCTAGCGACAATAGCACTGTGGCACCACCTGATCCCATTCCGAACTCAGAAGTGAAACGCAGTAGCGCCGATGGTAGTGTGGGAGTTCCCATGTGAGAGTAGGACATTGCTAGGCTCCTAATTAAGTTTAATAATAACCACTTGAATGGTATTGTTAAGCGGCTGTTTAAGATAATACAACTAACAAGTTGAATTATCGGCCCCGTGGAGGGGTTCCCGAGTGGCCAAAGGGACCAGATTGTAAATCTGATGGCTCAGCCTTCGGTGGTTCGAATCCACCTCCCTCCACCACTTTATGCAAACATAAATCCTTACTATTTAATAATATTAGCGCTTAGCTAATTTTTATCATATCTGAATACTTATCACTTAACTTTTTAAACCTAATATAAAACTCACTAGTAGAATCGATCAAGGTTAATGCTTTAATTAATATCTCAGCCTGTGCTAGATCGCCAACCCTCTCATTATCTTTTTCAAACGAAACAAGTAACACTTGCAATAAATTCAACTTAATCCCAGTGTGATTAGGAAAATGAACCAGTGCATCATTGAGTTTATCAATCGCCAGACTGTATTTATGCTTCTTATATAGACTAACACCTAACTCTAATGCGCTTTGTGCCGCAATCCTTTCATGGTCAGAATAAGGCTTATCTGCAATAGTGTTTAATTGTGTCAGTATTGGGGAATTATCTTGATTTACATGAGCTAGCTCAGTTAGTAGGTTATCAGCATAAGACTTCTTTCCCATAGCCATGAGTGATTTGGCTATTGCAATTGTACCTACTGATGATATTTGATGTTTACAGTTTATTAGTAACAACTCAGCTTCTTTTAGTGCTTCTTTAGCAAGCCTTGGATCTTTAATTTTATCATACAACCTTGCTGCTAATAATTTACTATGAATCTTAATCTCTATGGTATTAAAGTCCCTGACCATATCAGTAAGTAATTTAAAAGCTTTGTTACTTAGTCTGCGTGATTTTTGAGGTTCTAGATCTGTCATGGACTCAAGTAGCGCTTCGACAAAATGTAAGGTGTTATCAGGTTTTCTATGAACAGAGTGAAAGGCAAGCGCTGCAGTTTTAGCAAAAGCTTGTGTTGCTTTATCGAAGTTCTGATTTGTTAAACATAAGTCTGCATATTTTTCTAGACGCGGTACAGAAAGAGGTGAAACAACCAAAGCATTTTCTAAAATTGCTTCTGCTAACAGAGGCTCTTTATTTAATTGGTAGGTATTGGCTAGCCAATCGTAAGCTGACAAATAAAGTGGATTATTTTCTATTACCGTATTAAAACAATCAGCGGCCAAGTTATAATCATGATCGAGTAATGCTATCTTTCCTAGGCCAATTGCCGCCCACTGACAATTAGGAGAACAAGCGTAAGTCTCGTAAATATCTCGGGCCCTATCAAATTGTTTTAACTCAAAGTATTGTCTAGATTGAATTCCTAAACATTCATTTTTATAAATTGAATTTATGGAGATAATATCTTGGCATAATGAAATAACTTGTTGGGAGTCGTTGTTATCCATCGCGTTATATATATCAAGCATAGCTGTTTTTTTAGCGAAACATCGCGCTAATCGAATGTTAAGATCGTTAAGTGTATATGGCTTAGCAAGGTATTCATCGGGTTTATGTTCGAGGGCAGCTAACACCATAGCTTGTGAAACCTCAGCGGTTATCATAACGATAGCGCAATGACGTGAGATAAACTTTTTAGACCTTAATTCTTCAAGAATATGTTGACCATTTTTTTTATCTTCGCCCAGGTCATAACCTAATAATATAACGTCAAACTGAATTTTTTCACAAAGTATTAATACATCTGAGGCGCGGTTACTCGTATCAACACTAAGAGCACCAAGCGTGTAAGCGAATAATTTCAATGCATCACGTGATTGGCTGATACTTTCAACGATTAAAAAACGCATCTTGCTGTATGCAATCTTGTTCATAAACTCCCTTGAATATTCTTTTATCTGTAGAGACTTTTAGCGGAATTAAAACCACTTGTCTAGCTTTGCAACTGACAATAATTAAATATTAGGATATATAGCTTATTTGCTTGCAGATAACCCTTCTCGTAATTGCACTTATAATAGCTATACTGTATTCTGCAACGCCGCTGTACATTGGCTAACTTCCACTTTTTATAAAGAGATTTATCTATGGGTTTTACCTCGTTGGGCTTATCTGCCCCGATTCAAAAAGCGATTGCTGAAAAAGGTTATACCGAACCATCACCAATTCAAGCACAAGCAATTCCCGCCGTACTAAGTGGGAAAGATGTCATGGCAGCAGCACAGACGGGAACCGGTAAAACAGCAGGGTTTACACTACCAATATTAGAACGTTTATCAGGTGGCAACAAGCCACAGGCTAATCAAGTACGCACACTAATCTTAACGCCAACACGAGAGTTAGCGGCACAGATATATGAAAATGTCGAAATGTACGGTAAGTACTTACCTTTAACTGCGACAGTGGTCTTTGGTGGTGTGAAAATTAATCCACAAATGATGCGCCTTCGCCAAGGTGTCGATATATTGGTGGCAACACCAGGAAGATTGCTTGATTTATATAATCAAAAAGCAGTCAGCTTTAAGCAACTTGAAATACTAGTGTTAGATGAAGCGGACCGTATGTTAGATATGGGCTTTCTTCGCGATATTAAAAAGGTATTATCGGTCTTACCTAAGCAACGTCAGAATCTTTTATTCTCTGCAACCTTTTCAGAAGATATCCGTGATCTTGCGCGAGGGTTAGTAAATAATCCTGTTGAGATCTCTGTTAGCCCACGAAATACCACCGCTGAAAAAGTTGAACAGGTAATTTATCCTGTTGATAAAAAGAAAAAGCCAGCCTTGTTAACAGCACTCATTAAAGATAATGAATGGCCACAGGTCTTAGTGTTTATGAAAACTAAACATGGAGCAAATAAGTTAACCAAACAATTAGAGGCTGAAGGTATAAGAGCAGCGGCTATTCATGGTAATAAAAGCCAAGGAGCTAGAACTAAAGCATTAGCTAACTTTAAAGATGGTACAGTGAATGTTTTAGTTGCTACCGATATTGCAGCGCGCGGTATTGATATTGACCAGTTACCACAAGTTGTTAACTTTGAATTACCTAACGTTGCAGAAGATTATGTTCATAGAATCGGTAGAACTGGTCGAGCGGGTGCAAGTGGTAAAGCGGTTTCATTAGTCTGTTCAGAAGAAATTGATTTATTAAACGATGTAGAGCATTTAATTCAAACCCATATACCTCGTGAAATAGTGCCAGGATTTGAACCTTTTAATTTTTTATTAGAATCACGTCCTTTAAAACCTTTAAAAGCAAATAAGCCTAAAAAAGCAAAAACTGAACATCATGACGGACAACGTTCTGCCGATAATGCACGAGGTCATAAGCCGCAAAGTAAAAATCCTCGTCATAGAAATGACAGTAACGCGAATAAAGATTCAAATGCAGGTGGTCGTCGTAAAAACCCAGCAAGTACAGCACCAAAAAGTAATAGCGACCCATACTCTGCGTCACGCTAGTTTAGAAAATTAAATTAGGGCTCTTAATGAGCCTTATTTAATTTTGCTAATAGTTGATCTAGGTTATTTGCAAATGCCTGTCTGTCAGCTTGACTGATCGGGGGTGCACCGCCAGTTTGAATACCGCTAGAACGTAAAGTATCCATAAAGTCACGCATGTTGAGTCTTTGCCTGATGTTACTCTCGGTATAAAGTTCGCCACGAGGGTTTAGGGCTAAACAGCCTTTCTCTACAGCTTCTGCTGCTAAGGGAATATCTGCCGTGATCACTAAATCATGCTTTGCTGAACGCTTAACTATTTCATCATCGGCAACATCAAAACCAGCATTAACCTGTATAAAAGAAATAAATTTTGAGGGTGGCGTTTTAATGAAATGATTAGCGACTAAGATTGTTTCAATCTTTGCACGTTCAGCAGCACGAAATAATATTTCTTTAATAACAGTTGGACAAGCGTCGGCATCGACCCAAATTTTCATTATATTCCCTATTACATTTATTTTTTGCACTCGTTAGGTGCAAACTATTGCTATTTTAATCTGATGATTGCTGTTATACCTAATAGATTTCAGATAATAATATATATACCAAGCTGGAACGATACCTGCTTAGTACGATAAAAATATTTAACAAGAGAGTTAACCAATGAACAAACCACAAAGAGATATTACCCTAAGATTTCTAGCTGAACCACAAGATGTAAATTTTGGTGGTAAAGTTCACGGTGGTGCCGTAATGAAATGGATCGATTTAGCCGCTTATGCATGTTCAGCCGGTTGGAGTGGTCGTTATTGTGTAACTGCTTATGCAGGGGGGATACGTTTTATTGCCCCAATTCATGTTGGCAGCTTAGTTGAAGTAGAGGCTAAAGTCATTTATACCGGCAATTCATCAATGCATATCGCGTTAGAAGTAAATGCCTGTGATCCAAAGTTACTTAATCGCACATTAACAACCCATTGTATTGTTATTATGGTGGCTGTTGACGAAAACGGTAAGTCAGAAAAAATCCCTAAATGGATCCCTGAGTCGCCAGAAGATATTAAACAAAATGAGTCAGCGATAAAATTAATGGAAATGCGTAAACTCATCGGCGAAGAAATGCAAATCTTTGTAGAATAGTATGTAACCTAATACAAATCTGATAGGAATATTTTATAGTGCAAGCTCTAGACGAACAACAAATCAAACTTGTTTTAAATTACGATGATGCTCAACGAGCCAATTACTTTCTGAAAGAAGTTGTCGTAAATAATGAAATTTGGATATTAAAAGACGAGCACGGCTGTGTGATGCTTAATACCGAAGATGAAGATTGCGTACCTGTCTGGCCAAATAAAGAATTTGCCCAGGCTTGGGCCACAGATGAATGGCAAGAATGTCAGCCAGAAGCTATTTCATTAAGTAAATGGTTTAGTCACTGGTCGCATGGTTTGGCAGACGATGAATTAGCCTTAGTGGTGTTTCCTAGTCAAAATGAGCAAGGGTTAGTTTTTTACCCAGATGAGCTTGAACAAGAACTAAAAAACAAACAAAAAAATCAATCAGCCAAAGGTCAGCGTTAATTACATGAGTTTTACTTCTTTAGCATTAGATAAGAGCCTAACCAACGCTGTAAAAGCACTTGGTTATGATGAGGCCACCCCTATTCAGTTAAAAGCTATTCCTGCGATCTTAGCTGGAAAAGATATTATGGCTGGAGCGCAAACAGGAACAGGAAAAACAGCGGCCTTTGCTTTACCTATTTTACAAAAGTTAATGGCAACACTTCCTGAAAATCGTCCTGTTCGAGCTTTAGTGTTAACGCCTACACGTGAACTTGCTCAACAAGTCTATAAAAGTTTTGTTAGTTATGCTGAAAACACAGAACTCAATATTGCTGTTGCTTACGGTGGTGTCAGTATTAACCCACAAATCACTGCATTAAACAAAGGTGTGGATGTTTTAGTGGCAACCCCCGGACGATTACTTGACCATATTATTAATGGCTCTTTAGCGTTAACGGAACTGGAATTTTTAGTCTTTGATGAAGCTGACCGTATGTTAGATATGGGCTTTAAAGATGAGATAGACCGTATCTTAAATCGGGTACCACTTAAGCGCCAAACCCTCTTGTTTTCAGCAACTTTCGACGATGCAATTTTTAAACTGAGTAAAAACTTATTAACCGATCCTGAGTTAATTGAAGTCAGTGAGCGAAATGCAGCGGCAGCAAAAGTAGAGCAAATTCTTTATACCGTTGATAGTGATCGAAAGCGTGAATTAACCTCATTTTTAATCGGTTCAAAGAATTGGAAACAAGTACTTATCTTCACCCGTACTAAGGTAACTGCCGACGCATTAGCGAAAGAAATGTGTAAAGACGGTATTAAAACGCAATCGATTCATGGCGATAAATCTCAAGGCGCAAGAGAAAAAGCCTTAGCAGAGTTTAAAGAAGGAAAAACCCGTGCCTTAGTGGCTACCGATGTTGCCTCTCGTGGTTTAGATATTGCAAACTTAAATTATGTCATTAACTACGAACTCCCTTATATTGCTGAAGATTATATTCATAGAATAGGAAGAACGGGTCGAGCAGGTAATGAAGGGGTAGCTGTTTCGTTGATGAGCCCTAGCGAAGAGTGGTTATTAGAAGCGGTTGAAAAGGTACTCGATACGCGCTTATTGCAGCAATGGTATCCTGGTTATGAACCTGACTTAACAAAAACAGAAAAGCCCGCCCGTAAAGGTGGCCAAAAACAGCGCGATAGAAAAAAAGCGTTAGGTGAGCATAGTGACGCTAAAAAACGCTCAGGACCGAAAAATAAATACACCAGAAGATAGTTAGCGTATTAAACGCCATATCACTGCAATTGAGTTTCTAAACAATAGATTCTTAATTTGCAGTGAATACTTTATAGGTCTTCTTTTACATATTACAAGGTAAAGAGGTGCGCGACTAATGCGGTGTAGTCAGCGAAAAAGTTTTTATCATCAAGGGCTTTAGAATTTATCAAATATTTACCATTAACCACCATAGTCGGAACACCGGTTAATTGACGAGCCGCTGATAACTTATCCTGAGTCTGCTTATTACGCTTAGCTTCACTAATAATGCTAAAATTTTTCATGCCTTTATCAAATTTAGCACCATCTCCGCCACTCAATACAAAAATGTTACGAATATCTTCTTCGCTATTTATCGTTGCACGCTCGGTCTGTAAATAGTTAAAAATGGCAGGAGAGAATTTTTTAGCAACAGCCGTCTTCTCGGCAATAATAAGGGCTTTACTTAGCATAAACTGAATTTCTGGCGAAGTTTGTTGCATAAAGTCCACGTGCGTTTTTTCCAGCTTCACCCCTTTGGGCAATACCTTTTCGAATTCATTTAAATAGGGCTCATAAGCGCGACACGCAGGACAGTAATAAGAGAAGTATTCACGCAGCTCAGGATTGTTGGTCGTTTGTTCAGATATAACCGTATAGTGCTTACCTTCTTCAAATTTACTGTCTTGTGCTGCAATCGCTGTCGCAGCGAATAAGGTCAAGGCGATGAATCCGCCAAATAGTGTTTTAAGAGCTTTCATGGTTATCCTCAGAGAATCATTTATTAATTTTTATTGTTGCGAGTATAGACCAAAGTAAAAAGCGTCGGTTCATCGTAAAATGTAAAAGTTTATTACGAAAATTTTTTATCGAAAGTCATTATTTAAAATGAATTAAAAGACATAAGTTTAAATTATTTGAAATAATAGTTAAACGTTGTTGAATTGTAGCTGTTTTGTTTTTTAGTACATTACTATTTTTATCAGCAAATGGTTTGTTTATTTCATTATTATCAGTGGTTAATGTTTTTTGTGGCTTTTCCATTATCTATCCTTATTTGTGGGTGTAAGACTATTCTGTCAAAACAAAAAATGACAAACCAACGATATAAACTTACACTTAATATAAGTAAAACTTATGGGTAATAAGTAAAAATGGATCAACGACTCAAGTATTTAAATGCAATGCGTACCTTTGAAAGTGCTGCTCGACATAAAAGCTATAGTCAAGCGGCAGAGGAGTTGTTTGTTTCTCAAGCGGCGGTTAGCCAACAAATGCGGCAATTGGAAAACGTTTTATCCGTAAAATTATTCGTTCGTACCGGCCGTAAAATGTTGTTAACGCCAAGCGGTGAGACTTTGTATGAGTCGACACATCAAGCGCTTAACACCTTAATAAAAGGGCTTAACAGTATTCAACAAGAAGATATTGCTGGCGATTTAACGATTACGTCAACACAAGCATTTTGTTCTTTATGGTTAATGCCTCGTTTATATAAATTTTCTCAAGTACATCCGGATGTTAATGTACGCATATTAGGCTCAAATCAGAAAGAAGATTTACAACAAAAACATATAGATTTGGCGATACGCTTTGGTGTTAAAAAACAAGTGTCCAACGCTGACAATCTCGTCATGGAAGATTTTGGTGAAGACGTTGTTTATCCCGTTTGCTCCCCCAAGTTATTACAGCACATGTGGCTTCAAAGCCCCAAAGACCTCCTAGACTGCACCTTAGTTAGCTTAGCTAATGAGCAGGTAGTTACTTGGGATAAATGGTTTGAGCATGCAGGCGTCAAAGGCTTTGAAAACATGACTAAGAAAACAGAAGTTACCTCGAGCGACATGGCCTTAAATGCGGTATTAAGTGGTCATGGCGTTACACTTGCTGCCAGTGCAATGTTTTCACAATACATTCAGACTAAGCAATTAGTTGTGCCTTTTAAAATTAAGCATCCAGTGATTTGGAAACGCTATTTGGCTTACGACCCCAATTCAGCCAAGCGCAAACGTATTGAGGTTTTTATTGACTGGGTGCGCGCCGAAATGGCAAGCTCAGCACCGAAAGTATTATTAAGATAATTTTGCTTTCGTTACATTTATCTAAGGAATATCAGTAGATGCCCTGTATTTTAGTTATTGATGACCGTCCAGATATCCGTCTAAGTTTAGCGGTATTGTTAGAAGATCATCACTACACCGTTATTGAAGCCGACAACCCTCAAGTTGCACAAGTGAAATTAAAAAACCATGCTATATCCTTGATATTGCTTGATATGAACTATCAATTAGACACAACGTCTGGTGAAGAAGGTTTAGCTTTTCTTACTTGGTTACAAAACTCTTCATTTGGACATACACCAACAATAGCAATGACCGCTTGGTCGAACACCGACCTAGTCGTAAAAGCAATGAACTTAGGTGCCAACGACTTTATTGAAAAGCCTTGGCGTAATAAACACTTATTACACACCGTGGCGCAGCAGCTCAATCTTTTAAACCTTTCAAGTCAAAATAAAAAATTAAAACAACAACTTATCAATGAAAATTGTGACGACTATGTCTGGCAATCACCCGTTATGACGCAATTATTGAAAAAAGTAAAAGCGGTGGCACATACAGATGTCAGTATTTTATTAACCGGTGATAATGGCACAGGTAAAAGCGAACTTGCTCGTTTTATTCATCAAGAATCACCGCGTAATAACGAAGCTTTTATTGCCGTAAATATGGGCGCTATCAGCGAGTCACTGTTTGAAAGCGAGATGTTTGGCCATAAAAAAGGCGCTTTTACTGATGCCAAACAAAACCGTATTGGGCGTTTTGAACTCGCTGAAAATGGTACTTTATTTTTGGATGAAATCGCCAATATTCCACTTTCCCAACAAGCTAAACTACTACGTGTATTAGAAAATGGAGAATACGAAACCCTTGGGTCAAGCCTGACACAAAAAACAAATACTCGTATAATATCAGCGACTAATGGTGACTTTACTCAGTTACTAAGTACTGAGCTATTTAGAGAAGATTTATATTATCGTCTTAATACTATTGAATTTAGAGTGCCGTCGTTAAAAGAACGCACGGAAGATATTTTATTGTTAGCGCAATTCTTTGTTGATAAATTCACTAAAAAATATCAAAGGTCTGTTCGCTCTATATCGCACGGTGCACAGCAAGCTATGCTTGATTACCATTGGCCAGGAAATGTGAGGGAAATGAGCCATTTAGTTGAACGAGCGGTATTGTTAGCTGAACATGAACAGTTATTGGCAGAAGATTTGCACATTAGAAATGTCAGTCCTATGGGTGCAGTCGAAAACTTAGCCAATAATGCGCTTCAAAATAATGAGCCGAGTAATCAATTACCATTAATGACATTGGCTGAAGCGGAAGTTGCTATGGTTAAATTAGCGCTCAAACAAAGCGCAGGAAATGTACCTCAAGCCGCGATATTACTGGGTTTAACAAAAGCGTCGATGTATCGACGTGTGGAGAAATATGGCCTTGCTAAAAACTAATTCTCTAGAAAGCTTTATACAAAAAAAACTTGCTATACTCTGTACTGTTATTTTGTTGTTAAGTGGTTATATTTTGTGGCTTTTAACGATAAAGTGGCAGTGGATCGTTATTGTTGAATTAGTGCTTTTTACGATTTGTTTTGGCTTTACTTTGTCAATAAAGCAGCGTGTGATGCGATCTTTTACTCGTGCTTCTTTACATATAGATGCCATTACTCAAGAAGATTATAACCAATTTGGAAAATCAACTTTCCCAAAGGGTAAAGTTAGCGAATTTCATCAGCAATTGAAACAACTGAGTGAAAAGTTACAAACACAAAAGTCTCATTATGATCAGCAGGCTTTTCTGGTTTATCAATTGATCTCACAGTTAGATACACCAGTTTTGATATTTAATGAAAAACAACAGCTTACACTTGGTAACGAAGCGTTTTATTATCTGTTTAAGCAACCATGGCAAATGTTTCGTCACGCCACTGCCGATTTATTGGGTTTACATTACAATGACGGACACTGGAAGTTCATAGAACAAGCGAAACAAAACCGCTGGCAAATACGTCACAGTGAATTTATAGATGATGGTGAAAATCATCAACTGCTGCTTTTTATTGATATTGAACCCGCATTGCGAGAAAGCCAATTAAATGCCTGGCAGCAAATCATTCGCGTACTCGGCCATGAGATCCGTAATTCATTAACACCAGTATCTTCGATGGCAGAGACACTAGCAGACAAAGCAAGAAACGAAAGAGACAAAATGGTGCTTGGTGTTATTACCGAGCGTTGTTTGCATTTACAATCTTTTGTGAACCGTTACTCGTCGTTATCACAAAAGTTACAAATAAATTGCCAGTGGTTGTCTGTAGAGCACGTTATTAAGTCTGTTTCGGGTTTGTTCTCCGATATAAATATTACCCTCAACGCGCGTGTTAATGAATTTTGGGCAGATGGCGAATTTATAGAACAAATTTTTATTAACTTATTTAAAAATGCTAAAGAGGCAGGCGCCACTGAAATAGCGGTTAGCCTTGCTTTAGAAGATCAATATTACATTATTGAAATTACCGACGATGGCCATGGTTTCTCTAACATGAACAACTTATTTGTTCCGCTCTATTCAACTAAACCACAAGGGCAAGGAATAGGGTTAAGCTTTTGTCGTAATATCATTGAACAGCATCATGGGGTAATGGAACTGCATAATAATAACGAGAGTGGTCAACTGCAATCAGGCGTTACCGTAATGATGATTCTACCTAAGCCCAACATTAACAAGGGTTAGCAGCGAGTTCAATTATGAACTAGGTAAAAGTTCGAAAATGAACTTTTGTTTATCTGAGTAAGCTGAACCAATGAAACTGGTTTAACAATATGTTGATTTGTAAATAATATTTATTGTCATTTAATAGTGAAGTTTTGCTATAGTGATAAAAATTACAATAAGGACAATAAATAAAATGAAATTATTTACAAAAATAGTAGCCGCGAGTATTTTTACTGTATTAGCTACAGGTGCAATCGCTAACTCAGCAAGCTCTTTAAAACATGCAGAAAAAGCGACTGATTTACGCCAATCAATATTTAGTTTGTTGGGCAGCAACATGGGTCCTTTAGGCGGTATGGCTAAAGGAAAAATTGAATTTGACGCGGAAAAAGTATCAACGCATGCTTTACGCATTAATCAATTATCACTGATGATTGCCGACTATACCCGCACGAACACTTCGGCACATAAAGTGAAGACTGAAGCACTCGACAAAATTTGGGAACAACCTGATGCATTTTCAAAACGTATTGATGACTTAACACAAGCATCGGCTAATTTGCAAAAAGCAGCTTTAAGCGGAGATGAAAGTCTTATTAAAAAAGCGATTGGTGGTGTAGGTAAAACCTGCGGCGGCTGCCATGATGATTTTAAAGCAGAATAGTGCTTAACCCGTGACCATTTAAACGACTTTAGTACTTTGAAGTCTGATGGTTTAGGGGTTTATTAACACAAATTAATAAGTGATTTCAGCGGTGTAAAACATCCTGTAATCACCTATCGTTAAAATAACAAATGTATTAGTAGTAATATTCTTCTATAACCGGTGCATTCAGCACCACCAGCCAATAAACAAAAACCACAGCCACTATTACCATTAAAAGCGCAATCCATAACTTAGAGTGTTTGATCACATTTGTTTTATCTACTTTAGCGGCAAGCTTTTTTCCTGTGATCATTGGGAGTATTATCGATTGCTTTTTCACTCGCTCATAATAGGCGATTGCCAATAGGTGCATAGCAATGGCTGCAATCATAAAATCAAAGACATTGTGATGTAAAAACATCATAACTTGTTCGACTTCTTTGCTAACACTATCGTAGTAAGGTCCAGAAGAAAATACATCGTCATTGATAAATAAACCACTTATTGCCTGTAAACTGATGAGAAAAATCATCAAAAAAACCATCAAACTGCCTAATGGATTATGACCACTACTATTTTTAACTTGATTGTTTTTTAGATCACCAATGTAGTTAATAAGGCGCTTAGGTGTTGGAAAAAAAGATCTAAACTGCGAGTGTTTAGTACCGAAGAATCCCCACAAAGTTCTGAAAACAAGTAAGCCTAAAGCGAAATAGCCAAGTTTCATATGAATATCAATCAGGTCATTGTCTTGATCAGAAGTGTACCAAGAGGCAATAACAGTAAAGGCAAATAGCCAATGAAAAAGTCGTAAAGGTAAATCCCAAATAAGAACATGTTTCAGCAAGAGTCTATCCCAAATAGAAATAAAGTATTAATTGTAATGGCTACAAATTATGAAGTAAAAAGGAATCACCGAATTACTTCACATCAATAACGAAATATTTTGAGTTCATTATCGAACTAGTACGAGAATAAGATTGTCGATTTAATGTTTTACATTGATTTATATAGGAAATATTATTGGCACGAAATTAGCTATATCAATATATATAGAAAGACGGTTAAGCAACAACCAAGAGAATAATGTGGATATTTTAAAACAGAAACCTAAAAAAACATTGCTCAATAACAAAGGACTAATAGTAACGATCGCCGTTGTTATTGTTATTGTATTGGTAAGTTATGCAAAAGCGTCACTTAATAGTGTCAGCCTAGCGAGAAAAGATTTATTGCTTGCAACGGTAAAGCAAGGAAATATAGACGTTACCGTAGAAGGATACGGCAAGTTAACCTCAGATAAATTGCAATTAATTACTACCCTCACCAAAGCAACGGTTGAAGAAATCGTATTGAAACCTGGCGCTACTGTTACCAAAGAAAGCGTAATCGTAAAATTAGCGAACCCAGAACTGCAGCAACAAGTGCAAAGTGCTGAATATTCAGTAGCTGAGTCAAGAGCCAATTTACGCCAACTAAAATTAAACCAAAGACGTGAAACACTCACCGAAAAGTCAAATTATTTAGAACTTGTATCACAGCATAAAGGGGCTCGTTTAACGTTAACGGCACAAAATAAATTGGTAAAAAGCGGTATTGTCAAACAAATAGACTATCAAGAAAGCATATTGCGTGAAGATCAGTTAAAAGAACGAATTGAAATTTTTAAAGAACGTAATGAACAGCTTAAAGAAGTACATAAAGAGGCGATAAATATACAACTAGAACGAATTAAGCAAGTTGAACAAAGACTAACAATCGCTAAAGAGCGGAAAAATAAATTAGTGGTAAAGGCCGGTTTTGACGGTGTACTACAACGTTTATCTGTAAATTTAGGGCAAAGCTTGTCTCCAGGGCAAGAAGTCGCCTTAATTGGTAGTGTTACCGAATTAATTGCGTTGATCCGCGTGCCACAAAACCAAGTGCAATTAGTTAAAATTGGTCAGAACGTTATCGTTGATACCCGACAAGAACTCATTGAGGGGAAAGTTAAGCGTATTGACCCTATTGTTGACCAAAACACCGTCGAGGTGGAGATATCATTCCCTGGAAAACTACCTAAAAGTGCAAGGCCCGAACAAAATATTGATGCGGTGATCACGGCTAAAGTACTCAAAAACATTTACTACATCGACCGACCTGCCAATGTGCAAGCGCAGAGTGACACTTCGCTGTATCGGCTTAATAAAGAAATGTCTGAAGCTATAAGAGTCAATATAAGTTTTGGGGAAAAAACGGGACGATTTATTGAAATAAGTGCGGGAGCCAACTTGGGCGACCAATTTATTATTTCAGATTTAAGTAACTATAAAACAGCCAAAATTTCGATTTTATAATTGAGTCATAAAATTACAAAAGGATAGGTACATGAGCACAGCCATTTTATTATTAAAAAATATCGGTAAAATTTTTGAAACCGAAGAACTTGAAACACATGCTTTGAAATCAATTAACTTAACCGTTAATAAAGGAGACTATGTTTCAATATCTGGTCCTTCTGGCTGTGGTAAATCAACACTTTTATCAATTATGGGCTTACTGGATGTAAGTAGCAGTGGAGAGTATTTCATTGAAGGTGTCAATGTTACTGACCTATCCCTAGATCAAGCTGCAGAAGTTAGAAATGCAAAGATTGGTTTTATATTTCAATCGTTTAATTTAATAGACGAGCTTTCAGTTTTCGACAACGTGGCTTTGCCACTGCGCTACCATGCCGACAAGCCTAATAACGCGACAATCAAAAAACGTGTTATAGAATGTTTAGAAAAAGTAGGCCTGTCACACCGTATTAGTCACAAACCAAACCAACTTTCTGGCGGTCAACAACAACGTGTTGCCATTGCTCGTGCGTTAGTTGCTAATCCTGCAGTGCTATTAGTGGATGAACCAACGGGTAACCTTGATTCAAAAAGTGCTGACCAAGTTATGGATGTACTCGACCAATTAAATAAAGCGGGTACAACCATTTGTATGGTAACGCATGATCCGCGCTATGCAGATATGGCACGTACTAAAGTACAGCTTCTTGATGGCGCTATTTTACACTCGCCGGGTGTAAAACTAGTCGGGTAAATCGGCTAACTCAATAAGTACTTTGTACCGTCATACTGAACTTATTTCAGTATCTAAAGTTGTTGAAAAGTTTAAAAACCAGATCCTGAAACAAGTTCAGGATGACGCTATTTTAGACCCGCTGGGTGTAAAACTAGCGAGATAACTCACCCTGAACCTTATTTAGGGTGATGGTCAGAAGATAGGGTCATGAAAAATGAACAGTTATTTAATCAAACAAGCGTATTTAAGCTTAAAGCAAAAACCGATTTTTGTGCTTAGTGTGGTTTCTACCATGGGCGTAACCTTAGGTGCATTATTATGTGTGCTGACCTTAGCGTATGTCATGTTAATAAAACCCTTACCGTATCCTGACCAAGAGCGTTTATATAATGTTGAACATCAATTAATCAGTAATGAAAATGCTATTGATGGCCGCGCATTTACCTACCCTAATCTAATGCATTTATATAACCAGCAATCGTTATTTGAGCAAAGTGTTTTAATGTATGTTGATGGCGGGGTCATTACTTCTTTGCCAAGCGAACCCATGGTGGCAATATCATTTATAACGCCGCAATGGTTTTCATTGTTCTCTGCAAAAATGGAGTTAGGGAAGGGATTTGCAGAAAGTGAAAAAGTTAACAGTTATAACCCCGTTGCCGTTTTAACTTATGAAACATGGCATAATAAGTTTAATGGCGACATTAATGTACTTGAAAAAAGCCTGACGTTAAGCGGAAATAACTACCGAATTATTGGTGTACTCGCAGAAAATAACATTGAAGCGCCACTCGCCGGCGCTGGTTTTAAAACCGAGTTATATCTTCCATGGGATTATAATTCGGTAAGTGAAAGAGAACGAAAACGTTGGGGAAATGATGATAGCGGTTTGATATATGTTGGTAAGCTGAATAAGCAATATGCGGAATATTCCAAGCCACAAATTGATCAAATACTAACAAAGGTCGTCAATGAGAATTGGCAAAGTAAGGTATCGGGTCATGACTTTTTTAAAAATTGGTCGATCGTACTTGAAACACAAACATTAAAATCTTTTATTGTTAGCGATGGTGAACGTAGTGTTTACTTATTATTGATTGGATCATTAGGTTTACTATTTATTGCTTGCGCTAACATCGCCAATTTATTTGTTTCACGAACAGTAGAACGTCAACAACAACTTGCTATTTCTGCAGCTGTTGGGGCTTCTAAAGCACAATTATTTCGCAATATTTTAGCTGAAACAGGGCTGTTAATGTTTGCCGCTATTATACTCGCGCAGGTTGTTATTTTTGTTGGTTTTAGTGTTTTACAATATTACCTTGGTGATTTTCTACCACGCATTGATGAACTTGAACTCAATGCATTTTCATTTTCAGCTTCTATTTTACTCTTAGTCTTGTTAACACTTACCTTCTCACATTTATGTTTGAAAATGATCAACTATCATGCACTTAACGCTACGTTGCAATCAGGTGGCAAAGGCAGTGGTATTCAAGTGTCAAAGCGTGTGCGAAACTTCTTAATTAGCAGTCAAATAGCGACAGCAACCGCCTTAGTCTTTATTAATGTCGTTTTGTATAAAGACGCCAATGAATTAGTAAACCAACCTTTGGGTTATCAAACAAATAACATTACTTCGGTCGTATTGGCATTACCCAATGTTGAAAGCGAGATAAAAGCACAAAAACTTACTGCCCTTAAAGCTGAGTTATTAGCCCATCCGAAAATAAAAAAGGTAAGCCAAGCGATGCGACCCACAGGCTTTGGTACTTTGGCATTAACAGCTATGGAAACAGACAATCGTTATACTGTGCTAGGGAAAGATATTGACGATCAATACTTTAGCATGCTCAAACAAGCGATTATTGAAGGTGACAACTTTAGTGCTGCAGATATTAAAGACGACAGAAAAGTGATGATTGTTAATGATGTTTTTGCACAAAGATTAGCGCCAAATGGCAGTGCGATTGGCTTTAAATTTAAAAATGGTGTTGAAGTTATTGGTGTTGTAAAAAGTATTAATATGCCTGGCATACAGAGAGTAGAGTCTCGTTTTTATTACCCCGCAAGTTTGGCAAGAAATATGTTGCTAATAGAACAGCATCAAGGGCAAATATTTAATCGTGATGAAATGATTAGTGCGATGAAAAGCGTTGATAAAAAATTAAGTTTATTCACCTTCACATCACTCAATGAATATAAAGACCGTCGATTATTTTCTTCAGTAACTACAGCCGTTACGACACTAGTATTGGCTATTTTAACGTTATTACTATCAGGTTTAGGTTTGTACGGTATTCTTAACTATTCTAGCCAAATGCGTCGTTTTGAAATTGGTACTCGTATGGCTATTGGTGCAAAGGGTAAAGATATTGTTAGCTTAGTCTTTAAAGATAATGCTGGCGCATTAGGCATTGGTTTAGTGGTAAGTTTTGTTGTATTACTTGTTTTGTATCTTGGTTTTAGTGACAGTTTAAATACTTATATTAGTTTAGAACTTTTGCCGTTATTTATTCTCACAGTGGGAGCAATATCACTGCTTTCATCACTTGCCTGTTATGTGCCGTTACGCCCGTTTATTAAAAACCCCGTTATTCATGCCTTAAAGGGGAGTGAATAATGAATTTATTTATCTATCAGTTAAAACAAGCATTTTTAAGCCTTAAGAAAAAACCAGGCTTTGTTTTTAGTGTTGTTTCAACCATGGGCGTTACGTTAGGCGCGTTGTTATGTGTGTTAACACTAGCCTATTTATTGTTGATTGAGCCATTGCCATACCCTGAGCAAGATCGACTTTTGGTTGCTGAGCATAAGGTTCTTGGCGATAAAAAAGAGACCAAAACAGTTGCTTATAGTTATGCTGGCTTGGTGCATTTATACCAGAGTAAAGCCGCATTTGAACAAGCGGCCATCATGTATTATGACCAAGATGTGATCCTTTCTCACCTTAACCAACCACTCGTCAATACCACTTATACCACGCCGGAGTTACATCAACTGTTAGCGTCGACTATGGCAACAGGTCGAATGTTTACGGCTAGCGAAGCTCTGGATGCCAATAATCCAGTAGCTATGCTCAGTTATAATACTTGGCAGCAAAAATATGATGGCAGTGCGGATATTCTTGAACAAAAAATCAATATCAGGGGTGTTAGTTATCGCATTGTTGGTGTATTGGCAGAAGGTTTTGTTGAACCTGAATTAGCTGAAATTGGGCGTGAAACGCAAGTTTGGCTGCCATGGGATTATAATCAGACTGACCAAGTAAGCAGAAAAAGTTTTTTGAGCATAAAAGGTAACTTTAAATTTATTGGTCAATTGAAAAAAGGGCTTAGCAAAAGCCAAGCACAACAACTTTTAACCCCTTTAGTGAGTAAACGCTGGCAAGAAGGTGTTGCTGATATGGAATTCTTCAATGATTGGTCAATCGATATGCGAGTCCGCTCAGTGAAGGACGTTATGCTCGGGGATAGTGAGTCTATTGCGGTAATGCTGTTAGCGGGTGTGATTGGTTTAGTATTGATTGCCTGCGCAAATATCTCTAATTTGTTTATCGCACGTACTGCAGAAAAGCAACGTCAAATGGCGATTCAAGCAGCGATTGGTGCCACTAAGAAACATTTATTTAAAGCGATGTTGGCTGAAACCAGTTTACTGATGTTGATGTCGATCATACTCGCCTTGATAGTTGCTAAGGGCGGGTTTTATATTATGCAGCAATATTTGGCCTTGGTATTACCGCGAGTTGACGAGCTATCTCTTAATCCGATAACGCTTAGCTGTGCGGCACTAGCAACCATTATTCTTGCATTGTTTTTTGCTAAATTAAGTACTCGTATTATCAATTATCGTGCACTCAATGCTAGCTTACAAAGTAGTGGTAAGGGCAGTGGTTTACAGGTATCAATAAAGACACGCCAAGTCTTAATCGCCAGCCAAGTGGCATTAGCGACGCTATTAGTATTTGCCAACTTGAGCTTACTTAAAGATGCCGTTAAAACCATTAATGCACCGATAGGTTTTAGCACCAATAATATCTCGATTTTAACGCTAAACTTCTCTTCAACCCAATTATCTAGCCAGGAAGAGGTCATCGCCATTATGGCTGAGATCATAGAAAAGCTTAAAGCCTTACCACAGGTGGAAGCCATTGCGCATGGGAGTTCACCTTTAGATGGCTTTGGTATTAAATTGCTAACCAAACTTGATGATAATGAAGGGCATTCACCGTATTTAAAAAGAATTGATCATAGATATTTTAAACTAATTGAACAACCGCTATTACAAGGTGAAAATTTTACCAAGCTAGATAGACGAGATAACAACTATTCGATGATTGTTAACCAAGCGTTTGCTAAGCAGTTAACACCTGACGGTGATGTCATAGGTATGCGGCTAGTATCGATAAATGAGCCTGAATTTAAAATAATAGGTATTGTTAAAGATATTGCTATTCCCGGCGATACTCCGTTTGGCAGCGACGATGTAGCTGCGCCTATACCAAGGGCCTATGTGCCTGATAATCTAAACGACAACAAATTTATGCTTAAAATAAAGGCAGGTCAGTCTATAAGTCGCGAAGAACTGGGGAAATTGTTAGCTGGGATTGACTCAAGATATTCTGTTTTTAGTTTCAATACCGCCAATGATCTTCTTACCAAAAGCTTGTTCACCGAAATAACGACCGCAGTAACAACCGCAGCTTTATCGTTAATCACTTTTTCTCTCGCCGGTCTCGGTTTATATGGTGTTTTAAGTTATAGCACTCAAATGCGCCGCCTTGAATTAGGTACACGTATGGC
Organism: Colwellia sp. BRX8-4; assembly: GCF_014077345.1. NCBI lineage: Bacteria > Pseudomonadati > Pseudomonadota > Gammaproteobacteria > Alteromonadales > Colwelliaceae > Colwellia > Colwellia sp. BRX8-4. The sequence goes on from NZ_JACGVS010000011.1 coordinate 19,652, forward strand.
TGTTGGTGCAAAACGCCGTGACTTAATATTACTGATCATAAAAGACAACGTGAAGCCGATTTTTTTTGGGATATTGTTTAGCTTAATTATTTTATTCACAGCGTATTTATTCTTTAGTGTTGAACTTTCATCGTATATCAACACGCAATTAGCGCCAATGTTTGTCGCGACACTCCTATTAATTTCTACTCTTTCGTTATTGGCTTGTTATTTACCATTAAGACGATTTATTAATTCTCCTGCGATAAGCAACTTACAAGGAAGTGAATAATGAACTTATTTACCTATCAACTAAAACATGCATTTTTAAGCCTTAAGAAAAAGCCAGGCTTTGTTTTTAGTGTTGTTTCCACCATGGGCATTACCTTAGGCGCTTTGCTGAGTGTGTTAACGCTAGCTTATGTGATGCTAATTAAGCCCTTGCCGTATCCTGATCAAGACAGATTATACCGTGTCGACAGCCAACAGTTTGATGCTGCTGGCGCTTTAAATGTTACTGCTTTTAGTTACCCGAGTCTCGTGCATTTATACAGGCATCAACAAGAGAAGAACCAGCAGGTTTTCGACCAAGTGGCTTTATCAATTTATGACGATGAAGTACTAACGTCACTCGCCACACAGCCAACATTATCAACCGCCTATGTTACCCCTGAATGGTTTAAGCTTACTGCGGCAAGCATGGCTATAGGGCGACCATTTTCTGAGTCTGAGCACATTAATAGTAATATTCCTGTTGCGGTATTAAGTTATCAAACATGGGTGAATGACTTTGCTGAAGCAACGGATATTCTCGATGAAAAAGTGACTTTTCGTGGTATAAGTTTTCAGGTTATTGGTGTTTTGTCGTCAGCGTTTATTGAACCTAAAATATCAACCATTGGCCGAGAAACCAACGTTTGGTTACCTTTTAACTTTAATGCTGGCGGCGAAACGTATCGAGCACGTTGGTGGGACAGGGCGAATAACTTAACCTTTATTGGCAAACTTGCTAAAGATGAAAATGTTGCACAAGCGCAAGCGAAAGTTACCCAGCTAGTGAATGAAACCTGGCAAGAGAATATCGACCAAAATGGCTACAACAAAGGTTGGCATATCGAAGTGAAATTATTGTCATTTCAATCAGTAATTTTAGGTGATAGTGGCCGTAGCGCTTATTTATTGTTATTAGGCGTTATTGGCTTGTTAGCCATCGCATTTATTAATATCGCTAACTTACAACTGTCACGCACGGTTGAAAAAAAGAACCAATTAGCTTTACGTGCAGCGGTTGGTGCTAAACGTAAAGACCTTTTTAGTGTGCTTTTTGCTGAATCATTTCTGCTGATGTTTGGTGTATTGTTACTCGCCTTACTTATTGCGCAAGTAGGTTTTGGTGTATTGCAAACAAACTTGCAACAGGTATTGCCTCGCGTTAATGAGCTAAGCCTTGGCTTATTCACCTTAACCAGCGCGGTAATAACCTCTTTGCTCTTAGCCATTCTATTTGCTTTGTTAAGTTACCGAGCGATAGACTTACGTCGCTTAAATAAAAGCATTCAAACCAGCGGTAAAGGAACAGGGCTGCAAGTGTCGAAAGGGATGCGTACTTTCTTAGTGATCAGTCAAGTTACCGTGGCTACCGTATTAATTTTTATTAATATAAATTTATTAAAAACATCATTACAAACTATTTACGATCCGTCAGTGATGAACGTTGAGCAATTAAGCAGTGTAGTACTGACTCAATCTGATGCCGTTGAATTAACGCGCGCAGAGAGCTCTGCTATTACCGCAGAGATTCAACAAAAAATTTCAGAATTACCGCAAGTGAGTGTGGCGAGTAGAAATAGTTCACCGTTAACCGATGGTGAAGGTACTTGGTCGCTAACCGAAGTAACCTCTAATCAAACCGTATTACCGCTGGGTAAAAGCGTCGATAGTCATTATTTCTCATTAATGGGACAGAATTTATTAATGGGCGATAACTTCATTGAAAGTCACTTTACTGACCGAGCGCCAGTACTGATTATTAATGAGCAACTCGCCAAGCAATTAGTTACCGAGGAACAAGGTAATTTAAGTGCAGCACTCGGTAAGCAGCTTTCTTTTGGTGGCCCTAGCGCGTATACCATTATAGGTATCGTTAACGATCATAAATTGCCGGGAAAAACATCTATTCCAACGCGTGTTTACATGCCTAATTTAAGTCGTTCTAACTTACTGATTAAACTAAAAGACAATCAAACGTTAACGCGAGAACAGTTAGTGTTTGCGATTAAATCGACCAGTAAATCGATCAGTTTATTTGAATTCTCAACCTTAGCACAGCAAAAGGCTCAACGATTATTTAGCCAGTATACGGCGGCAATTACTACTGCAACACTCACGGTTATTACCTTCGTTTTATCAGCGATTGGTCTGTATGGCATTTTAAGTTACAGCACCCAAATGCGCCGTTTTGAAATTGGAACACGCATGGCCATTGGCGCTAAACGAAGCGACTTAATTAAATTGATTATTAAAGACAATGCCAGTGCAATATTATTGGGCGTACTGCTGAGTGTTGGCGTGTTGTCTCTATTAACCATTGGTTTTAGTGAACAAGTCAGCCACTACATCACCTTAGAATTACTGCCGGTGTTTATAGTGACCTTAGCGATGATCAGCATGCTGTCGTTATTTGCCTGCTACTTTCCTTTGCGTCAATACATTAACAAACCAGTGATCCATGCATTAAAGGGTAGCGAATAATGACGTTCACTATCACGACTTTAATTCTATATGCGTCTACTAATCTTTTCGTAATTAATGCTTGTATGATTTTTGTACCAATGGTATAAAAAATAATGGAATAAAAAAAGAGTATACAATGGAATACAGTGAATCAACAATTGAAGGTAGTATAATCAATGAGTTAACTTGTCCTGATTGTGGTTGTAAGCATCATCAGGTGAAAGGCGTGATTAAATATGCCTTCTTTTTTATTGAGTCTATTCCATTTTACCCGGTTAAAAAAAGTACTATTATTCAATGTCAGCAATGCTGGGTTCAAACCGATGCAGCGACTTTACCAAAACAGCGTGTCAAAGAATTGTCAAAAAATCTATTTCCCGCTTGGCGATTGTTCAGTAAATTTTTAGGATCGCTTTTAACGTTAATGTTCCTAGGTTACTTAGTACAAGGTGAAATCAAGCAACATCAATTGTCTGATCAGTTTATCGAAAACCCTGCTGTTAATGACTTCTACCATGTTGATTTTCGGTATCTTTCTAGTGAGTTACGACCCAATGAAAAATACCGTGTTGGGAAGGTTACTGATATTACCGGTGATGTAGCAACCGTGGTCTATAGCCGATTATTTTATCGTATGCAGCATGGTGCAGATGAAAGCATTAGAGTCGGGCATGTAACCCACTTTAGTTTTTTTTCAAGAAAAGAATATCATTACAGTTTTGCTGAATTACATAAAATGCGCACGCAAGGTGCTATTTATCGGGTTGAAAGACCGATTAAAAATGAATTAAGGGGTAAGCCCGTTGTAACCGCGAAAAAGCGTTTTTTAAGTAGTACTTACTTCCCTGGCGCAAGACAGAACAATTCAGGTTTAGCTTTTTTAGAAGCGAGCTATATAGATAACCATATCGAATTAGCCTTTGAAAAATTCAACCTCTCAGCTGAAAGAGGCTATAAGCTTGGGCAAGTTAATTTAGCTGAACTTTACATCACAGGTAAGCATGGTGAGCAAGATTTAAACCAAGCACTATTTTGGTTACAAGAAGCAGCCTTACAAGACCACCAACCCGCCATAGATAAATACCTTATTGTTTGCCAGCAAGTTGCACAGTGCAGTAAAAGTGTCTTTATCAAGGTATTATCAGAGCAAGGTGTTAATTTTCATATAGACAAATAGAACCTAAATAGACTTGGTGGGTATAGATTTAAAAGTAAGAGGCTGCAATATCGGATTTATTGTCGATGTTCATTAAGAAAACATATTCTTTATGCGGCTAAGGAGCTTTCCATCACTTTGCGCAGACTCATCGTATTCGTAAGGTGAATCTAATACGGCTAAACGCAATGAATACGTGCCTCCGTGTCCCCAAGGCCACCATAACGCTATAATCGCTGGTGTTGAATCTGTGGCAGGTCGAGCTAAAATAAGTTGATCTTTGTTAAGTTTAATTAAGGGACCTAAGTATTCTTTAATTTCTTGTGGTGCTTTTTTTGCCGTTTTTTTATTCCATTCATGTTGAAATTGTTGGCGAAGTGCGTCTAGCGTTTTATCTTTTTTATCACGAGAGAATTCAGACAGCATAGCGGAAAATCTGTCTTCCCAGCGCCATGTTAATTGCTCGCCTAATAAATGAATTATGGGATGAGTAAACTCTTCGATTTTTTCTTGGCAATATGACACAAACAAGTCCTATAAAATACGCTAAAAAGAAACTAGCTCTTAGCATAACAACAAATTATAGCCGATATATTACAACTGAATCACCATAAAAATAAAGCCTTTATTGGTAATAATTATCATTTGTAATAAATGTAATATAAAAGTGATTAAAATGTAAACTTACAATAAGCAATTGAAAGAAGTAAAGTTAATGGTTAGGTTAACTTTACTTCTCGCATAACTTTTACCGGTTAGGAGTTAGGACTCCATTTATTTTTATCGCTATTTTCTTTTGGTTTATCTGCGCCAAGCCATGCCAATATAAATGCTTTTTGTGATTCACTTATCTCTTCATCATCTAGGGCTATTACTTTCACTTCTGGATTTTCAATAAAGGTAATCGTGGTTGATAGTTTTTCGCCACGTTGAATGTATTCAATCGTTGTACTTTCACCCGGTTTAAATTGCTCTAATGCACTTGTCCATTGACTGTAGTTACCTATAGTTCTTCGACCTACTTTAACTATTTGGTCAGTACGTTCAAGACCTGCTTGATAAAGAGGAGAGCCAATTTTTATTGGTTTCTCAATAATGGCAGCTTCACCATTAAAATTAAATTTAACCTGACCTAAAAAAGCATCACCTGGGTGAGCACTAACTATTTTTAAGCCAGCATGAGTTAATAGTGATGCGTAATCAGGTTTTACTTGTCCATAAATATATTGCTCAAAGAACTGCTTAGCAAAGGCATCATTATTTAATAAAGTCCCTAAGGTGTGGCGCAAATCTTCACGGGTGTAAGGAATTTCTGGTTTACCAAAATCTGTCCACATTTTTCTCATAAAATCATCAAGTGATTTTCCTGGAAATTGCTGGCGAATAGATAAATCTAGTGCTAATGCCATGGCACTGCCATAGCTGTAATAGCTGAAAAAGATATTACTAAAATTAGTTTTATCAATAGAAGTACCCGCATCGGTAAACGTTGCCAGCATACTCGCACCTTCAGGGGTGAAAAATTGTCGACCAGGTACTTGCTCAACCTGATTAACCGTCTTGGTAACAGCTTTTAAGTATTCATCAACCGTAGACTCTTGCGCTCTGCGGATCATTAATTTGTCATAGTAAGAAGTAAAACCTTCGGCGAACCATAAGTTTGTTGTCATGTTATGAGCACTGAAGTTAAAAGGTTCTAATGCTTTAGGTCTTATGCGTTCAACATTCCAAGCATGAAAGAACTCATGTGATAAGGTGCCTAATTGTGAAAAATTCCCTTCATCTAATGATTGAGTATTAGTGAGAATTGTTGAGTTTCTATGCTCCATGCCATCGCGATTGACGTGGGGTAAATAACAGGCAATAAAAGTGTATTCTCCGTAATCAAAAGCAGGTAATTCGCCATAAACTTTAATTTGTTCAGCAACTACAGCTTTAGCTTGACGGGTAAATTCAACTAAATCTTCCTCGAGACCATCGTGATGCACAGCTAAGTTAATTTGGTAATCTTTGCCACTTGAGTGAACAGTCCAGCTTTTTACTTGGTGGTCACTAAGCTCTGTTGGGCTGTCCATAAAATAGGCTAAGTTGGGGGCAGTGAAGGTATATTTATCTTGGGTTTTTTGTAGCTGAGTGGCCACTTTCCATGTTGAACTAAAAGGTTCAAATGTTACTTTTATAGGACGCTTCTCATGGTTTGATGCCCACATAAACGTAGCAGGAATATTCAAGTGAGCATGTGTTCTGTCTATTTGAGCATAAGTACCATCAGCGCGGTCACCAAATAAGGTGTACGTTACGGTTACCTCACCATCGTGATTGTCGATTGCCCACTGATAAGGGTTAGGTCGCGTAATTTCTAAGGGCTCGCCCATACTGTTTACAGCAGTCACGTTATAAACGTTTTTAGCAAATTCATGTAAAGCATAGCGCCCTGGAGAGGTGCGGCTCATTTGAACGGTCAAAACTTGGCTTTCAATGTCTGGAAAGGTTACCGAAATTCGCGCTTCATGATGAACCGCGTTTTCGAAAGTCACTTTATAATGTGTAACGTTGTCTTTAACAGGTAATGAGTGACTTGAAAAAGACACTATTAATGCTAAAAGAACTGTGGGGGCAATTCTCATTTTTTAATCCTAAGCGTTTTATATTGTATAATTATTGGCTTAGTGTAGAGAATTATTACTATTTTTTACAGTAGTACTTTTAACAATAATGAAAGTAAGCAAGCCATATCATTAAAAAAAGCTCATAATAAACAATATTATAGCGTTAGCATTTTATTGGTGGTATTAATTAACTGATCTCTTGTTTCCGGTTCAATTGAAGCATGGCCAGCAATTGTACTGAACAATGTAGAATTTGGCAGTTGTTGATGTAAGAGCCAAGCATTGTCAAAAGGGCAGACAATATCGTAACGGCCATGAACAATAACCATAGGAATATTTTCAATCTTATGACAATTTTTTAGTATCTGATTTTCCGACAAAAAGCAGCCATGCACCATATAATGAGCTTCATGGCGAGAGAGAGTCCAAGAAGAATCATCGCCGGTGAGTGCAGCAACAAACTCTTCGTTAGGCTTTAGCGTGCAACAACGGATCTCCCATTTAGCCCATGCTTGAGCAACTCGCTCTGCAGCTACTTTATCGTCACCTGTCATAATGTCGTAGGCTGTTTTAACACCGGTCTGAATTTCACCATTAGGCAGAGCATCAAGATACTCTTGCCAATAATCAGGAAAAATTCGAGTACCACCTCCGCCTTCAAATGCCCATCGAGTATCCTCGGCACGCCCTAAAAAAATACCGCGTAATACCAAGCTGATCACTGATTCAGGGTGAGTTTGTGCATAGACTAAAGCCAGTGTTGATCCCCAAGAACCACCAAAAGCATGCCATTTTTTAATCTTTAGCTTTAGACGAATTTTCTCAATATCGGCAACTAATAACTGAGTATTATTATTATCTAAACTACCAAAAGGCAACGAACGACCACAGCCACGTTGGTCAAATAATATAATGAGATATTTCTCAGGATCAAAGAAACGTCGGTCATTGGCTGAACTCCCGGCTCCTGGTCCACCATGAATAAAAACAACGGCTTGTCCTTTTGGATTACCACATTGTTCTACATAGAGTTTATGTTGGTCACCAACGGGTAATAAAAAATGATCAAAAGGTGTGATTTCTGGATAAAGTTCGTTCATTGCTACGCTCATCGTTAATAATGAAATGAATTAATCTCACTAGGGTTAATGTTATCGCTATCTAGCTAGTTCATGAATAAATACATAGTTACACTGGAGTATAAATTATTTATAAAGTGCAGGTAAATCGGTAGGTAAATACCACCGCTACTATAGCGTGATACACCTAAAATAATGGCTAAAGGAAATAATACCACGAGTATGTTTATATCGTACTGGCCCGCATGAATTAAAGTAAATAACACACTGGTTATAATAATCGTAACAATAACACCTAAAGGCGAGCTTGCTAATCCTTTAAAGATAAAGCCCCTAAAAATAAGTTCTTCAAAAAATGGGGCGGCTATCACGACGGCAATAAAGAGCAAGAATAGATAATCAGTAGTGTTATAAATATTTATCATACTTTGTGGCGTTTTTATACCTAAGGCATCTGAGGCAAAGTAAGAAAAGATAAAATAACCTATTAGGACAAGATTATAATTAATGAAGTTGGCTTTATTTGGCCATTTGTTAAAACCTAAATAGGCCGCAGCTGTTGTTAGCTTTCTTCTTGCTGCGCAATAAAAGATCAAGGGGGTTAAACATAAAGCCGTGATCAGATAGTTAATCGCATTAAAGTCACCATCGAGTGCTAATCTTTGACTTATTTTTACTCCAGCGGTTAGGACGCGATCTATACTCATTGCTGGTGCGGCGACTTCTATGCCTGCGGCTATAGCAAGAACAGTAATCGAAATAATAAAGTAGAGGATAAAAAACAGTAAGGTTAACCCTAACGTTGCTGTAGCGCTCCACGGGCGACGAGTTCCAGTTAATGTTACCGCTATTTTTTGTGCATCAGCTAACATTGCTTTTCCTTGGTATTAGGACATAAAGAGAAAACACTCAGTAGTAACATTTACAGTAAATAGGGAAAGTGTTTTTTTCTCTGTTGATTAAGTGCTTGCAGTGCTAAATATTTAAAAGATTAGCGAGTTGAGAATTTCGTTAAAGTGCTGTGAAGTTATCTTTTTCAGTTAAATTAAATTTTCTAATACATGCTTGGCAGATACAACTTTTACCCTTGGCTTTATCAGGAACTTGTTGAATTAAGGCTTTGGGCACTTTTTCTAAAGTGCACCAACATTGCTGAGGTGAATTGACATCACAACGATTTTTTTGTTGGCAAAGAGGGCAGTTGCTGGTCTCTATATTTATAGTCATAGATTATTTACGCTTGAATTGTAGGGCGACAGTGTAGCTCGACAAGCATAGCAAGAAAAACCTAAGCTGACTTTACTTTTATGGGTAGTGTAGTTTTTTGATTCGCATGGCTAATGTTGTTAAAAATGTTGCTTTATTGACCTCATTAAAGGCAAACTAGCTAGATAATAAAAACAAAAAGGATTTTTTTTGCGTATTTTCAATTCTTTACCCCCAATAAAAATATTTATCGTTAGTGCCTTATTACTCTTACTGAGCGGCTTAACGCACGGCGAAAAATATGATGACATTTATATTGAAGCAGCCCCTACTTGGGTTGAGTCTCGTGATATCACACTAGCAAAAGACATTCCCGTAGACGAAATAACCGATGGTGTATTTTATCAATTACTGGATTCACAAAGGAAATTATCTGAAAAACAACAAAGTGCTTGGTATTCTCGCTATGTTCAAACAGTTGTAAACCAAGCTGGTGTTGATTATATCTCGCAAATAAATCTCGATTTTGACCCTACTTACCGAAAGCTGGTACTCAATACCTTGTTCGTTATTCGAGATGGGCAACGTATTGACAAATTGTCGAGTGCAAAGATTTCATTATTAAACCGAGAAACCGAATTAGAAAATCAAATTTACAATGGCTCCTTAACACTCAATATCCTTATTGACGATATTCAAGAGGGTGACACCATTGATTATAGTTTTACGCGTTATGGCGACAACCCGGTTTATAAAGGTATTTTCGCTTATAGCCGAACACTGAGTTGGAGTGTACCAATACGAGATCAATTTGTTCGAGTGCTTTGGGGGAAAAGTAAGCCTTTATTTTCCAGCACGCGCAATGTGTCAGTGCCAATTACAGAAAAAAAACTGGGTGAGTACACCGAATACCAAGTGCATATGCATAACGCTGAAACACTGTCATCAGCAAGCGAAGTGCCGGGTTGGTATGAACCTTATGGCTTAGTATCCTTTAGTGAAAGTAAAAACTGGGGCGATGTTGCTGTCTGGGCTGAAACCTTATATCAACCGAGTGAACAACATAAAACGATTATTGAAATTGCTAATGAGCTTCAGCAAAAAAATAAAAGCCAAGCAGAGCAAATTGCAGCAGCATTAAAATATACGCAAGACAATATACGCTATGTTGGCTTAGAAATGGGGGTTAATTCCCATTTACCGACACCGGCCCATGAAACCTTAGCGTTGAAATATGGCGACTGTAAAGACAAAGCCTTATTGTTTATTACGCTGTTAAAGGCATTGGGCATTGATGCATATCCCGCCTTAGTTAATACCGAAGAAACTAAATTTCTTGTTGAACAACTCCCTGCGGTTAATTTGTTTAATCACGTTATTGTTACCTTAGAATTTAATGGTAAACGTATTTGGTTAGATCCGACGTTAAGTTATCAAGAAGGGCGTTTAGCCTACCTTTTTCAACCCGATTATGGATTTGCGTTGGTAGTCAAACCGGGAGAAACAGCATTAACATCAATGGCTAATAGTCAGTCAAATTCTTATACTCATGTTGAAGACCGTTATGTTATTGGCGAAAATGTAGAGCAAGCAGTACCCTATTATATTGTCAGTGAATATTTAGGTGATACCGCGCAAACTAAGCACAGTCAAATTGAACAAGCGGGTAAAAAGAAACTTTCCACAGACTATGAAACCTTTTATCAAAGTACTTATCCTAAATTAACAGCTACTTCCGCCGTTGATATTACAACAGATTATTCAACAGGCGTTTTGAAATTAGCCGAAAGCTACACGATTAACGAATTTTGGAAAAAAGGAGAGGTTGATTATGAAAGAAGCTTCTATCCTACGGATATCAGAAATGCTGTTTATAAGCCCAAGCAAGTCGCAAGAGTTGCGCCGCTGTGGTTCGCTTACCCAAATAATATTATTAATAAAATCACCTTAGAATTCGAAGAACAAAACTGGGAATTTGATGATGATAGCTTCGTTGAAGACAATGATTTTTTCTTTTTTAAACGCGATGTTTCCTTTACCGATAATATCTTAAACTTAACCTTTGAATACCGCTCTAAGACTGATCATATTCCGGCAAATGAAGTGGAAAGTTATCTTGCTGCAAGAAAAACGTTAAGAAGTAAAGCTTACTACGGCATTACTAAATATGCGAAACAGACAGCCAGTACGGTTGACGTTGACGATGAAGAAAGCCCTTTAGCGAGTTGGATGCTTATCGCAATGTGGACTTATGCTATCGGCTTGGTTGCACTTCTTGTTAGCTGGCGAATCGAGTCTAATAAACGACCGGTATTTGCTAATAGTCATTTTTTTCCTGTAGCACTAGTTAAATTTATTACCCTGTCATTTTTTACCTTTGGACTTTATAGTGCCTATTGGATGTATCGAAATTGGCAGGTTATTAAACAAAAGCAGCAAAGCGATATCATGCCAATCGTACGAGGTTTCTTTTCTATCATTTGGTTCTATCCACTATTTTTAGCATTAAAAAATGACAGTATTGAACGTTTTGATAAAAACAAAGTGATGCTGCCTTTTATAGCGGTAATTTTTGCATTGGTGTATTTAATACTCTCATTAGTGGGTAACTATACAGAGCAAAAGGTTTTGAATGTATTGATAATGCTATTACCTTTACTCTTCATTCCTTTTGTAAAATACATTAATAGTATTAACGATCGAAACAGTGAGGCCATTCAGTACAATTCAAGATGGAATATACACAGCATTGTTGCGATTATATTATGTTTACCACTGCTGAGTTTTACCGTCGCCCAAGAAACGCCTTTTTTGCCAAGTGATTCGGTTATTTCGCAAAATGAAATTATGCAACACGACATGAAATATCTTTATCGACAGAATGTTGTTGCTGCCGATGAAACGATCCATTATTTTTATAGTGATGCTTTTCTAACTATTCGTGATGACGGAAATGGCTTTACCGATAAAGAAGTTTTCTCTTATTGGCAAGATGACAATGATGGTTTCCAGCTTGAAAAAGTCCAATTTCATGAGATTAAAGACATCAGTGTTACTTATGGCAAAGCAACAGATGAAAATACCATAGTGACGGTTACTCGTCTTGATGACACTAACTTTAAACTGTTTGTTGCTTCGACAAATACAGGCGATAAATTATTTGTCGATAAGTTAACGGCACTCTGGGAGTTAGCTAAGGTACGTTAGCGGTATCTTTGTAATGGGATAAGTAAATGATGGATATTTCAATTGAGAAGATAATCATTGAGTCTTTAGCATTAACTAAAGATGGAGTCGGAATTTTCAATAGAGATGATCGTCTCATTTATTGTAATGATGCTATCGGTCGATTATTTGGTATGTCTGCTGAAGAGGCGCTTAACAAAAGCTTTTCTGAGCTAAGTGCAGACTGCTTCAATCGTTCAAAAGGGATTAATATTGAATTTACAACTATAGAAGCTTGGTTATCTAATGCCTCAGCGAAGAGAAGAAGTTGTCCTTATAGAACGTTTGAAGTCGATACCCAAGAAGATCAGTGGTTTCTCGTTACCGAACAGATTGTTCACAATGATTACCTTTATATGTACATCACAGATATTACAGAAAAAAAGGCAAACGCGAGAGCGTTACAGCTTATGTCTGAACAATTTCAAAAGCTTGCTACTACAGACTCTCTTACCGGTATTTATAATCGCCGTTATTTTTATGAAAAAGCTGAGGCCGAGTTCAATCGAAGTAGCAGGAAAAACAAAATATTTTCAATAATGTTTCTGGACTTAGATAAGTTCAAGCATATTAATGATAAATTTGGTCACGCCGCCGGTGATGCATTTTTAAAGGGGTTTGCAGACAATGTTCAGACGCACCTAAGAAACTATGATACTTTTGCTAGGGTGGGTGGAGAAGAATTTGCCATATTATTACCTAATACTGACAAAGATAATGCCAGTATCATTGCCGAACGAATAAGAGCATCAATAGAAGCCCTTATTATTCCTTTTGAAAATGAATCATTAAAGATCACGGTATCAGTGGGTGTGGTAGAAAGTTCAAATGAGATCAAATCGATTGACCAAATAATGAATAATGCAGATAAACGCTTATACCAAGCGAAATGTAATGGTCGTAACCAGATTTGTTAAAAAGGGGTTTAACAAAAATCTGCATAACTACTGATGAGTAGTGGTTTTATAGGGCGTAGTTCTTAGTTGAGTCAGTAGACGTTAGAATAACAACCCGAATAGCGCAGACTAAGATACTATTATTTATCACACTACCGCCAAGCCGGTCGCCACTCCTTGAGCCCAGCACGCTTGAAAATTATAACCACCCAACCAACCCGTAACGTCAATCACTTCACCAATAAAATACAAATCATCGCTCTTTTTGGCGGCAAAAGATTTTGAAGATAATTCGTCGGTATCAACACCGCCAAGTGTAACTTCCGCTGTTCGATAACCTTCAGTACCATTAGGCTTGATTTGCCATTGGTGAATAAAAGCATGAATGGCTTGAATTTCTGCATGGTTGAGTTGGTTAACCGCTTTGTCAGGAATGTCTTTGCTTTCAATTAAGCACTCAATGAACCTTTTTGGTAGTAAGGTCGCGAGCAAATTTTTAAGCGATTTTTGCGCTTGATGCTGGCGCCATTCAGCGATGATGTCATTTAAGCTGTGATCGGGTAACAAATTAATGGTTACTGCTTGACCTGCTTGCCAAAAAGAGGATATTTGCAAAATGGCGGGGCCAGACAAACCTCGATGGGTAAATAAAATATTTTCTTTAAAGGTTTCGCCGCTGTCACTAGCGACTTCGGTAAATATACTTATACCAGATAAACCATCAAAGCGGGTTTTATCGTGATCATGTAAAGTAAAAGGCACTAATGCCGCTGTTGTTGGTAATACATTCAAGCCAAACTGTTCTGCTATTTTATAGCCAATAGGACTTGCGCCAAGCTTCGGCATTGTTAAGCCACCAGAGGCGACCACTAATGATTTACAGCTATAACTCGCTTCTGTTGTTTGGACTTGGTAACCACTGTCAGTTTTAGTGACTGAAAGTACTTCATTACGCATTTTAACTTCAACGCCTGCCCAATCACATTCGGTCATCAAAACGTCAACAATATCTTTTGCACTGTCATCACAAAATAACTGCCCTAATGTTTTATGATGATAATTTACGCCATGGCGTTCAACAAGTTCAATGAAGTCTTGTGCTGAATAACGACTTAATGCTGATTTTATGAAGTGAGGATTTTGGCAAATATAGTGTTCAGCACCGGCATCTTCATTAGTGAAATTACAGCGTCCGCCACCACTGATCAGTATTTTACGGCCTGGTTTCTTGCCCATATCGACGACAACGACTTTTTTGCCTCTATAACCAGCTGTTGCGGCACACATCAATCCTGCAGCACCGGCACCAATAACTAACACGTCAATTTGCAAAGCATTTTCCTATGATTTTAAGTTTACTTTATTTCTTATAAATCATTATATCTTGAATAGTCGTGTTATTACACGAGATGTTGTTTAAACAAAAAGCCGCCAAGATAAAGAAATGCAAAGATTGTGTAAATGTCAGAACTAATCAGCAGCACGTGACTCTATTGCCATTGAAACTGCCAAAATTTCATTGGCAATATTTAAACGGCTAATAAAGCGCAGACAACAATAAAGAGTTAGGTGAGTCAATGAATACTAAAAAGTACATACTTTGCATTAAAAGAATAAAGTTTTTAATGGTAACGACGGTAATATTAAGTCTTTCAGCCTGCGGTGGGTCTGATAGTGACTCTAATGCAGAAGGTTATGTGAAGCTCTACAACACCACGAAGAATTCTCCTGCGATCTATTTAACGATAGATGAAGATTTTTCGACAAGTGACGATGAAATTGAGTTTACTTATAACGGTGTCCCTTATGGCAGTGCATCAAACGCAAACATTGTAGACAATGGCTCTTACTTCTATGAGCTGGCGTGGCAAGATGGCGATAGCACAGACAGTAGCGACTTAACGGTCGTTTATACCGATAGTATAAAAATTAACAATGATGCGATTCAATTGATTGTTATCGGAGAAGATATTTTAGCGCCTTCAGTGACCACTTACGATATAGATATTATTGATGATGAAGATGATGATACCTACGATCGCTTCAATTTTAGAGTGCTGAACATGCATGACGATAGCGAAGGTATCGATGTCTATTTATCTAAAGCAGATGAAACCTTCAATGAAGCTAACTTTATTGGCAGCTATAGTTATCAAGAATTATCGGTTAATCAAAAATTTGACCAAGATGATTATATTTTTTATATCACGACACCAGGAAGCACTGAAATTTTGTTTCAATCGAATGATATAAGCTTTTCATACAGTAGCCAATATATCATCGCAATACGCGAAAATAATGGCGTGGGAAGCTCACCATATATGCTTGATAAAATGTCTAATTCACTCATAGAATCATTTATTAATACCGACTCAGAAGCAAAACTTAATGCGTACAATGCGATTGGTAAGCATGATTTACTACCTGATTATCAAGGTGAATTTTCCTTATATTTAAATGGTGTAGACGACTCGCCAGAAATTGAAGCCTTATCGCTAGGTGAGCTAAGTCAGCCGATTGAACTTGTTAAAGGAGACTACAGTGTCGATTTGGTCGTCGGTGATGGAAATGAACTATTGTTGAAAAACCATTTACTTTCTTTAGGAGAAAATAGCCATAAAACCGCTTTCTTTTATATTGATGAAGTGGCCGTCGATGACGATGGAGATGGTGATGTTGATGAAGACGGTGATGGTAATATTGATGAGATACAGCTAGATGTGCATTCGTTAGTCGTTAGCAATAGTAGTAGAACGAGTATTTATGATCATGAAATTAAAATGGTTAATCTTGTCGACAGTACTGAATTTGGTGCGTTTACTATTTATTTTGTCCGAAGTGATGAAACCATTGAAAGTGCTTTTTATAAAACAGCCGTTAGCTTTGCCAACAGCGAACTCGTGTATTTAAAAAATAATACCTACCAAGTTTATGTGGTTGCTCAAGACAACAGCAGTGAGATCATCTTAAATGCTTTTGAACTCATCCTAGATGAAGAATCGAAAGAACAATTTATGGTTGTTGAAGTTGATGATACTGCTCCTACTGGTTATAAAGTGAGTTTGTTTGATCAAACAATATAATGTTGGTATCTGATAAAATTATAATCGCCGATGTAGAAATTTTTCCGGGTAGTCGAGAAGTTTATTGCTGCAACCAGTTGGTTACACTGACCGGATTAGAATTTAATTTATTGTGGTTGCTGATGAGTGATTTTCCACAACTAGTTACCCGTGAAAGTATCGCTGAGCATATATTTAAGCGTAGCCTGGTCGAGTCTAATCGAAGTATTAATATGCATATTTCAACCATCAGGAAAAAGTTATTGGTGAACACTGACAAATCACGGATTAAAACTTTTCGTGGTGAAGGATATGTTTTTTAACGAATAATGAGAGGTTATTATTTAAAAAGGCTTCATATAGAAGCCTTTTTTATGCGGTATATTATTGATTGTGACTAAACGGGTGCGCCCGTCATGATACTTGTAGTACCTACTTTAGCCATTTCGGCTAAATCTTTATCAACAAAAAATAAAGCATGGCCGTCTTGACCTACTAAGTTAATTTTATCTAAGACACTTTTAAACAAAGTCTCCTCTTCATGTTGCTCAGCTACATACCATTGCAAGAAATTAAACGTTGAATAGTCTTGGTTAGTAAAGGCTTGATGCGCTAAAGAATTGATACGTTCGGTAATTGAACATTCATGTTCATAAGTTTTTTCGAAAACGTCAGCTAATGACTTATATTCGTGTGGCGGCGCATCTATGGTACCTATAATAGGTAATGCCCCTGTTTCACTGACATAAGTAAATAAGCGTGTCATGTGGTCCATTTCTTCTGCTGCATGTTTACGCATAAATATTGCTGCACCTTCAAAGCCTTTTTCTTCACACCAGGCACTCATTTGTAAGTACAAGTTGGAAGAGTAAAACTCTAAGTTGATCTGTTTATTTAGTTGTTTGACCATTTCAGGTTTTAACATGTTGGTACCTCATTAAAAAATATCAGTAAATTTTGCCTGTTCTATGGCTGGGACACAAGCTATAAAGTGTAACATTTTTGATTTGTAAGATTTAAAAGTCATAAAAAACAATATGATAAACAACACAAATCATTATCATTACATCTCATCTATAGTGTTTTTAGAATAGATTCAGCGGTACTTACTTCAAATTCTTTAGGCTTTTCAATATGTAAATTTGTTACTGTACCGTTTTCAATGACCATAGCATAACGCTGAGAACGTAAACCACCAAATCCTGCGGTCTCCATACTTAAACCAAGTGCTTTAGTGTAACTGCCGTCGCCATCAGCAAGCATCATAATATTTTCAGCATTTTGTGCTTCGCCCCACGCATTCATTACAAAAGCATCATTTACCGATAAACAGATAATGGCATCGACACCTTTAGCTTTTAATTCATCCGCTGATACCACATAGCCGGGTAAATGAGCGGCTGAACAAGTTGGGGTGAAAGCACCGGGAACGGCAAATAGCACCACTTTTTTGTTGGCAAAAAGCTCATCGGTATTATGGGTAATCATGTTGCCGTCTTTTAACTGTGACAATTCGCCTGAAGGCATGGGTTTATTTTCTTCAATCATAAAATTCTTCTCATTTAACGTTAACTATGTTGATGGGGTAAAGGCAGTATTATCGCTTTACATAAAAAATCTTTGCTGTTTGCAGAACGCGCACAGTCTTTACAAATAAAACATGGTTTATCAACAATACGAGCAAGTTCGTGAAGACTTTTTTCTATGTCTTTTTTTTTCCACTTACAAAGCGCCTTTGCCATAAACTATCCTAAAATGAATATCATTACTTGTTTCATTTTAGGATATAGCGCACCGACATGCATCTATTTATCGTTAAAAACGGTTAAATTAATTAGCAGCATGATTAAGTGTTATGCGCTTTTATCGAGCGTTAAGCCAATATCGCTAACATGGTTATTCACATCAATTGAAATGATATTAGCAAGCTTTTGAGAGTTGCTCACTTCTTCATCAACATTACTCATCGCTTGCTCAAAAGCGATAAAATGTTGGCGTTGCAGCGTTATTTGCGTCAGAGAGTCTTGTGCGACCGTGGCGGATATTTTAGCCTGTCCGGTCACTTCTAACGCAGTTTCTTGTAATTGGTCAGCAATTGTTTTTTGATTGAGGGATGCTGTTTCTATATCAATAATTGTTTTTTCAATTGAATTACTGGCACTTTGCAGTTGGTCTAAGCGTTGTGATATCTGTTTAAGTGAATCTTGAGTTTTACCGGCTAGTTGCCTGACTTCATCGGCAACGACAGAAAAACCTCTGCCGTGTTCACCCGCTCTTGCGGCTTCAATTGCCGCGTTTAAAGCCAGTAGGTTAGTTTGGTCGGCAATGGCACTAATAACGTCAACAATAGAGGTAACACTATCAACAGATTGAAAGAGTGAGGTTATTGCGCTTTTACTTTGTTGTGCCGCGATGCTGGTTGAGTCGCTTGCGGCGAGCACTTGTGCAACTCGGCTTTGACTTGTTTCCATTGCCTGTTGCGTGGCTTTTGCGTTATTAACAACTTGTTCTGATAAAGCATTGACTGTTTCAGTTGCTTGCCCAAGTGCATCCATTATTTCACGAGCACCTTGCACATGCGTGCTGGTACTATTTGACGATTGATAAATGTTTTTAACTTGGCTTTCCATGGTTGTTAATGCTTTGGCGACCAAATCAAGCTGTTGTGCTTTTGCTTTATCATCTTGTGCAAGTTTGTTGACCATTTTATTAAAACTGGACGATATTTCTCCAAGCTCAGTTTCCGCTGAAATATCAGTAATGTTATCAACCTTTCCTTGTTCAACAAGTTGAACAAAACCATTTCGTAATTTACGTAACGGATTTAAAATAACACTGCGTTGCAACCAGTAATTGGCGACTAAGAAACAGATTAAAAAGGATAGCAAACCAATAACTATTCGATAAAGTTGCTGATTCAACACTTGTTGTTTCTTTAGTATTTCTGTTTCAGCGATAAGAATAATATCTTCTAATGCAGTAACATTTTTCTTGAGTAGTGCTAAGCCAGCGGTGCGCTGATTCTGTGAGTTTAGGGTGTTTTCAAACTCACTTTGATAACGATTAATGAGTGAATTGAGTTCATCAATCGCTTCTTCACTGATGTCTTCTTTGTCATCGTCATTGGAAAAAAAGTCATCTTCATCAGTATTACTGTCGCTTTCAAGGAAAATAGCCAATAAAGGATAGTTTGTTAATTGTTGATGCCGTTGTGCTAATTCTTGTAATGCATTTTTAAAGCCGGTATCGCTAATGTTTTGGCTAAGGAACAACTTTTCACGCGTGTTGATTAAATAGTTTAATGCGCGAGCAATAGTGCCGATTGTCACTAAATAATTTATGCGTTGCTGTTCGTCTAGCGCCTCACTTTCAGAGGCATATTTTATCAGCGAGTGAGTAATAGCTACCATATTCTGTTCGCTGTTACGAAGCAAAGCGAGTGGGTTACCACTTAACTTACCCATGGCACGATACTTTGTTTCAATATTTTTATTAAGTTTGCCCGCTTCTTCAGTAATGTTATGGCTTAAGTTACCAATATCTAAGCTTGTTGATCGTGTAATTATTTCGTTGAGTTGCTCTTGTGCTGCATTAAGCATGCTGGCATCACCAGTTTGTAGATAGGTTGCAATGGTGCGATAAAACTTAACGGTGGTTAACGTTTTTAATGCATGATATTCAGCGTACTGGCCCCGACTTGATGTAAGAGAAGTTCCAACATGATACATAGTTGCAACGAATATAACGGCAAAAATACTAATGGCAATAACAGACAGTCGTGAAAAACTTGATACTCGCATAGTCAATCCTTGAAGGGTATTCACAGATAAATTAATGCCGATTCTTACTGATCTTTGTTGCGGTTTTATGACAAATGTTTACTGAACAAGTATGAAGTGTGTTGTGGTTAGATCTGATTGATTTTAACTCAAGAGGCTAAAATGTACCGCAAGCCCAGTGAAAGTCGTTTCGAGGGCTTGCGTAAATACAGCGTAGTCCGTTATTCATCTTAACGACTGTTTAAACGAGGGATACAAGGTTAATTGTTTTTAGGAATTGCCTGATTCACATAAACATCAAAACGATTCTTCTTCATTTTTATACTGGTTGAAGGCGATTTAAGTGGCGGTTAAGCTTTTGTACTTTGTGGAAATTACCAATAATTCGAACATCAGCCGCTTTACGTTCTTGCATTTCTTCTAGCAACATAATTATTTTTGTCAGATAAAAAATCACTTCAAAGTTTGACTATTTATTTTCTACCACTCGTAAAAAAAACAATCTGAAAAGCTTTTTAAACACATGAATTTCGTATGATAGGAGAGTGAAGAACCTATGGTAAATTGAATTCTTTCGCACTGAGTTATATACGATTTTTGCCATAAATTTTTTCAAAAAAAAGCTAAAAATCAAAAGAAAACTATACAAAACAACTCGAACACTTATCAAAGAAACAAAAGCAGTTACTCATAAAGTTGAGCAGTTAGCCATATATGTGATTACAATCAAGTAGTTAAAGGAGGAGCGTCTGGTGTACTCATATGCGTGAAAATCTGCTAATAAAGTGGGTGTCAGCTTTATTAAACGCAAGAGATCACGTTTAAAAAAATCACCTAGGTGATATATACTCAGGTTTATTCATTTCTAACAATGAAATAATTTGTTCACTGGATACGGGTTTACTGTAAAAATACCCTTGAATGTAATGACAATTTCTAGAAACCAGGAAGTCAATTTGTTCTTTGGTTTCAGCACCCTCAGCAACACAACTCATGCCTAATTTTTGTGCAAGGCTTATCGTCGCCTCTATTATCGCTTCGTCTGCGTTGTTTTCACCAATGTTAGAGATAAAGCTTCTGTCAATTTTTATAACATCTAACGGGAGTAATCTTAAGTAAGATAGAGACGAATAACCGGTGCCAAAATCATCAAGCGATAACTTGATACCTATAGCTTTTAGCTGATTCATTTTCTCAATCGCTTTTTCAGGTTCAGAGATAAATGCAGATTCAGTAACTTCTAGTTTTATTGCTGAGGTAGGTAAATCAAACTCATTTAATATTCTCGTAATAAAAGTGACAAGTTCTCCTTTACTAAAATGACTAGCAGAAATATTAATGGATAAATAAAAATCAGTTCGAAAGCTACGCCATACTATTAAGTCTTGTAATGCTGTGTTTAACGCTACTTCTGTCATCGAAATAATAAGATTTAAATCTTCGGCTAAAGGAATAAACTCCATGGGAGAAATCATGCCGTTGTCGGTAGGCCAGCGCATTAACATTTCTACGCCAACCGCTTTGCCATAATGTGCATCAACAATGGGTTGGTAATGATTGATAAATTGCTTCTGTTTTACGGCTTGCTTTAAATTTGCTTCAAGAGCAAGTCGTTTAGCTGCTGCTTCAGTCATTGATGGTTCAAAATATTGATAGATATTTCGACCATTTTGTTTCGCACAGTACATTGCAATATCGCTATTTCTTAAAAGCTCAGCTGAATCCATGCCATCTTCAGGGTAAATAGAAATACCAATACTTGAACCAATACAGACCATAGTATCTTGTAGTGTTATCGGTTGCTCAATGGTATCGATAATTTTTTGTGCAATTTGTGAAAGCTTATCTATTGATGAAAAGCTTTCTAGCAATACGACAAACTCATCACCGCCAAGTCTTGCCAGAGTATCTTCTTGACGAAAGACTTTGGTTAATCGTTGTGTGATAACTTTCAATAATCGATCACCAACATCATGACCTAGCGTATCATTGACTTGTTTGAAGCGGTCTAAATCAATAAAAAATATCGCTAAAATATTTTTGTTTCTTGCTGATAATTCTATTGCATGATCAATCCGCTCAATGAGTAAACTCCGATTAGGTAGCCCCGTTAAGTGATCGTAATTAGCCATATAGCGTAGTTCGCTTTCAGCGAGCTTTTGAGCGGTAATATCGGTCATCACCATAATATAATGAAGACTGTTATTACTATTTATACCAACATTAATTTTGACCAGTACATTATATTTATCTCCTGCTGCAGAAGTAACAAGCTCTTCTCCACGCCAATGATCATTTACACCTAAACTTAATGCTACATCGCTATAATATTTTATCTTTTTTCTGTCTATACCAATTAATGAGTCATTAAATGGCTGTTCTTCTTCCCAGCCAAATATATTCCTCATTGCTTGATTTGAAGTCACCTTGGTGAAATCTTGATTAATAATTAATACCCAATCTTTTGTATGTCTAAATGCTTCTCCGTAATATTGGGCACGTTCTTCATCAGCCTTAGATTGAGTGATATTGGTATAGGAACCCGTAACCCGTATAGGCTTTTTATTATCATCAATTTCTACAATTTTCCCTAAATCTTTATACCATCGCCATTCATTATGTTCGCCTTTTAGTCTATAGGTAAAAGTAAAGGTTACATTAACATCAGCTTTATCAATAAATTGTTGCCAAGCAGCAAGAAAGGTCGCTTTATCATCTGGATGAATATCATTGATAAATACTTTTATAGGGAAGGTATAGGCATTTTCTATTAGGCTTACATTATGTTTAAAACGATTAGCAGAAAAACTATTCGTCTGAGCGTGCCAATCCCATACGTCACTGTTACTACCTTTTAATGCTAGCTGTAAACGGTTTTCTCTAAAGACAACTTGTTCATGAGCAGCCAACAGAGCATCACGTTGTTTACGTCTTTTATTTATCCAAAAACTGAATGCAGAGATAACTAAAATAAAATACAGAATATAGGCGGTAGGTGATGCCCAAGGTGCATAAGAAACGTTAAATTTAATATAAGTTAGTGGTGAATAATCGCCTGTAATAGGCGACTTAGCCCGAATAGCTAAAGTATGCTTCCCTGACTCTAAACTTGGAAAAATAATATGATTTTCATAGGTCGAAGGATAGTTCACCGTGCTGTTACTTGTTAAAGAATACTCAAACATTATGTCTTTAGATTTTGAAAAATCAAAGGTGGTAAAATCAACCCTAATGCCCACATCGTCATATTTAAGTTCTACTACCTTATTTGAGTTAAATATATAAGCATCTTCTAAATGCCGTGTAAGTAAATCAACTTTAGTGACAAAAACATTTTTATTTTTGGTCAGGCCTTTTTCTTTTAAGGCCAAAGGATCGAAAAAAGAAACGCCATTCACCGAACCGTAAACCAATTCATCGGTTGATGATTTTGCATGCGCGCCACCATTAAATTCCATACCTAAAAAGCCATGATGAATACCAAATTTTCTGATATGAAAAGAGCGTGTATCAATCGAATAAATACCATCATGAGTTGAGATCCAAAGGTCTCCTTGCGAGTCCTGCTGTAGACCATATAGATTGTTGTCTAGAATACTGTTTTGATTGTTGAAAGTATGAAGAACCTCCTGTGTTTCTAGGGAGATACCATAAATACCTTTTGATGTATGGGCTACCCATAGCAGAGATTTTTCAGCATCAACTACAAAACTATCAATAAAAGACCACTCAGTTTCGCTCATGTTGATATGTTCATATATTTTCTTAAACGTTTGATACTGAGTATTAAACATCCATAATGCTTTTGTTGTACTAAACCAAATTTCTTTATCCTGATTTGGTGATTTGAAAAAAAACCAAATATCTTTAATGCCAGCATCAGTCATTACTTTACTGAAATCAGTTGATTGACCAGATTCTTGATCAATCATAAGTAGTTGATCCGTTTGAGTGAACCAAAGGTATTTATCGGTAGTGAAATAAACGGGGTAATCAACAGTTAGCTTTTCTAAAAAACTTGCTTCAAAAGGTATTGGTATGATTGCTTTGCTTTTAATATCAAAAAGTCTTAATCCTACAGAAGTATTTAACCAAATAGTTTTATTGCTACCATAGTGTAATGAAACTATATTGCTTGCGGTAAATGTCGTCTTTGAGTTTTTCAGGGCGAAGAATTGTTCAACGTGTTGGGTGTTTCTATTTAGTAAATTTAAGCCATTATCGGTTGAAATCCAGAATAAGTTATCATCGTTTTTATCAGGCAAAATGCCCGTAACATTATTACTGGTTAAGCTGTTGTCACGACCTTTGTAATAATTATAATTCTCAACTAAGCCTAAGTTAGGATTCCATTTTAACAAACCTTGGCTATTACTCACTAGCCAGTAGTAGCCATCTTGGTCGACAATTAATGACTTAACCGTATTATTCGCAAAAGAGGGAGCATATTCATCAAAGCTGAATAAAAATTGTCCTTGCTGCGTAACAGCGTTATATCGATACAGCCCATCCGCAGCACCAATAATTAATAGTTCCTTTTCTATAAAAAAATCCCAGACCGATAGATGTTTAAAAATAGTTTGATACTGCGGTAATTCATTATCTTCTCCCATTGCAAAAAGCGAGTCGATTTGTTGAATATTTAATGAGTAAACACCATCGTTTGTTCCCAAAAACAAGGTCTGATTAAGAATACTTAAGGTATAAATTTTATTTGCTTGTATAGGTTTTAGATCAGCACTTTGCGCAGTTATCTTGGTGATTTGAGGTAATTTAGCTACTTGGCCTGTTGATAATTGATAAACAATAGTGCCTTCTTTACTGGCTATATATAGATAGTTGTTATGTAAAATGATTTGATATATTGCAGAATCACCTAGATACTTTTTTAAGTTAACAATTTGTTTATAAACTTTAGTTTTAACATCAATAGTCGCTATGTATTTACTTGTCGCAAGCCAAACGGTTCCATCTTTTTGTGGCAAGTAATCCATAACCCAATCATCAGACTCTAATTGATTGTTATTTAAGAGTAGGTCAAACTCATTAGTGCTTTTATTAAAGCTATACAAACCTTTACCATAGAGGTGTAACCACATTAATCCATTCGCTGATTGGACTGTTTTTCCTGCACTATATTGTGAAAAATCGTTATCAGGTCCTTCTATTTTAGTGAAGGTATATCCGTCATATAGTTCAAGGCCAGACTCTGTTGATATCCAAAGAAACCCATCATCATCCTGACTAATGCTATTAATAGATACTTGGGATAACCCGTCCTTAACCGTAATTTGATCGAGTGTTATTTTGTTAAATTTTGCATAACTAATCATTGGACATATTAAAATAACAGCAACTATAAAATTGATTACATTAAAGTAACTTTTTTTAGGTTGAGTATATTTCAAATTAATACCACTACTTATTAGCTCTGAACAATAAAAGTAAGATAATACTTTTAGGTAAGTATAAACAACTATATGTTAGATTTAAAAATCCCACAACTTCCAGCACTTGTCTTTGTATATGTGTTTCATCATTAATTTATAAAATAACCACGTCGTTTACACTGTTGCCATGTAATATGAGTTTTACCTTTCGAGTATCTAGTAAACGGCATAGGGCCATTAATTTTTGTTGGTAACACTATATCTATCATGTTGTAAGTGATTACATTATAATCACTTGGTAATTGATAAATTGTCAAAAGACAATCGTGAAATTGAATCTATAATCGATTTCATTTTTTCTATAGAAAAAGTCTATCAGTGAGTTTTGTTAATATATTAATGAAACAACAAAGCACCAGCTTTGCATAGTATGACTTTACCTTAGACTTATTAATTTAATTAACTAAAGTAGCAATAAAGGTAAATATTATGTTTAACAAAAACTTTACAATTCCATTTTTATTCACCCCTATTATATTGGCAATTTCCGCTTGTGGGGGCAGTGATAATTCATCACCACAACCCTCTGAGCAAGCAAAATTTTCTTTAGGGATTAGTGATGCACCTATTGATGAGGCGGATTCAGTCTTTATTGAAATAGATGAAATTACTATTTCAGGGACAGAGACTACAGTCATTACTGAATTTACTAATGACAATAATGAAATTGTAGAAACCATTAAAGTTAACTTACTTGATTTTCAGGGTACAGACCAACTTAAAATTGTTGATGAAGCTCAAGGTGTAACTATGGCCCCAGGCACCTATTCGATGGAATTACTGGTAGTCGATGCCGGCTCATATGTACTGCTTGAAAATGATGCGACCGAATACTCTATTAAAGTCCCTAGCTCTAGACTACGTTTAGGAGATTTTGAAATTGCGTCAACTTCTATCCAAGTCGGCGATACCCCAGCTTATACTATTGAATTTAGTTTACGCGAGTCATTAGTGATGCGCGGTAATGCACCCACAAAAAATGGTTTTATTATTAAACCTCATGGCGTTCACATTGTTAGCGAATATGGAACATTGAAGGGTAATGTTTCTGCTGATAATACTAATTTAGGTAGCTGTATCGTTTATCTATATGAAGGTGAACCAACCGAATTAGGTGATAGTTATGATGCAGATGATGAAACTTTCGTCGGTGATGCACCGACAGCGACGGCACCACTTATTTCAACACTAGTAGCCGTAGATGGAACTTACAGCATAGGGTTTGTTCCAACAGGAAGTTACACTGTTGCACTAATGTGTGGTACAAATATCGATGACAACATTCAATATAACGCCTTAACCATACCTTCTCCTGTTGGAAATGTAGCTACAGTAGGCATTATCAAAGGTGATGTTAAAACGGTCGACTTTTAAATAAACTGATATTAACCGATCATAAGGCCAGAAAGTTAAAAAGTGTTCACTATGAAGTTCTAAAATATATTAAAAAATGTCAGCAACTAGCGACTGCTGACTTAAAGAAAGCCAACCACTATCCTCAACAATGTGGACAGAGTGCTCATTTAGAGTGTTGGTTGAATATCAGAAATTATGATTGTTTTTCTAACTGATTTTACACTGAGAAATCATAAACTATAGATCTATAGATTGAACGAAAGGGTAAACCGTGTAGGTAATTACTTGGATGGGCTTGGAAGGAAGTTCGTTTACAATTTTAGCCCATACCATTTTGAAAGATTTTCAGCACTAGATAGGGAGTACGTTGTAAACGAGTATCGCTAATTATTTTTTGGGATCGCTTGGTTGACATAAACATCAAAACGATTTTTTTTCATTTTTATACTGGTTGAAGGCGATTTGTTATTTAATGGTGGCGCATAGCTTGGACGTTTAACCACAACACGGTACTTTGCTAATTTCAATGCCGGTTCAAGCAAATCATCCGCATCTAAGTCTTCACCGACGAGTGATTGGAATACGCGCATTTCTTTTTTCACTGCGGCCGATTTTTCACGATGTGGATACATAGGGTCGAGATAAATAACATCAGGTTGTTGAGTGAATGACAACTCTTCAATCGTTGCCGCATGAACTAGTGACATACGACTGGCAATATCACTGACCTCACTGTTCAATTTAGCGCGCTCTAAGCCATTTTCTAGCAGTGCTGCGACAATAGGCATACGTTCTTTCATGGTTACTGTACAACCTAAGGTAGCCAATACAAAAGAGTCTCGTCCTAAGCCTGCGGTAGCGTCTAGTACATGTGGAGTAAAACCATGTTTTAGTCCAATCGCTTTAGCTATATCTTGGCCGCGTCCACCACCAAATTTTCGTCGGTGGGCAACCGCGCCATCAACAAAGTCTACTTTAATACCACCGAGTTTAGGCTCATCAAGCTTGATCAGTTCTAATTCTTGAAAGTTGACTTGTAATAAAAACAGTAAGTTTGGATGCTTAGTAACTGAAGCGCTGTCACCGATATAGGCTAATTGCCATTTTTTAGCAATTTTTTTAGCTAAATCAACATCGGTTTTATCAAGGTACCCAACCGCTATTCTAGACATATCCATTAATCAAACTCTACTTGAACATTGTTATCGCCGGTTGCATAGGCAACTAAGCGGCTGAGTTGACTCAGTGATAAGTCACTTTCACTTTGCCATTGATTAAAAGCATTTTGAATGGCAACTAAGCTTTTTTTACTTTGCAGTCCGCCGTCAATAATTTTATTGGCACGGAAATAGGCTTCAATGTCACGGGTAAGTAAAAAGGTATCTTTACCGATAGCACGTAAAGCGTAGGGGCCAGTATTGCCCCCTAAACGTTGACCTTTTTTCTTTAAGTAATCCCATAAACCTATCATGTCATTGCTTGGCCATGCCGCAATAAATTTAGCAAAACTATCGTGCTGGCTATTATCGCTATGTATTTCATCAAACATCATATGGGCATTAGCTTGAATAGTTTTTACTTTATTAAAGTTGCGAATAATTCGCGCATCTGCCGCTTTACGTTCTTGCATTTCCTCAGGCATCATTAAGACTTTAGCGAGATCAAAATTAAAAAACATTTCTTCAAAGTTTGGCCATTTATTTTCTACTACACGCCAGACAAAACCACTTTGAAAGATCTTTTTGCTAAAGGCCGATAAAATTCTATCGTCTCCTAACTTGGCAACTAAATGATCTTGTTGGTTATCACCTAATAAGAGGTTGAGTATAGCCGCACCACCTTTACGTTCGGCGGCGCGTTGATAAAGTGAGTCAAATTTTTCCATTATTTAGGGCCACTCATTATCCTTCAATACCACAATGTCTGAGTAAAGCATCAATCTCAGGCTCACGGCCACGAAAGGCTTTAAATAAGACACTGGGTTCTTGAGACCCGCCTTTTTCTAATATATTAGTTAAGAAATCATTACCCACTTTCGGGTTAAAAATGCCTTCTTCCTCAAAACGACTAAAGGCATCTGCAGATAATACTTCTGCCCATTTGTAACTATAGTAACCGGCTGAATAACCGCCACCAAAAATATGACCAAAACCATGTTGAAAGCGATTAAAGTCGGCGGCTTTCAATACTGAATATTCTTCACGCACTTGATTTAATGTTTGCTGAATATACCCAGAGTTATCTTGTGCAGGTTGGTAATCTTTATGCATTTTAAAATCAAAAATACTGAATTCTAATTGACGTAACATTTGCATCGCAGATTGGTAATTCTTTGCCGCTAACATTTTATCAAGCATAGCTTGCGGTAGTGGTTCACCCGTTTGGTAGTGTCCTGAGATAAAGGCTAATGCCTCTGGCTGCCAACACCAATTTTCTAAAAATTGGCTAGGCAACTCTACTGCATCCCACGGCACACCATCGATACCTGAAACGCCACTGGTGTTGATTTGTGTCAGCATATGGTGAATACCATGGCCAAATTCGTGAAATAAAGTAACCACTTCGTCATGGGTAAATAGCGCAGGCTTATCACCAATAGGCTTATTAAAATTACAGGTTAGGTAGGCAACAGGGTATTGAATATCACCATTGGCTAATTCACGACGACTTTTACAATCGTCCATCCATGCGCCACCACGTTTGTGGGCGCGGGCGTATAAATCTAAATAAAAGCGGCCACGCAAATTATTATCGCGATCGTATACTTGATAAAACTTCACATCTTTGTGCCAAGTGTCGATGTTAGCTACTTGGTTAATTGTCATGCCAAATAAACGATGAACAACTTCAAATAAGCCAGCTACAACTTTTTCTTCTGGAAAATAAGGGCGACATTCTTCGTCTGAAATAGCATAACGGCTTTGCTTTAATTTTTCACTATAGTAGGGCAGATCCCAAGCTTGTAAGTCTGTTTGGTTAAATTCTTTTTCAGCGAAAGCTTTAACTTCATCTAAGTCTTGTTGACCTTGAACCTTCGATTTTACCGCTAGGTTTTCTAGAAAGTCTAAAACCTCAGAGGTTGATGATGCCATTTTGGTAGCAATTGATTTCTCAGCAAAGTTATTAAAGCCCAATAGCTGTGCTAATTCATGACGAAGTAGTAATAGCTCGTTCATGATGTCGCTGTTATCGAATTTTCCGGCATTGGGACCTTGGTCTGAAGCGCGAGTAACAAAGCCACGATAGAGCTGTTCACGTAATGTCGCATTGCTACAATAAGTCATTACGGGTAAATAACTAGGGATATCTAAGGTGAATAGCCAGCCTTGTTTTTCTTGTTCTTTTGCTAGTTCTGCTGCGGCTTCTATAGCGCTGTCAGGTAAGCCAGTAAGTTCACTTTTATCGGTAATATTAACGCTATAAGCGTGCGTAGCATCGAGTACATTATTGCCAAATGTTGAGCTTAACTCCGATAAACGAGTAACGATTTCACCGTATCGTTTTTTATCATTATCGTTTAATGCGATGCCCGACAATTTAAAATCACGTAAGGCATTCTCAATGACTTTCTTTTGAGGAATACTTAATTGTGAATATTCATCACTGTTGGCAAATTGTTGGTAGGCTTGATATAACCCTTGATGCTGGCCCACAAAAGTACTGTATTCAGATAACAGTGGTAAACATGACTCGTATGCGTCACGTAGTTTGTCACTATTAACCACCGAATTCATGTGGGATACCGGCGACCACAGCTTACTTAACGTATCGTCAGCTTCGTCCGTAGGCATAACTAAGTTTGCCCAGGTAAATGTTTTTTCTTCAAGCACTGCTGCAATCACTTTTTTGCATTCTGCTATCGCATGCTCAACAGCAGGCTTGATATGTTCAGGCTTTATTTGAGAAAACTGGGGTAAATCTGAAACTGTTAATAATGGATTGCTCATAATGCGGTATTCTTTATTAAATGATGATGTAGATGTAAGACCTTAATGGGAAAGATTCAAGGTGTAGCGCTTTTTGTTTTCAATCTATTTTACTTAAAATTGATCACCTTAAAAAAATAAATGCTACTGTCTATGTTAATACGTTGTTTGTTATTGTTAATTAGGCTCTTTATTTACCCTTTTAGTTCGGATAAATATTTATTTTAATTGTATTTTACTTATACTAAAAATATATGATTTGTCTTCGTCATGAGTTTCTCGAGGTGTTATGTTTCGTTTTTTTTCTGTGAATTCCTTATATTCACTTTTTTTACTGTGCGCTATGCTTTTCACAAATACTGCACAAGCAGAGGTGAATAATTTATATTTAGAAAACTTGTCAGTTGAGCATGGCTTGTCTCAAGGCTCGGTTAAAACTATTTTTCAAGATGATGAAGGTTTTATTTGGGTTGGCACTGAAAATGGTTTGAATATGTATGACGGTTATAATTTTCGCAGTTTACCTGGGCCAGATAATGATTTTGAAAATTATGAAACGTACCGGATTATTCAAGATAAGGACAAATTACTTTGGATCAACATCGTTGATAAAGGGCTAATTACTTACAATAAAAAAACAGATACCTACCAAAAAATTCTACAAACAGATCCGCTAAATAAAGATTATTATATAGCGGATATGGTCGAGGGCAACAATAATGACTTTTTTATTGCCAGTGCAAAAACTATCATCGTGTATAACAAAATATCTCAAAAAAGTACGCGTCTATTAGATTTATCAAATGAGCTTCCTGCGGTTAATAATATTTATGAAATATTGTTACATCAAAATATTTTATATATTGCGACACGTATTGGCACTTTTGCCTTAAATGTTGACACTAAAAAATGGAAAAAATTACCTGCCATTACCGCGACTGAAATTAGCTCAGACAGCTTTAGTGCGGTAGGGGCGAATAAAGTATTTAACTTGCATGTAAGTGCGAATAATCATTTGTATTTGGGTACAGACAATGGTGTTTATAGCTTGCCGGTTAGTAAAATTAACAATTATTTAGTGGGTGATCTTCAATTACCCACTTACAAAATGGTAACTGACGGTGTTTCAAGTTGGCAGTTTTATGACGATGGCGATAACGTATATCAAGGCAGTCATTTAGGGTTTTCTGCTATTGATACAAAAACAGACACCACAGAATTTCTTTTTTCGTTTAATGAGTTTTTTGACCATATTAAAAGCAGTGATGTAGTTGCTATTATGAAAGACAAACAAGGGGTGTTTTGGTTGGGCTCTCAGGCTACCGGTCTTTATAAATGGAATCCTAAACTGAGCTTAGTAACCAACTATCGTTATAAAAAAGACAGTGAAAAAAGTTTAACAGACAACCTTGTTTGGTCTATTACGGCGAAAAGGAGTGACCCTGAACAGTTATGGATAGGCACTCAAAATGGTCTTAATTTACTCGATACGCGTCACGATACCATGTTGCACTATTTAACAACCGAGACCCCTAAAACGATTTATCATCGTGGGAACATAGATCATCTTTATGAAGATTTGGAGCAACGCTTATGGCTTTCTACCGGTAAAGGGGTGGTGTTATTTGATATAGCGCTCAAAAAAATTATTGATATTCCGTATGACGTTAAAGTAAAAGAGCTGCTTGCGTTAGGTCAGTATGATTTCTTTTATGATCGTTATAATACGTTGTGGAGTATTACGGAAAAAGGTGTCAATCGCATTTCATTAACAACGGGCGCTATTGACCCACTTGATGAAATGACTGCGAGCATTGCGGAAGATAAGGTTTTTACTTTACTCGGCTATTTACCTAATAGTGATAAAATGCTTTTTTCTACCAATAATTCATTATGGTTTTTTGATCTTGAAACACGAACAAGTACCATGATTTATCAAAATCCTAAGATTAAAGAAAGTGAATGGATATCTATAGAAAATGTGGCTTTTGATAAAAAAGGCCTGCTATGGTTTAGTTTTGCTGGTAAAGAACTGGTCGGTTTAGACAGTAAAACGTTTGAAAAAAAATATGTATATGACAAAAATAATTCCAATGTGGGACTCAATATTTACGGTTTAATGGTAGACCCTGAAGGTGATCTTTGGTTTTCCAGCCATAACGGTATTTATATGCTAAACGCTGAAACACACCATCTTCGTAATTTTGGTATCAGTGATGGTTTAGTGGGTAAAGAGTTCAATAGTGGTGCTTTCTACGAAATGTATAATCACACATTTGCCTATGGTGCCATGAACGGCTTAACCATTTTTGACCCTCTGGTTTTAAAGACAAAACAAGATGATGAGCAACTGAGTGTACATGCCACTAATATTAACGTGTTATCACGTGATTTAGCTTTGCCTTTTGTGCTGAGTAATGGTGATACCGTTCAGTTAAACTATGATGATGTCGGTATTCGTATTGACTTCTCGCCATTATCTTACAACAACACGAATAATTTCCTGTTTGAATACAAGTTACAAGGTGCTGATAACATAAGTTATCCATTAACCACTGAAAATCACATTACTTTTCCGAGCTTACCTTCAGGGGAGCATTCGCTGGTAGTGCGTATCCAATCAGCTGAAACTAAAAAATATTCTGAAGCTTTTGTTATTAACTTCGTGGTGAAATATGCTCTTTGGTCTTCGCCGCTAGCTTACTTAGTTTATATTGTGCTCTTGTTGACTTTATTTATGCTGTGGTATGCAAAGCGCCAACAAAATACGCGTTTATTACTTGCCGCACATGAAGAGGTAAAATACCGAGAAAATAGATTGCAGCTAGCCTTAACTGGTAGTAATAGTGAAGTGTGGGATTGGCAAAGCGATAATAACTTAATGTTCGCTAAACGAGCCTCTGAAGAATTAGGTTATAGTGACCTTAAATATTCTTATAGCTTTAATGAGCATTTGTCGTTAATTCACAAAGATGAACGTGAATTGTTTCATTCACGATGGTTACAGTTTTTGGGTGCGGCTGATGTTAAGGTAAGCTTTTCATGCAGTTACCGAATGAAAAAATCCAATGGTCATTGGTTGTGGTTTAAAGACCTTGGAAAAATTGTGGCAACTGACACTAAAGGCAAGCCAACCAGAATTACCGGCGCGTATACAAATATTACCCAGTCGTTAGCCGACGCCGAACGTGCTCACTTCTATGGTGAAGCTTTTAAGAAAACCAAAGATTGGGTCTTAATTATTAGTGACAACTTTAGTCGGGTCATCGCGAATGAGTCCTTGCGTGAGGTTTTTGCTTGGCAAGATGAAGAGTTCGCTTTCGATGCGAAATTATTTGGATTAACCAACGATCGCTTTGAGTTTTATAAGACCTTATTTTCTCATTTAAAGGCTGGGGATGATTGGCGAGGTGAAGAGCTAATAACAACAAAGGCTGGTGAAGAATTCCATGTTATTTTAACGGTCAGTGCCAGCCTTAATGAGTCAACGAATAGTATTTATTTTGTTTGTATTTTTACCGATATAACCGCGCAAAAGCATGCAGAAAAAGAGCTGCGTTATTTAGCCAATTATGACCATTTAACGGATTTACCTAATCGTTCATTATTGCTCGACAGAATAAAACATGCAATGGACTATTCTGCCCGCATGTCACAATCCATTGCTTTGTTTTTTATTGATCTAGACAGGTTTAAACAAGTTAATGATTCATTGGGTCATGACTGTGGCGATTTGCTCTTACAAGAAGTCACCAGGCGTTTAAAAGCAGTTCTGAGGGTTGATGATACCGTTGCTCGCATTGGCGGTGATGAATTCGTTGTTCTGCTAGAGTCTTTTCGCGGCCATGGTCAGCTGGGTCGAGTTGCACAGAAGGTGATTACTGCCGTTGGCGAGCCGGTGCTATTAAACGGCAATACCATCAGTGTTGGTGCTAGTATAGGTATTGCACTTTTCCCCGAAGATGCCAAAGATAGTGATGAGTTGCTTCGTCACGCCGATGTCGCTATGTATCATTCTAAGCAACTTGGCCGTAATACCTTTCAATTTTATACACCCCGTATGAATGTTGAAGCAAGTGAGCGGTTACTTGCTGAATCAACGCTTAAGTTGGCTTTTGAAAACAGCGAATTTATTAATTATTATCAGCCTATTGTTGACTCATATAAAGGTAAGGCCGTTGGCGCCGAATTATTATTACGCTGGCAAAGTGGCGACAAGTTAATTCCACCCGATAATTTTATTCCACTTTCAGAAGATCTAGGTTTGATTATACCTATGACTGAAGCGGCTATTTTACGTGGTGTAATAGATTTGAAAAAATGGCGGGCAATTCGCCCTGATATCTATTTATCAATTAATTTGTCTGTTCAGCACTTTCTTGAAGACAATTTAATTCATTATTTAAAAAATATTTTACAAGAACATGATTTACCTCCAGAAGCGCTTAAGTTTGAAGTCACTGAAAGCATGCTTATTTCTGATCCTGATAAAGCTATTGCAACTATGACCGCGCTTGATAAATTAGGTGTGGTACTTGCTTTAGATGATTTTGGTACCGGTTACTCATCCTTGTCTTATTTAAAGAAGCTACCTTTAAAAATATTAAAAATTGACCGGAGCTTTATTTCTGGCATTGGCATTAACTCTGCTGATGAAGCGATTGTTGCTGCGACGTTAGTCTTGGCAAAAAACTTGAAAATGATTTGTATTGCCGAAGGTGTAGAAAATGAAATACAACTGAAATTTTTAGGTGAAAAACACTGTCACCTTATCCAAGGCTACCTTTATAGTAAGCCAGTTGGAGCTGCGAAAATTGAACAATTTTTGCATGATGACATTATCGCGATAAAAGTGAATAAGCCAGAATAGCTAATTGGCTTGAATAACGCTTGTTTAGCCACATATATAACTCATACATTTTTTTAGGAATAATAACATGACTCAACATTTTGACTTTCTTGCCATTGGCGCAGGAAGTGGCGGTATTGCTTCTGCAAATCGCGCAGCAAAGCTCGGTAAAAAAGCAGCAGTAATAGAAGCTAAGCAAATTGGTGGCACGTGTGTCAATGTGGGTTGTGTGCCGAAAAAAGCCATGTGGTATGCCGGGCAAATTGCCGATGCGTTACACTACTCTGCTGATTACGGTTTTAATGCGCCGTTACAAGGTTTTAATTGGAGCACGTTAGTTAAAAACAGGGAAGCTTATATAGAGCGCATTCATGCAGCCTATGCTCGTGGTTTTGCCAGTAACGGTGTTACTGTCATTGATGGTTTTGCCAAATTTATCAATAAAAACACTGTCGAAGTTAATGGCGAACAAATTACCGCTGACCATATTGTTATTGCTACCGGTGGTCGTCCGAGCATTCCAAGTATTGAAGGTGCAGAGCATGGTATCGATTCTGACGGCTTTTTCGCATTAACAGAACAACCTAAAAGTGTTGCGGTTGTTGGGGCAGGTTATATTGCCGTAGAACTTGCTGGCGTATTTCATGCTTTAGGCACCACCTCACATTTATTAGTGCGTAAAGAAAAGCCACTACGTGGTTTTGACGATATGCTCAGTGACACGTTAGTCGAACAAATGGCAAAACATGGTCCAACACTGCATACCCACAGTACACCCAGTCATGTTGAAAAACACGATAATGGTCAACTGACCATCCATTTGGAAAATGGTAAGTCTGTTGGGCCTGTTGACTCTTTAATTTGGGCAATAGGGCGAGAGCCAGCAACAGATAAAATTAATCTTGAGTTGGCTGGCGTCGCAATGAACGAACAAGGCTTTATTTCAACAGACAAATACCAAAATACGAATGTTAAAGGTATCTATGCAGTCGGTGACAATACTGGTCGTGCACAATTAACACCGGTCGCTGTTGCCGCAGGTCGTCGCTTATGTGAACGTTTATTTAATAATAAACCTGACGAGCATTTAGACTATTCAAATATTGCCACGGTTGTGTTTAGTCACCCAGTTATTGGTACGGTTGGCCTATCTGAAAAAGAAGCGCTTGACGAATACGGCGTAGAAGAGGTTAAGGTTTACAATTCACAGTTCACTGCTTTGTATCAGGCGATGACTGAAGATTATCGTGATCCTACGCGTATGAAACTTATTTGTGTTGGTAAAGAAGAAAAAATTGTTGGCATTCACAGTATTGGCTTTGGTAGTGATGAATTGTTGCAAGGGTTTGCGGTTGCCATGAAAATGGGCGCAACTAAAGCCGACTTTGATAACACTATTGCGATACATCCAACAAGTGCAGAAGAGTTTGTTACCATGAATTAAGTGGCGTTAACCACACCATACAAAGTTGTGTTGGCGTCATCTTCTGGCTATTAATGATGACGCTCGACACTACTTTAACTAGCGCTAATAAATCCGCCGCTTAAAGTGTAAAACGCTCTACTGAGCTGGTTAGAGAATGCGCTAAAGTACTGACATCTTCACTTCTTTTGTGCATATTACTCGCTTCCATAGCATTCTTATTTGCCGCATCAGCCGTTTCATTCATTGTTTGTTCTATTTGCTCACTATAAACCAACTGCTCTTGTGCTGCAGTAGTAATACTTTTGCTCATCGAGTCAATTGCTTTTAAGGTGTCCTCAATTTGGTTAATAGCATGGCTTAATTGCTGACTTTGAGCCACACATTCACTGGCTTGTGTTTGGCCTTCAGAAATCGCCTTGACCGCAATAGTAGTATCTTTTTGTAAATTATTAATCATCACTTGTATTTCAGCGGTGGACGCCTGAGTGCGAGAAGCTAATGATCTTACCTCATCAGCAACCACTGAAAAGCCACGACCTTGCTCTCCGGCTCTTGCTGCTTCAATAGCCGCGTTTAAAGCAAGTAAGTTAGTCTGCTCAGCAATACCACCAATGGTATCTAAAATACTACCTATGCTGCGACTATGCTGGCTAAGTAATTCCATGACTTCCACTGATTCACCCAGTCGAGTTGATAATTGCTTAATACGCTGGCTGTTATCGTTAGCAATATTATTAATGTCTTGGCTGCGTTGTGATGCTTCAGTGACATGGGAAGCGGTAGTCACTGCTTCATCTTTTACCATACTTGAACTAGCAAACATTTGTTCAGCAAGCTGTTTGGCATTATCAATACGGGTAATTTGTTGACTGGCGGATTCTGATATAAACAAACTTTGTTGATTGGTTAACGCCGCAGATTCATCAAGCGAATGGGCGTCTTTATTAATGGCGTTAAGTAATTGAGTTAGATCATCAGATAACTTATTAATATTAGTAATCAGCCCGCCAAACTCATCATCACTGCGTTTTTCCATGCGCTTTGACAAGTTACCACTAGCGATTAATGCCAAGGCTTTGTTTACTGCCCGTAATGGACCAATCATGGCTTTAGTTGTGACATAAGTAATAAAGCTCGCCATAACAATAAATATTAACGCTAAAACGATGGCTAAAGTTTTTCCTCTTTCAATTTCTTCTTGGGCATTGTTTTGAAAATGAGCAAAACGTTTATTCGCTAATAAAACTAATTCATCTAGCTTGGCATAGCTTAAATTATAAGATTGGGTTGCAGAAAGATAAGCTTCTTTTGCTTGATATTGTAGATTAATTGTTTGTAGTTGTAG
Source organism: Colwellia sp. BRX8-4 (assembly GCF_014077345.1). NCBI lineage: Bacteria > Pseudomonadati > Pseudomonadota > Gammaproteobacteria > Alteromonadales > Colwelliaceae > Colwellia > Colwellia sp. BRX8-4. The sequence continues at coordinate 57,728 of NZ_JACGVS010000011.1, forward strand.
TTGGTATAAACGACCTGGTTGTTGAATTGATTCTTGCATCAGCGTCAAGTTCTGCTTAAAGTCATTTAACAGTTCATTAGCATTAAGTGGCTCAGCTTGCTGGACTAAATAAGCAAAATTAGTTTCAATATTATTGATTAAAAAAATCATATCATCTTGGTGTTTAGTCACTAAGTCTGTTGATTCTATTCGGTCAAGCCCTGACATAGTGTTTTTTAAGCTAAAAAGTGAGTCATCAATGCGCGTACCTGTACCAATAACTTCATCAAGTAACTTCTCCTGACCCGTCGCTTCAATAATTTCTAAATCAAGCATATAGGTGCTTGCTTGATAACGCGCATTTTCAAAAGTTTTATAGTCAGCTTGGAAGTCTCTTTTTGCTTGCTGATGCCCTATTTTAGCTGAGAACATTGCTTGAATATCGGTTGAGTATTGTTGATATTGGACTTGTGCTTCTTCAAGAGCCGATTGCATTTTTGCTTGCTTAGTCACTTTCAGGCGTAATAGCTGAACAGTTGCTTGGTAATCTTTTTGTAGATGATTAAACTGCTCTAAACTTTCCTGTAACTCATTAGCATCGGATTGTGTATAAGCGACAGCCGCTTGCTTCATCATTTTCAGCAATTGAACTTGTAACGTGCCACTTTGTTTTTGCACAGGAACGGCTAATGTTTCAACATTATTATTGGCGTCAGAAATTTTACTTAATGAATAGTAAAAAAAGCTACTTGCCGTTAATAATAATAATCCAATCGTAGTAAAACCAAAGATGATTTTTTGTTTTATGGTGAGATTCAGCATTAATTAAGCCTTGTGTTACGTTGCTCATCCTTTAATTGTAATCCGATATTTACTTAATGTGATAAAGGTGTGCATTTATTATTAAAATGTCTTAGATAAAAGCGTTTTACCTAACAATTAAACCAAATTAAATTAAAGGGTGACCTACTGGCCTAAAAGACATCCATATCTTAAGTTTAATTACAGTATCACGGTAATCTTCTCTACTCAATAAAGGTATGACCAGATGGCTTAGCTAAAAACCTCCCGTAACAACATTAAAAATTAAATATTAATTATAAAAATAAAGCAAGAATAATAAAGCAATATTTTTGATGATTTATTTTTTGGTTATTTGAGCTTTTATTCAAATTAAAGATAAATTAATTCAGCTTTTTTTATCTTTAAAATCGCGCTAAGTCTTACTGTTATTCGCTTATGTTTTTTAGTTATTTAAAGCCGAAATATACCACTAAAAATAATTTAATAATTGTCTGGTATTGAGAGAAAATTCTGGTACTCTCTTACCTCGTTTATTTGAGCAGCACAAAAAACACACAATTAATAAGATGCTGAAAACGTACAGGATAAATTTTTATCCACATAAATAAAAATAATAATAAATATGTGAAAAAGGAATTTCAAACTACCTTTTCTCAATAAAAATAAGATGTTACCTACAAATTTACCGTAATAGCCATTTGGTTGTTATGGTTTTCTACGTTGTTTTCAACATACTTATCCACAATTTTTACGATCTTTTGCGACTAATTTTATAGATTAAGTGGAGAGAATGTACTGAGTATGGCATCCTTAGCCAAATTTCACTTCTAGTCACATATCATCATGACAAATTCTGCTTTATCGCCACTCATTTTAGTAGATGGTTCTTCGTACTTATTCCGTGCTTATCATGTTCCATATTTACAAGCATTATCGACAAAAGATGGTCAACCTACCGGTGCGATTACTGGCGTGTTAAACATGCTAAAAAGTCTGAAAAAAAATTATCCAAATGGCAATGTTATTGTGATATTTGATGCGAAAGGAAAGACCTTTCGTAATGACATGTATCCTGAATATAAAGCGAATCGTCCACCAATGCCCGACGATCTTCGTACTCAAATTGCACCAATCCATGAAATTGTTGCCGCTATGGGTTTACCGCTATTGGTGATTGATGGCGTCGAAGCCGATGACGTTATTGGTACTTTGGCAGAACAAGCGAGTAAAGCGGGTATCGATACCGTTATATCAACTGGCGATAAAGACATGGCGCAACTCGTTGATAAGCATGTCACGCTTATTAATACCATGACCGATGTAAAAATGGATGTTGATGGTGTTATTGAAAAGTTTGGTGTCCGCCCAGATCAAATTATTGATTACCTCGCGTTAATGGGTGATAAAGTCGATAATATTCCAGGGGTTAATAAGTGTGGTCCCAAAACAGCAGTAAAATGGTTGCTTGAGCACGAAAATTTAGAAAATGTGATTGCTAATGCCGGAAACGTAAAAGGTAAGATTGGTGAGTATTTACGTGAAGCACTTGAGTTTTTACCCCTCTCTTATGAATTAGCAACCATTAAACTTGATGTACCGCTTGAGCAAACCGCTGATCAATTACAGCCAGGCGTTGCCGATGTTGAAAAATTAACTGAGCTATACACTCGATTTGAATTGCGCCGGTTATTAGCAGACTTACAAAATGGTGAATCTGCTATTGCGGGTTCACCCGGACAGCAAACCTCAAGTGTTGACTCGATTGTAGAAGAAACACCTGCAGCAGATGATATTGAAACTGACTATCAAATTATTTTTAGCGAAGCTGAGTTTACTTCATGGCTGACTAAATTAAAAAATGCTGATCTCTTTGCCTTTGATACCGAAACAACCAGTGTCGATTATATGAAAGCAGAGTTAGTGGGTTTATCGTTTTCTGTCGAAGCTGGAACTGCCGCTTATGTGCCGCTTATGCATGATTATCCTGATGCGCCCAAACAGCTCGACCGTGACTGGGTCTTGGCACAATTAAAACCACTTCTCGAAGATAAAAATCAAGCAAAAGTCGGTCAGAACTTAAAGTATGATGTTAACGTGCTTTCACGTTACGATATTGAAATGCAAGGTATTACTTTTGATACCATGATCGAGTCTTATTGTTTAAACAGTGTTGCGACTCGCCACAATATGGACGCATTAGCGACTAAATATTTAGGCTACAAGACGGTCAGTTTTGAAGAAGTTGCTGGCAAGGGCGCTAAAAAATTAACTTTCAACCAAATTGAAATTGAAAAAGCGGGATATTATGCCGCCGAAGATGCCGATATTACCTTGCGCTTGCACCAAGCCATTTATGCTAAGTTAGAAAAAAATAAAGATCAATTATCAGTATTTACCGACATTGAAATGCCTTTGTTACCTATTTTAGCGCGTATGGAGCAACACGGTGTACTAATCGATTCTGATTTGTTGAATGAACAAAGCCATGCACTTGGTATGCGCTTACAAGAATTAGAAATTCAAGCACACGATATTGCCGGACAAACGTTTAACTTATCATCACCCAAGCAACTACAAAAAATATTGTTTGAAGAGTTAAAAATTCCGGTTATTAAGAAAACGCCCAAAGGTGCACCTTCAACCGCAGAAGAAGTGTTACAAGAGCTGGCGTTAGATTACCCTTTACCGAAAGTTATTTTAGAAAACCGAGGATTGAGTAAGTTAAAATCGACTTACACTGACAAGCTTCCTTTGTTAGTGTGCAAGTTAGGTCGAGTACATACCTCTTATCAACAAGCCGTTGCGGCAACAGGGCGTTTATCTTCGACCGATCCAAATCTTCAAAATATCCCAATTCGTAGTGAAGAGGGTCGAAAAATTCGCTTAGCTTTTATTGCGCCCAAAGATCATAAAATTGTCGCGATAGATTATTCTCAAATAGAACTGCGTATTATGGCGCATTTATCTGATGATCCAGGATTAGTCTCTGCCTTTTCAGAAGGGCGAGATGTGCATAAAGCAACAGCGGCTGAGATATTTGGTGTCGATTTGGCCGAGGTAACGGTTGATCAACGCCGTAGCGCTAAAGCAGTAAACTTTGGTTTGATTTACGGAATGTCAGCGTTTGGTTTAGCAAAACAACTTGATGTGCCTCGCCATCGCGCGCAAGAGTATATGGATAAGTATTTTGAACGTTACCCTAATGTTATGGCTTACATGGAGGACACGCGTCAGCAAGCTGCAGAGCAAGGTTTTGTGGAAACATGCTTCGGTCGTCGTTTATATTTACCTGATATTAAAGCTAAAAATGCGATGCGTAGAAAAGGCGCTGAACGTGCCGCTATTAATGCACCTATGCAAGGCACTGCCGCTGATATCATTAAAAAAGCGATGTTAGCTGTAGATGAATGGATACAAATCCAGCAAGACCCACGTATTCAAATGACAATGCAAGTACACGATGAGTTGATATTTGAAATTCATCAAGACATCGTTGATGAAACAACGGCGAAGCTTGTTGAAATTATGAATGATGCGGTGAAGTTAAAAGTCCCCCTCATTGCTGAGGCAGGTATTGGTGATAACTGGGAGCAGGCGCATTAACTATGCAATATTATTTTTTGGTGGTTTTAAAACTAAAATGTAATTTAATTACATAAAGCGCTTTACAAAAGTAGAATGATTACTCTATAATGTAGTTGTTCTTTTGTGAACGCTTGTTGTAATAATTTGTATATTCAAGCTCTCCTCATAGCTTATAAGCCGATGGCATTGTCATCGGTATTTTTTTGTCTAAAATTTGATAACTATATCTTATGTAATTATATTTCAGTATATGAATGATCGACACCACTTAATAACGTATCACTGTCGATCATCCGTTTACGGGTATTTAAAAACAAGATTAACTTTTAGGATCAATAATAGCCTCTATCGGTTTAGGCTTAGTTCGGCCAGACTTTCTTAAGGCATCACGCAGCACGTACTCTATTTGCGCGTTTAAACTGCGTAATTCATCATCAGACCAGCGTTGCATGGCAGAAAGAATTTCTTCATTAATGCGAAGAGGATATGCTTTTTTTGCCACAATATTTCTCACTCAATTGACGATTAGTATAAGCTGCCGGTATTTACTACAGGTTGTGCCGCTTCGTCGCTACATAGAACAACTAATAAGTTACTCACCATAGCGGCTTTTCTTTCTGCATCAAGTTCTACAATTTGACGCTCTTCTAATTTTGTTAATGCCATTTCTACCATACCGACAGCACCTTCGACTATGGTTCTACGTGCAGCAATAATTGCCATGGCTTGCTGGCGTCTTAGCATAGCGTTGGCAATTTCTGGCGCGTAAGCTAAATGACTAATACGAGATTCAATTACAGTGACTCCAGCTTTTTCTAACCGGTCTTGCACTTCAATTTTTAATGCTGCTGAAATTTGAGTCGGATCGCTGCGTAAAGAAATATCGTCATCTTCGTGATGATCGTACGCATAACTTGTGGCTAAATTACGTAATGCAGATTCACTTTGAATTGAGACAAAATCTTCATAATCATCAACCTGGAAAACGGCCTCAGCGGTATCTGTTACTTCCCAGACAATGACCGCAGCAATCTCAATGGGGTTACCATTTTTGTCATTAACTTTTAGTTTACTACTTTCGAAATTTCTAACCCGCAAAGAGACGCGCATTTTTGTGTAAAAAGGGTTAGCCCAGCGGAGGCCTGAATCATGAACGGTACCCGCGTACTTACCGAACAATTGCATAACCCGAGCTTCTTTGGGATTGACCATAAAAAAACCAAACCAGCAAATAAAAATAGCAAGGGTGACCAGTAAACTAATAATGGCAAGTGTGACATTGTTATTTATTATGTTATTAATTAACAAGGTGAAAGTACCAATCTGTAATGCCAATAAAACAAAAATAAACATAATGCCATTAGGCGCTTTGATTTCTTTTTCCGTAATCATATTATTCTCAGTAAGATTTTAACAAGTGATATCATTGTGATATCACTTGTTGTTTAATGCAAGTATTTAGCAGAGCAACATTCATTAAATAAGATATTTATAAAAGTTTAGGTGTTAGTAAAAGAATGAAGTTATTAGACGTTTGATGATTTTGATCAATTTTGGCGAGTTGAGGCTTAGCTATAATCTTACCAACATTATTCAACAGGAAAATACAATGGGATGTTGCGGAGGCTGTGGCGGCGAAGGTCATGAACCAGTGAAAACTGAAACAAAAGAACAGCAAGAACAAGATAAAAAACAAGATAAGAAACCAGAAGAGTAGTTAATATTCTTCCTGACAATCATTGAGACAACAGCCGTTGTCTTTTTTTTGTTCTAAATTTAAAAGTTAACAAATAAGTAACAAAGTATTGCAAAACAGAAATATCATTGGCAAAGCAAGTGAGCAAATCATATATTAGAGTTAGATACTGGCGCAGAAGTTCAGCGCGAGAAAATATATTTATATAAATAATAAAGCCACCAAGGAGCATAAATTGAAAAAATGGAGCATCCCATTGCTATTAACTTGTTTAGCAGCATGTGAACAAACCGCGCCAACCACCACCATGGCTGAAGTAACATTACCAGCAGGTGTGAATTTTGTTGAGCAAGTAACGGCAGAAGCGGGTAAAACTGTTATTCCTTATCAAAAATATACCTTAAGTAATGGTTTGACGGTTATTCTTCATAAAGATGCTTCTGATCCCTTAGTTCATGTTGACATGACCTATCACGTTGGCTCTGCTCGCGAAGAGTTAGGTAAGTCAGGTTTTGCTCATTTTTTCGAACATATGATGTTTCAAGGTTCTGAAAACGTAGCCGACGAACAGCATTTTAAATTAATAACTGAAGCTGGTGGTACCTTAAATGGAACAACTAACGGTGATCGAACTAATTATTTTCAAACGGTTCCAGCTAACCAACTAGAAAAAATGTTGTGGTTAGAGTCAGACCGTATGGGCTTTTTGGTTGATGCGGTAACGCAAGAAAAATTTGAAGTACAACGTGAAACTGTAAAAAATGAAAGAGGACAAAGTTATGATAATCGTCCTTACGGTTTATTAGGAGAGAGAGTTGCTGAAGCGTTATATCCGGCAGGGCATCCTTACTCATGGCAAACCATTGGTTACTTAGAGGATCTAGATCGTGTAAATGTTAACGACCTAAAAGCATTTTTCTTAAAATGGTATGGTCCAAATAACGCAACCTTAACCATAGGTGGCGATATTGACGCAAAAGAAACGTTAGCCTTAGTGGAACAGTATTTCGGGTCTATCCCACGCGGACCTGAAATCGCTATGCCTGAAAAACCTACATTCACCATAAACGAAGATCGTTATATTTCTATGGAAGATAATGTTCATTTACCTTTAGTGTATATGTCTTATCCAACCGTTTCTGTTCGCCATGCAGATGAAGCCCCACTTGACGTTTTATCAAGTATTTTAGGTGGCGGTAAAACATCTTTGCTTTATAAAAACTTAGTGAAAAATCAATTAGCGGTTCAAGCTTCAGTGGGGCATCCCTGTGCCGAACTAGCTTGTACCTTTACTTTGTTAGCGTTACCACACCCGGCTTCAGGAAAAACATTAGCAGATATAGAAAAAGTGATTCGCGACAGTTTAGTTGAATTTGAAGAGCGTGGCGTACAAGACGACGATCTAGCGAAAGTTAAAGCGAGTATGGAAGCAAGCTTCATCTTCGGTTTACAAAGTGTTTCAGGCAAAGTGAGTACACTTGCGGCTAATCAAACATTTAAGGGCGATCCAAATTACATCGAAAAAGATATCGCACGTTATGCCAATGTTACTAAGGCTGATGTTATGCGGGTCTTTAAAAAGTATATTAAAGACCAACATGCGGTGATCATGAGCATAGTGCCTAAAGGCAAACTGGATCTAATTGCAGCACAAGATAATTTTATTCCTGCACCGCGTAGTAAAGGTCAGACATCTGAAACCTCAGCAGAGAGTTTAGTGGTACGCAAAGCGCAAGATAATTTTGATCGCAGTAAAATGCCAATCTCAGCTGCCAATAAATCAGTCGCTGTACCACAGATGTGGAACAAAACGTTAGCCAATGGTATTAAAGTGCTGGGTACGCAAAGCATTGAAACTCCAACGACATCATTATTGTTAAAGATTCCTGCAGGTCATTATTATTCTGACAAAGACAAAGCAGGCGTTGTTTCGTTACTTGCTAGTGCATTAAATGAATCGACCACCAAACGTAGCGCCGAAGAAATGAGCAATGAATTACAAAAATTAGGTAGTTCAATCGCTATCTATGCAGGTAATCAATACTTGAATGTTAATGTCAGTACACTAACTAAAAATCTTGATGCGACAATGGCACTGGTTAATGAAAAATTAATGCACCCAGCATTCATTGAAGTGGAATTTTCACGCAACAAAAGTAATGCTATTCAGGGCGCAATTAATAGTAAGAAAGATGCAGGTTATTTAGCCTCAACAGCTTATCGTCAATTATTGCAAGCTGACAACATTGCAGCAACTTCAAGCCAAGGTACCGAGCAAAGTCTCAATAATATTACCTTAGCAGATGTTAAAGCCTTCTACGAACAGCAAGTAAAACCAAGTGATAGTCAGTTAATCGTCGTATCAGACTTGAAAGAAAAAGCGCTAATTAAATCACTTAACGTCTTTTCTAGCTGGCAAGGTAAAGGATCAAGCTTAGTGCTAACACTGGCTAAACCTGAGACAAAAGCGGGTGTTATTTATTTAGTGAATAAAGAGGGTGCCGCGCAATCCGCGATTCGCATTGGTAAACGCTCAATGACTCAAGATATTACCGGCGAGTATTACAAGTCTTATTTAATGAACTTCACCTTAGGTGGTGCATTTAATAGTCGTATAAACCTAAACCTTCGTGAAGATAAAGGTTATACCTACGGCGCACGTTCTGGTTTTAGTGCTGACAAATTCTCTGGTACATTTACCGCCTCTGCTGAAGTTCGTGCTGATGTTACCGATAAATCAATTATTGAGTTTGTTAACGAAATAAAAGGCTACAACGAACAAGGTATCACCGCGGAAGAATTAAGCTTTATGCGTAATTCAATTAATCAAAGAGATGCGTTGAAATATGAAACACCACGGGCAAAATTAGGTTTCTTAGCGCAAATCTTAGAATACGATTTAAAGCCAAGTTTTGTGCAAGAGCGAGCAGAGATTGTTGAAACAATCAGTGCAGAAGAAATAAATACGCTAGCAAAGAAACACTTAAACTTAGCGGAAATGTTAATGGTTGTTGTTGGTGATGCTAAAACATTGAAACCCCAACTAAAAGCATTAGGTTATGAAGTGATTGATTACGAAATCTAATCTGACTCATTGCTCTTTGAGTGATTGATATAAAGCCTTAACGATAAACGTTAAGGCTTTTTTATGTTCAGGATTAACGTTCATAACAGCTCTTAGGCATCCACGCCTTCGCTGCATTAGTACTTCTTACACGTCATTTTATTCTAGACAAATCATAGTCCTACTCCATGTAGACAATGTCGAGTTGCTACGGATTACAAAGAGCGATGATGCTTATCTTAAACCTGCTATCTTTTTATTGCTGAGTATGGCCAGATCAGCTTAATCCTGTCACAATAAATATTCTGCTTATCCGTGTTTAAAAAATATGAAACGAAGTAACTATATTACCCGCGCAGGCTGGGATCGCTTAGATAAAGAACTGAAATATTTATGGAAGGAAGAGCGTCCTCTTATCACTAAATCTGTCTCAGAAGCTGCTGCTCAGGGCGATCGAAGTGAAAATGCAGAATACATTTATGGTAAAAGGCGTTTGCGTGAAATTGACCGACGCGTAAGATTTTTAGTTAAGCGAACCGAGGACTTAACGATTGTCTATTATGATGCTAAGCAAGAAGGTAAAGTCTATTTTGGTGCTTGGGTCTCGCTAATTAATGAAGACGACAAAGAACTCACCTATCGAGTGGTGGGGCCTGATGAATGGGACGTTAAAAAAGGTGAAATAAGTCTTGATTCACCAATGGCAAGGGCATTAATAGGTAAGTGTGTTGATGACGAGGTCGTAGTACAGACACCCGAAGGTGAGCGTATTTTTGATATTTTAAAAATTTGGTATAAATAACCAGCAGACAAAAGTACTAAGGTTTATCGTGCTCTAACCATCGATTGCTCTATTTCCCTTTATTAAAACGCCAAGGTGGCTCAATTTCCTATTTTTTTATGTAATATCCCTTCAAAATCAGTATATTTTGTTGATATTGTTGATCTTATCATTTTATTAACTAAAATATAAAAACAACAAATTCATACAAAAGGATTTATCTATGACAAGACAAAAGCAATCGATTATTAATGAAGAAGTTAATTTTGAAAACGGTGTAGAGTTAATTTCAACAACAAATAAAAAGGGTGTCATTACTTACGCGAACCCAGACTTTTGTAAAATTGCCGGCTATTCCCTTGATGAACTCGTTGGACAAAATCATAGCATTGTAAGGCATCCAGACATGCCTAAGGCTGCCTTTAAAGATTTATGGACTAATTTAGAATCGGGCTTACCTTGGCGAGGTGTTGTTAAGAATCGCTGCAAAGATGGCCGTTATTACTGGGTTGATGCTTTTATTACCCCTATTTTTGAGTCAGGTCAGCTAGTTGGTTTTCAATCAGTAAGAACACGCTTAGACGAGAAAACTAAAAGTAATGCCATATTATCTTATCAAGCACTACAAGCGGGCAAGTCTTTAAATAAGTGGTACGAAAATGCCAGTATTAAAAATGCAGCCTACTTTGGCGCAAGTATAACAACATTGTTCAGTGCTCTTTATTATCCATACATGATGTTTTTATTACCTTTACTACCCTTTATAATTTATAAAAATGAAATTATCGATACGCCTAAATATTTCAAAAAACTCAGCAGAGACTATGACAGTCTTTCACGGTTAATTTATTGTGGAAGCAAACCTCAAGGTATTGCCGATTTTCATTTGAAAATGGCTGAAGGTAAAATTAAAACAATTTTAGGCCGTATTACCGACAGTAGTGATTTACTCAGTGCAGGCGCGAGTACGCTTGAGCAAGCGGCGAGAATAGCTAAAGAAGGTGTTGAACAAGAAACGGCTGAATTACACCAAGTCGCGACAGCTGTTGAAGAAATGGTTGCAACAATCGACGAGGTTGCCCAGAACACCACCTTTACTTCACAAAAAGTTAATCAAGCACATTCAGATTGTGAAATTGCCACAAAAGCCATGCACACCACCATGGAAACAGTCAATATATTGGCTGAAGAAGTCGCAAATTCAGCGTCTTCGGCAACAGAGCTCGCCAGTGAGGTTGAAAAAGTTGGCAGCATAATGCATGAAATACAAGGCATTGCTGATCAAACTAATTTATTAGCACTTAATGCGGCAATCGAAGCCGCACGCGCAGGAGAACATGGTCGAGGATTTTCGGTGGTGGCCGATGAAGTTAGGGCGTTATCAAGCAGAACCCATGCGGCAACAGAGCAAATACAAAGCTCAATATCAGAAATGCAAAATACACTTTTATCATGGGTGCAAACTATGACAAAAGGCAAAGAGTCTGCGGACAGTTGTGTGGAAAAAGCAACAGAAGCTCATGATGTTGTTGATAAGGTATATTCATTGATCACTGATATTTCTGATTTAGCCATACAAATATCGACAGCATCAGAAGAGCAAAGTATGGTTTCTCAGGAAATTAGCCGCAATATTATTAACATCAGTGATGCTTCTCAAAATAATCTTCAACAAACAAATACGGTTGAACGTGAGACGGTTAACATTAAAAAAAGAGCCAATGCGCTTAGCGCTTTAGGGCAAGCGTTTAACGGCTAAGGTAATGTTTAATCGTTATTAAATACAAATAAAATAGCGCCACTTTTATTGTTAAAACGTCTGGTAACGAGCTTTTAAAACGTAGTCTATTATTAAAGGCTGGTAATTTTTGTAGTTTACATTAGCGACCTAGATACCAGAATTATCGCTTCTATTGTAAAAATGCCGCTAAAAAAATAAATTTTTAGCGGCATTAATTTAAGTAGAATCAACAGCTATAAATCAGTGGGTGGTGTTAATAAACGGCTGGAGATGGTTAATATTAATTTTATGCCACGCTAGATAGTCACCTTTAGTCATAGGCTTAGCAATTAGATAACCTTGAATTGAATCAATATGTAGCGTTTTGAGTAACTCGTGCTGCTCTAACGCTTCTACACCCTCAGCAACCACGGTTATGTTAAGGCTTTTAGCTAAGGTTATTATCGTATTAACGATACTAAAGCCGGTGCCATTATCTAAGATTTTATCGATAAAGCTTTTATCAATTTTAAGTTCATTGACCGGGAAAGCACTTAAGTGTGTTAAACAAGAGTAGCCAGTACCAAAATCATCTATGGAAAAGGTAAAGCCTTTTGCTTTAATTTCTTGCATTTGTTGAATGGTATTATCAATATCTCCAGCCAACATCGACTCAGTAATCTCTAACTTAATCTGTGATGGTTGTATATCGAAGCCAGCCATGGCACTAAGTAACTCAGTTTTTAAAGTAGATGAGTTAAATTGGCAATGACTTATATTGATTGAAACACTGAACAACTCGTCAATCATATTATCGGTACGCAGTTGCGCAATTAATGTACAAATATCAAGTAAAACAATGTTTTGTAATTTTTGAATAAGCCCATATTGTTCGGCAATAGGTATAAATTCATTGGGTGCGATCAGCCCTTTACTGGGATGATTCCATCGAATAAGTGCCTCTGCTCCAATGACTTTACCCGAGGTGTTTACTTGCGGCTGAAAATAGGCACAAAATTCATCATTAGCTATTGCTCTAACAAGGTCAGTTTCGAGTTCAGCCTGCTTTTCTAGTAAGGTTTGTAATTCGGGATCATAGAAATTATAACTATTACCTTTTTTCATTTTTGCGCGATACATAGCGGTATCTGCAAACTTCAAAATGTTATCTACTAATGAGTTACCATTGTTAACTAGGCTAATACCTATGCTGCAACTGACCTGAAATGCTAATTCACCTAACTCAAATTTTTCATCGAATACGCTGTGTAATTTTTGAGCGACCTTTTCAGATTCTATAATGGCCTGCTCATTATTTTCACCGACATATTCCAATAAAATAATAAATTCATCGCCACCCACTCTAGCTAAAGTATCCGATGCCCTTATAGTGGCGCTAAGCCTTGTCGATAATTCGACTAAAATTTGATCTCCGGCGCTATGTCCTAGTGAGTCATTAATCCTTTTAAAGTTATCTATATCCAAAAATAATAAAGCGCCGGTCTTGCTTGAACGTTTTATTCTTTCAATACACATTGTCAATCTTTCGTTGAGCATTCGTCTATTAGGAAGGTTGGTTAATGGGTCAAAAAAGGCCAGTTTTTCAATCGCCTTTTCTGCCTCTTTACGCACCGTTATATCTCTAGCTATCCAGACGATATGCCTTTTATTAGGAAAGTTTGGCTGATAATGGTCAAGGGGGGCTGTTCTCCCCTCGAAAGTCATATTACCTTTTAGAACGTCAAGCTGATATTCAAAAATTTGCACTTCATTGGTGGCTAAGGTCTTTTCAATGACCGACATGATTGGCTGTGCATCTTTTTTAGGTAAGGCGTCATTTACATTTTTATTAATGAGTTTGTTAACTGAACCATATAACAATTCATCAGCTGAGCCATAAATATCAGTATATACGCCATCTTCACTCAATATTAAGGTTAAATCAGGCATAACCTGAGTAAAAGCTTGGAATTTTTGATTACTTTTTTGTAGATCCGCAATCAGTCGTTTGGCGTTAAGTGATTCAACATTTTTTTCTAAGGCGATGCTTGAAAAATGCACGAAGTAGTCGATTAACTCTAAATCTTTATCCGTTGGGGATTTAGAAGAGCTATGATAAATGGCAAGTGAACCAAGAGTTTTGGACTGTGTGGAAATAATGGCGGTTGACCAACACGATTTAAGACCATAGCTCAATGCGAGTGCTTTAAAGTCTTGCCATAACGGGGATATTGCGATGTCTTCAACAATGACTCGAGACTTTCTAAATGCTGCCGTCCCACAAGAGCCTACCTTTGGACCAATGCGTACGCCATTAATAGCCTGACAATACTTATCATCAATATTTGGCGCAGCGCAGTGAAAAAGTTGTTCGTCCTTTATCGATAATATTGAGCACCTCGCTGACTTGTCATCGAGAAGCTCTTCTATAGATAAACAAATATCATTTAGCACATCATTTAAAGGCCGACCTAAGGCAATTTTAGATAAGATATCTTGTTGATGAGATAATAGTTTTTTTAATCTAGCTATGTCCATATTTCACCAAGATTATTTATTACATTGCATGTTAATTTATAGCAAAACATTTTCAAGGTCAAAGCCATCCCCACCTTTTAGATAAGGTTTAATTAATTATCCGGCTTTTCACTGGCGTTTGGCAAATATCTAAAACGGGTGGTGGTTTTTTGTAGAAAAATGCATTTTCTCGTTTTTTCTGTTTTTCTATCATTTGACTAAAAGCGGGGTGCTCGGTATTTTTTACGGCTAATAAAATTTGTTGTTCTTTGGGCACATCACTCATCATTTTCATACTTGTCATGGTGGTATAATCTTTTTCAGCAACAGGCTTATCACCCTCAATAACCGATGTTCTAGTTATGGCTTGTACGTGGTTCATGCCATAAACCACACGACCAAAGATAGTCATAATTCGATCTAAATAGCGAGTGGCTTGACCATTAACAATATAAAAATGACTGGTGCCGGAGTCGGCGTCATTCCCCCTAGCCATTGCAATGACACCAGGGCAGTGCGTTAACCAAGCTTTTTTTTCACTCGGGTTATGAGCTAATGAAAATCCGTCTTTAAAACCTGTTTGTTCAGCGAATAAATCATTGTTTTGAATTTTAGTGAACTGCCAGTTTTCATCGGTAGTAAAGTCACCTTCCATGATTAATGTTGGTACTAACTTATCTTGACGACTGCCGTCTTCAGGACCTCCTTGCGCCACAAAACCGTCGATCACTCGATAGAACTTATTACCATCATAATGACCTGATTGGGTCAGTTTTATAAACTGTTCGACATGCTTAGGCGAAAACTGTGGTGCCAGTTCTATGACAACTTTTCCGTGTGGTAGTGTCAGTAATACGGTTCTTGCAACATCTAAAGCTCGCCATTCATCAGCTACTTTTGATGTTTGTGCAGCAGCGCTAAAAATAGTCAGTAATGTACTCATGGCTAAAATAAGTCTGATTTTCATGACGTTTCCTTAATCTTTATTGTTTACCCGCTACTATACAGTAAAAGAGTTGGCGCAAAACCATGCAATTGTTAATATAGCGCGATAGAAACCAACACTAATTTTGAGGTACTCAGTGAATAAAAGCTTTATGACTAATATTATCGCCTTGCTTGCTACTTTAGCGGGTTATTTTTTCGAGCAGTCTTTACTCTTTACCATAGGCTTATTTGCCTTGTCGGGGGCATTTACTAATTGGATTGCTATACATATGCTTTTTGAAAAAGTACCCTTTTTATATGGCTCTGGTGTTATTCCTGCGCGCTTTGAAGATTTTAAAAAAGCCATAAAAGAGCTGATGATGGAACAGTTTTTCACTGAAGAAAATATTGACCGATTTTTGTCGGGTGGTTCAGGTGGTTTAGTGTCTTTAGACTTAACACCCGTCATTGAAAAAATAGACTTGAATCCTGCTTTTGATGACTTAGTTGATGTTATTGAAAAGTCATCGTTTGGTGGCATGTTAGCGATGGTTGGTGGCAGCGAAGCATTACAGCCGTTACGAGAGCCGTTTATTGAAAAAATGAAAATCACCGTCGGTAAAATTTCACAAAGTGAAGAATTTAACAATATCCTCAAGGATGAGTTAGAGCAACCGAGTGTTATGGCGGATATGCGTGATAAAGTCAGTGAAATTATTGATCAAAGGTTAAATGAACTAACACCACAACTGGTCAAGGAAATTATCCAAGCGATGATCCGCAAACACTTAGGTTGGTTGGTTGTTTGGGGAGGTGTATTTGGTGGTATTATTGGCTTTATCGCCGCAGTTACTAATAATTTCTAAGATTTTATCAGCGATTATTTCGCAACAAACGCTGGATATAATTTGTTGCGAAACTTGTCATTACAGACAACAAGGTTATCCTTGTTATTCCTTAGTCCCTTTTGTGCTATTAGTTCCTGCAATTTTTTAGTTTAAACGCTTTAAATTTCACCTTATTGGGGCTATGCTTGCGCTTTAAACACAGGGATTTATTTCTCTTGTTGAGCGAAATCGCCCAATTAAGAACATCCCGTCATTGAATAAGGTAACCGGAGACATGTTTGGTAGCTTAAAGGCTTTGCCAGCCGATCCTATTTTAGGCTTGTTGGCTAAATATCGTGAAGATTCAAACCCACATAAAATTGATTTGGGTGTGGGCGTTTATAAAAATGAAGCAGGTCATACAGCGATTTTAGACTGTGTGAAAGCGGCGGAAAAATATCGTAACGATCACGAAGATACCAAAGTTTATATTGGTCCTACCGGCTCACCTGTATTCAATGAAGAGATGAGTAAATTAATTTTCGGTCACCATAAAGTGCTGCTTGAAAATAGAGCTCGCACGGTTTCTACTCCCGGTGGAACTGGGGCATTACGTGTTGCGGCTGAATTTATTAAGTCTTGTAAAGCTGGTGCCACTATTTGGGTGAGTAACCCAACATGGGCAAATCATACCGGTTTGTTTGAAGCCGCTGGTTTAACCGTTAAAACCTATCCGTATTACGACCACGAAAACAAAACGCTTGATTTTGATGGCATGTTAGCGGCATTAAAAGAAGTCAGCAGCGATGATGCTGTGTTGTTACATGCGTGTTGTCATAATCCCAGTGGTATGGATTTAAACAATGAGCAGTGGCAACAAGTTGTTGAAGTGGCTAAAGACATTGGTTTTTTACCCCTTATCGATATGGCATACCAAGGTTTTGGTGTTGGTTTAGACGAAGATGCCTATGGTTTGCGTTTAATGGCCGAACACGCGAAAGAAATGATTGTTTGTAGTTCATGTTCGAAAAACTTTGGTTTATACCGCGAACGTATTGGCGCTTGTACTATTATTGGCGAAACATCTGCCGCAGTTGATGTTGCACAGTCCGTATTACTTTATGTGATCCGTGTTATTTATTCTATGCCTCCAGCACATGGTGCCGCATTGGTTGAAACAATCTTAAGTTCTGATGAACTACGTACCCAGTGGCATGTAGAATTAAAAGAAATGCGAGACCGTATTAATGGTAACCGTCAACTATTGGTTGATAAGTTAGTCGAAAACGGTGTGACTCGTGACTTCAGCTTTATTACCCGTCAAATGGGGATGTTTTCATTCTTAGGTATAACCCCTGAGCAAGTGCAACAGTTACAAGATGAATATAGTATTTATATGGTCGGTTCAAGCCGTATGAGTATTGCGGGTATTGCGAATAGTAATGTTGATTACTTAGCAAAATCTATCGCGAAAGTTCTATAGGCGCTAAGATTCGTTAACAGCTTTAGAGCTTAAGAAAGAGTTAAAGCCAAAACATCTCGGTGTTTTGGCTTTATTGTTTTTGGTTAACTAGCCAATTGATAATGTGAGTAAGCGGCTATCTTTAGAGGTAAAAATTTCCATCCTCATTAAGTGATATTTTTTCAACCCGAGTGACCGCATTGATGTTTAATGGACCATATATATGAGGATATAAGCCACCGCTTGCAGGTTCCCATTTTATTTCTGGTATAACTAACTCTTTATCAACAATCAAAATAAGTGGCTGCTCTTTGTCTTTATAATATTTATTGGCAAGACGGTTTAACTGACTTTTTGGCGTCGCATGAATAAAACCTTCGCTGGTTAGCGAATCACGCGTTAGCTTACCTGCACTTAGTGCTTGTTGATATTCAGCATTTGATGAGAGTAAATAGATAGACGGATCATTTAGCCCTGCATACATGCGAATAAAAGTATTCGTTAGTATTTGTTGCTCATCTTTCTGGTAAAGGTAGTCAACACGAAATATCCCTTTAATATTGTTATTTTCAATAGCCTGACTTACAACGCTTATTTCTGCTCGAGCAGTCCAGTCAGTACCTGTTAACCATAGAGGAACATTGTCAGCAAGATGCTGATGGCCCTTTCTCTCAAAGGGATAGGTTTTTCCACGTACTAACTCTGCGTAATTATCTGAACGGAGAATTGAATTATTTGCTATTTTAAAGCCCATGGGTTTTCCTGTATTAAATTGTTGTTAGCGATAAAGCTATTAATTGTCTATGTTACCGATAAGTGCACATGCTTTAAATGGTAAACAACAAAGAATATATTTGTTGTCTTATCGCTATTACCAATCAATATGTATTTTGCTGAGTTTTGAATGGTAACGTCTAGATGTAAAATTATGCTACATTAACGGCGTAAATTTTTAGGGAAATAAAAAATGACTGAACAAACCAATTTCAAACATATGCAACTGGCCACCTTACACGAGAGTTTAACTGATAAAACTCATGTCATTGTTGATATTCGTGACGCGGCTTCTTTTCAAGCAAATCATATTCCTGGTGCTATTCATTTGAGTAATGAAAACTTTGCCGACTTCATTCGTGAAGCCGACTTAGATGCCCCCGTTGTTGTTTGCTGTTATCACGGTATTTCTAGCCAACAAGCTGCACAGTTTCTTATTAGCCAAGACTTCAGTGATGTTTATTCACTCGATGGCGGCTTTACTGATTGGCAATTACGTTTTCCACAAGATATAGAACACTAAATAGTTGAGCATAATGTCGGAATATAATTCAGCAAATGAGCTAAGTCCCTTAGTACAAGTTAAACAACATAACATTGCCTTGTTGTTTGCGAATTATTTAACCAGTTTAGATATCGATGCTAAAGTGCAAAAGGATGACAGCGACTATGTTATTTATTGTGCAAGCCATAAAATAGCTCAAGCAAAAGAAATTTTTGCTGAATTTATTGCCGACCCTTACCAAGAAAAATATCAACAAGCTGCATGGCAAAGTGGACAAGTTTCACAAGTTCAAGACAACTCTCCGTCATTAATAACAAGCTTTAAACAGCAGTTTTTGGCTCATGCCGGTGTGGTAACCTTAACTGTTTTTGCTTTGTGCTGGTTAGTTTTTATCGCGAGCTTGTTGGGTTTCGCTCGACCTACTTTTGAATTATTACATTTCTATCCTAAGTTAACGATGGAGGCCTTTTTTGATTCTCCATTACGTCTTTTAGGGCCCGCCCTGTTTCATTTTTCATGGTTACATATTGTCTTTAATACTATGTGGTGGTGGCAATTAGGTGGCAGTGTTGAACGTACTTTAGGGAAGGGGGCGTTAATTAATTTATTTTTGATCACCGCACTGCTCTCTAATCTCGGGCAGTTTATGGTTTCAGGTCCTAACTTTGGCGGCCTGTCTGGTGTGGTTTATGGCTTAGTGGGTTATGTTTGGTGGTATGGCTGGCTAGCACCTGAAAAAGGTTTAATGATCTCTAAGCCCATTATTGGCTTTTTACTATTTTGGCTTTTACTGGGCTATGCCGATGTTTTACCGGTTAATATGGCAAATACTGCGCACTTATTAGGCTTAGTCAGCGGCTGTTTGTTAGCGGCAGTCAATGTGTTATTGATGAAAAGGCATTAGTTTTGTATTAACAGGGCTAGGCTAATGTTTTGCCGGTTAATATGATGGCAAATACTGCGCGCTCATTCGGATTAGGATTAGTCAGCGGTTGTTTGTTAGCGGCAGTCAACGTGTTATTGATGAAAAAGCATTAGTTCTGTATCAACAGGGCTAGGTTCTGGTCTAGGCTAATGTTTTGCCGGTTAATGTGATAGCAAATACTGCGCGCTCATTCGGATTAGGATTAGTCAGCGGCTGTTTGTTAGCAGCAGTCAAGGTGTTGTTGATGAAAAGGCATTAGGTCTTTATTAAAAAACCGTAGGTTGAGTTTTACCGACCTACGGGGATCTTTTAATATACTGTTAGTTGTCTAGCCACTGGGTAAATAATAATTTTTTAATTAGCGGCTGACCTGTTTCTTGTGTCAAAAGACTCTTCACTTTTTCTTCACATAAACGCTGGATTTCGTGGCGACCATTAATCGATTTTACTTTTGCTTCAGGTTGCTGACCAATAATAGCAATAATAGCATCGCGCAATAACGGTGCATGATGCTCAACCGTTTCATAATTTGCCGAATCTTCAATCATCAATTCAACGGTGAGACGAACATAGCCTAGTTTCTTTTTTACCGCTACATAGTTAGTGATAATAGCGGGTTCAAAACCAAAGTAAGCATAGTCCGCCGCTTTTACTGAAGATAAAGGAAAAGAGAACGACAATAATGTCGCTAATATTAATAAGGTATTTTTCATTTTGCCGCTCTATTTAACTGGAGAATTGAAAAGACTATCGACTATATTACAATGAATCATTAGCTTTTATTAGCAAATTTGTTCGCTTTATTTATTTTTATAACGCTAAGCGCTAAAACCCCCTCAAGGATAACCCGTTTGATAGGCTAACTTATTTCGTGTGGCCTATTGATGCGAGCTCGTCTACCTTTGAAATCACCACTTGAATTTGGTCGGCAAGGTGTACCAAATTACCAGCGGCATAAATTAAACAATACTGATATGATATGCAGGTTATTGTCTAATAAAATAGTTATTAATTAGTTGTTATGACCCAGTCGCATCCATTATTTCCCATTACTATCGATACAGCATGGCAGTCTCCTTTAGGAGTATCGCTTAATGAAACGCTATTAAGTTGGTTACTCGACCCAAGCTCGTTGACTGCTCGATTAAGTCAATGTTGCCAACATTTTCGTGTTGAAGTATTAGGGCAAAAAATTCAGCCTTGCACAAGAGAAGAAGCAACGGCAGACATTAATGTAGGTGAACAAGTGTTAGTGCGTGAGGTGATATTATATTGCGACAATGTGCCACAAGTCTTTGCCCGCAGCTTACTGCCTTTAAAAAGCTTAACCGGTGAAGAGCAGCAGTTAGCACACTTAGGTAACCAATCGTTAGGACAGGTGCTGTTTAGCAAAAAAGAGTTAACCCGTAAATGCATTGAAATCTCGTCTTTTTCTCCAATATCTACCGTATCAGCATTAGCACAACATCTTAAATTACCAGTTAAAACCGAGCTCTGGGGACGCCGTTCAACGTTTATGCTGCATGATAAACCTTTATTAGTTGCTGAAATATTTTTACCGAATGCCTTCGCTTATCAAACTAATCAAACTAATCAAACTAATCAAACTAATCAAACTGATCAATTATGATAAATAAAAAAGAAATAAAAAATCTTCAGGAAAATACATGACAAATTCTTTTGCAGATAAGTGGCAAGGCATTGTAAAAATTACTCGCGCCGACAAGCCGATCGGTACCTACTTACTATTATGGCCAACATATTGGGCATTATGGATAGCCGGCGATGGTTTTCCACCCTTACATTGGCTAGCTGTATTTACCTTAGGTGTTTTTGTTATGCGCAGCGCAGGTTGTGTTATTAATGACTGGGCAGATCGTAAAGTAGACGGACAAGTAAAACGTACCCAGCATAGGCCATTAGTTACTGGCATATTAACGCCAAACGATGCGTTATCGTTATTTGGTTTGTTGATTGGCATCGCGCTCGGCTTAGTTTTAACCTTAAGTTGGTTCACCATTCAATTGTCAGTGGTTGCGGTGTTACTGGCAGCAAGTTACCCTTTTATGAAACGTTATACCCAGTTACCCCAAGTGGTATTAGGTGCAGCGTTTAGCTGGGGGATGATTATGGCGTTTGCCGAAGGTATGGGTGAAATCCCCACAGTTGCTTGGCTACTTTTTAGCGCTAACTTATTATGGACGGTAGCTTACGATACTATGTATGCGATGGTTGACCGCGACGACGATTTAAAAATTGGCATAAAATCAACGGCCATTCTATTTGGTCGCCATGACAAACGTATTATTCTATTTCTTCAACTGGCTACACTAGCTTTGTTAATGAGCGTGGGTGAAATGCTCGCATTTGGTTGGCCTTATCAACTGAGTCTTGTTATTGCGGCCGGATTTTTTTGTTATCAACAAATTTTAATTGTCGATAGAGAGCGTGATAAATGCTTTCAAGCTTTTTTGAATAATCATTTTGTAGGTTTAGTGATTTTTATTGGCATATCAATAGAGTACCTCTAGTTACTACGGGTCCGATAATCATGAGATCCAACATTATGCTTGTGGTGCGTCATCCTGATAATCGTTCAGGATGACGATGTAGCCCGTTTTATTCGTGCAAGAGTTAACGAATAATACTCTGTAAAACTTCAATATCTATCAGTTGAGTGACCGACGACTTCAACAAACCTAAAGTACTGCTGTCAACGAGCTGGTCGTTTTCATCTTTATTAATATAGCCTTGCTCAATCATGGCTTTAATTAAAATTCCCTGGGCTTTTTTATCAATAAACTCAGGAGCATTAATATCATTTAATACCGATAAGCGCTTAGCAATAGCAACAACTTTGTCTTCAAGGTCATTTTTACTAATGGGTGATAAACGATGTGTTAATGAACAGATAATGGTAAAACGTTGTACGGTTTCATTAATACATTCGCCGATTAAGCGAATATTACTGGTCTGTTCAACGTCATTTACCACGCTTAAAAAGCCACTTTTACTTTTTCGAATAAGACCTTCGGCCATTAAAAATTTTATTATTTGCTCTGTTTGTTCCACAACATCACTTTCGCTTTGCCATAAAAATAAATCAATTTTCACTAAACTGATGATCCGTTGCACCTGTTCTAATAAAGTGTCGATATCTATTTTGCTATGGCGTTCCAATATCCGGCAAATGAGCGCAGGTAATATATAGCTATGTAAAATATTATTACGGTAATAACGCATTTCTAAAATGGCTGTTTCAGATAATGAAATAATGTCGCCGTAACTGTCTTGATTTACGGTGACTTTATTAAGAGAGATAACCTCTTCAAGCAGTTGCTGGCCATCTTCACAGGGGATGGTCAACTGCTGACTATAAGGCGCATTGCGCTGTAAGTTTAAAAATAAATCAAGCTGGCTTATTAATTCTGTTTTAGCGAGTGCTTTATTATTACAAGCATGCAGAATAAGTGCGACTAAAGCCGTACCATTAATGGCGGCGCTTTTATTGATATGCGTCATTACTTGATCAGCCAGAATATTAACACTTGGTGTCAACCATGTTGGCTTTTGTGGATCAATAGGGTCGATATCGTCTTTCCAGCTAGGGACCTGTTTATTTAAGAACTGGTTAATATTGATAGGTTCACCAAAATTAACGTAACCTTTTCCATAATTTCGTAAATTTTTAATCGCTTTAATAACACCAAAGATAGATTCATTTTTCTTCTGGCTACCACTTAATTCTTTATGATAGGTGCCGACTTCCATAACATGCTCGTAACCTAAATAAACTGGCACTAAGGTTAATGGACGATCAATGCCACGAAGCAAGCTTTGTATCGTCATGGCAAGCATACCCGTTTTAGGGGGTAGTAAACGGCCAGTTCTACTGCGCCCGCCTTCAGAATAATATTTTACTGAGTAGCCACGTTCAAATAATAAGCCTAAATACTCGCGAAAAATGGTGGAATATAAGCGATTGCCTTTAAAGCTACGACGAATAAAAAACGCACCGGCTTTGCGGAAGATAGGGCCTGCTGGCCAAAAATTTAAATTAATACCAGCGGCTATTCTAGGAGTCACTAAGCCTTCTTGGAAAATGACATAGGTAAGTAGTAAATAGTCCATGTGGCTTCGGTGACAAGGCACATAAATAATTTCATGGCCTTCTTGAGCGAGATCTCGCAGCACTTTTGCATTATTGATGTTTATACCGCTGTATAAGCGACTCCACAGCCAAGTTAAAATACGTGCGCCTAAGCGAACCATAGAGTCACGGTAATCACCGGCAATTTCATCCATGATGGCGAGGGCTTGTTTTTTCACTTGCTCTTCACTAATCGCTTTGCTTTTGGCTTCGTCGCTGATTAAGCGTTTTATCGATGGATTAGCAAGCAGTGTCGCAAACATTTGTTGACGGTGCATTAACCTTGGGCCCGTTACTGCAATCGTTTGGCGGTAAAAGTGAAAACGAGCAATACGCATTAATTTTTGTGCACTTGCTTGCGTAGTACCATGCCTGTCTGCCATAAGACGAAAAGAAATCGCTTCACTAAATCGGACAATAGAATTACGCCCTAAAAATAATACAATGAAAAACTTACGTAACCACGAAGGTGATTCTTGATCCGCTAAAACAGTACCTATATTGGCATTATTATGTTCTTTGGTTGGTGTTCTGCCCCAAATAACATGAGCAGGTATGAGCTGAGCATCTAATTTTTCGTCGATGCTGTGCTGCTTTAATAATTCGAAGCCTTGGGTAATCGCTTCGGTATGACCTGCTTTTCGCCAACGAAAAAGCGGTGTAGGTTTTTCTAAGCACAATAAACGTGAAAAACTTTGCCCATTAACAGTTACCAGGCTTAGTGGATCGGGTAATTTTAAATTTTTACAGGCCTTTCGTAGGGCAAGTAGATCACTGGCAGATTGATGACGAATAACATAAAACTGTGGCTGTTCAAGTTTTACTTCTTCTGACTCTAAATAGTTGTCAGGAACAATTTTACTGCGAACAAGCAATTTTATCGGGAAACGTAATAAGAAATAGAATAATGAACGTATGGCTGACATCGAATTTTCTCTGAATTATTATACTTTTAGACATGTTTTTAATAGTAGCTTTATTGTAGCATGTTGCCTATGGTTTTTGGTAATGGTGGCCATCACCAACACCCTTCCTTTATCATCGAGTAATAAATGACAAGCCAACTGAACAAAATAGCTATATTTGTAGATGTACAAAATATTTACTATACCACCCGTGATAGCTTTCAAAGGCAGTTTAACTACCGAAAGTTTTGGCAACAAATTAGTGAGCAGGGCGATATTGTTATCGCCAATGCCTATGCCATTCAACGCAGTGACGATGCTCAACATAAATTTCAAAAAGCGTTAAAACATATTGGATTTGAGGTAAAGCTTAAGCCGTTTATTCAACGTCGAGATGGCTCTGCCAAAGGTGACTGGGACGTCGGTATTACCATTGATGTCATGGAAAGTGCCGGCGATGTTGATACCGTTATATTACTATCTGGCGATGGCGACTTTGATTTACTACTTCGCAAAGTTAAAGAGCGTTATGGAGTAACTACACATGTTTATGGTGTATCAGCTTTAACCGCTAACTCATTAATTAACGCGGCGGATGATTATTTTCCGATTGATGACTGGTTACTAATGTAACTTTGCTTGTCGAAATAACAGTCAGCCTGTGGTCGTCAATGATTAATGGCCATATCTTAATGATTGCTAATGTTGCCATATACCCTTGATCGCCAGTGAACAAAAATCATCCGCTTTTTATTAAATATGTGCGATAGTAGCAGTATCATACAGATGAAATAAAATGATTAGGCAATGAAAATTCTGATATTACTGATGCTTTCTTTACTTGCATCAGCCTGTAGTCAACAAGACGTCTATAATTCTGCAGCGGTTAGCAAAAGCAGTTACAGTAAATCAGCGATAGCAACCACAGCACTTTCAGATGATGGTAAGTTAACGGCGATTATTAATGGTAATGGAGTCTGTCTTTGGCAAAACAGTCAGCAATCAATATTACCTAAATGCCTTCCCGCGGATCATGCACAACATATTGAAATCGCTTATATCAGTAATAACAATCAGTTCTTATATCTTTCTAATCGTGTGTCTGTAAAGCAATATACTCTTGATAATCTTGAAATAGTCGGTGAGTGGCAAGTCGCAGATAATATAATTAATGATATGTCAGTATCTAAAAATGGTCAGTTACTGTTATTAGGATTTCGTAGCGGTAAAGCCAGTATTATTGATACCAAAGCGAATAAGGTCACTACTTTTCAAAAACATCGTTTAGATATAAACGCGGTGAGTCTGTCTGAAAACGGTCAAATTGCTTTTACCGGCTCAAGCGATAAAGTGGCCCAGTTATGGAATACTTCAACGGGTAAAACCCTGTTTGAATTTAGTCATGCCAGTCGAGTTAATCATGTTGATATCAGTAGCGACGGTTTGGTTGGCTTTAGCATTGACGCGGTTAAAGATCGCAAGTTTTGGAACCTACAAACAGGCCAGCTCATTGCTGAATTAGATACTTATTTAAAATTTATGGAAGTGAATGACTCTGTTTTTTCTGCCGACAAACAACTATTTTTAACTGGCTCACCCAGGCAAGTATTACAGTTATGGCGAGTGGCTGATGGCGCATTACTTGCCCAGTGGCAATCAGTCATGGAAAATGGCCGAGCATCGGTATTAAGTGTCGCAATGAATGATGGGGATAGCGAAACCATCAAAGATGCCAAAACGATCAAGTTTATTAATGCCAGTAATAGTGATGGCGTTTTAGAGCTGTGGCATTTTCCTGTTTATTAATTTTATAACCTTTTAGGTTAGAGGTACTACTTTGTTTAAGCCAATTCCAACAACATCTTTTGATCTGTTACCACTGCCTATTATGGTTGTTGAGCTTAATAAAGAAGCGCTAAATCATACTATTGTTTATTTGAACCAAAGCTTTACTAACATCATTGGTTGGGATTTAACCGATATACCGGATAAAAATCACTGGTGGCAAAAAGCCTATCCAGATCCCCATTATCAGAAGGTCGTTGAAAGCTTATGGGAACTGAGTATGGAATCAATAGATGCTGAAAAAGATAGCTTTGTTACGGTGACAGTGAATATTCAGACCAAGGCCCATGGCGTTAAGCGATTTAAAGTTTATACCGAATTGAAAAGCGCGCTAATGGACGGTTATTATGTGGTCGCATTTGAAGAAATTAATTAATCAAATGCATAAGTGAATTATTGAGTCTACTGATTGCCTAAATTAGCAACCGTCAGCAATAATATCGTACGCCGGACCTATTGCTGCAGATTGCGCTTGGGTATATCTAAAATAGCAATTATCGTCACTGACTTTATTGTTGCCATTGACATCGTAACCAATAAAGACGAAGTTTGCGCCTTGCTCTTCGAAAACCTTGCCCCCCGAGAGCTTAAACTCCTCAGAAACATCAATCTGCTTGTAAATTTCATGATTATCAATGTAAGAGTGCAACAGCCTTAAATCAACGCCATTAAGATCAATAACGCCATTACGGTCTATATCTATATCAATTAAATCCGCGCGGCTAGGAACTGGAAATGTAGAATAGCTTGGCATCTTCGATTTTAAAAAGATTAAATTATTAGCGGCTTTTACGCTGACACTAAACTGGGTTAAAACGGCTATTTTTGCGTCTTTTGATATGCTGATAAATTTAGGTAATGCGGTGGCAGATAATATGCCCAATATCACGATGACAACGACCAGTTCAATTAAAGTAAAACCTTTATTACGATTACGACTACGACTCATCGACTGCACACACATAAATTATATTTTGTTGTTTAACGTTACTTGTATAAACGTTAAGTGGTATTAAAGAGTTTGCACTTTAACAATATAGCAACATAAAATAAACTATTTTAGCTATTTGTTATAAATGTTGTCATCAAAATATGGTGATACCGTTATAGTAAAATCAGAGTGGGTTGTCGTTGTTCGTTGATAATAAATAGTAAAATAATCAATTTATTACTTTACTAGCAAGAAGATTAACGAATAAAGCCATAAGCTAATGATATATTTCACCTAAATAAAATGTCTTTTTGGGAATTTTAAAAAAATGTACGTCGCCACTATTTTCATGATGAACCCCTATAGAACCATCGTATTCATTGATAATTTTTTGGCAAAGTAATTGATTTAAAATAGGTGTTTGTATTAGACCTTCAGGGGACTTTTCTATTCCTACAGATGACAGCGGATTGGCTTTATCTAAAGGTGAGGCGTCTTCTACTTCAAAAACAATATCCTCATTTTTTGTATAAAGTCGAATTTTAAGTTCACCACCGTTTTGTGACCGCATCACGGCATCATGAGTCAATTGATTGATAACTTGACCAATTTTTTCAGGAACACATAAGTTTTTAATGTCGTCATCAAATGATTTTTTGACAATAATATTACGCAATTTATCTCTGCTTGATTCAAGGTATAGTTGTGTTGCTATCATTGATTGCAACGAAGATGACTTTAAAGCAGAGCTTTGCATATAGTTAGAAATGGCAAAATAATTTAAAAAACTGTCAAAAGTACGGGTTAATTTTTCTTTGGATAACTGGCTAAGTTCTTTAAAATTTTGGTATTGTGCCTTACTGACTTTTCCCTCTAATAAACAATCGTTCACCGTTGTTAACACGTAAATAGGGTCAGAAATTTCTTTAGTCATATTATTAATGATTTTTTTATAGTCGTTGAGAGTACATTGATCTTTATTCATTTTATGCGCATTAAAGATCAGTCTTCTAAGCGTTAAGATAAAGAGTTCATTATCGATTGGCTTAATAAAAACATTATCAGCACCATTGGCTAAAAATTTAATCGCACCATTTCTATTACCGGTTAAGCCAATAAAAATAAAAGATCGATCTACAAAAGTTTCCTTTATTTCTTGCATTAATTCACAGCCATTTTTAGAGGGCATTTCATAATCAAGAATCAGAATATTAATTGTGGGTGTTAATCTTAAACGCTCTATTACTTGCTCGCTATTAAGCTCAGTGTCGTTATGAATAAACTCACTACTCAAAATATTGGCAACAATACGGCTATCAACTCTTGAGTCATCCACAACCAGTGCGTGTTGAAAACGATAAATATCGTGTTGTCTAATAAAACCGTAAATAAGAGAGCTTAATTCGCTATCATTTTCATTGACCACCATATCAATGTAATGTTCTTTAGCGGTTCTTTCCATTTCAAAATTAAGAAAACGGGTTATCAATAAAGTGGGTACATTTTGTTTTAATTTAAGTCTGCTAATACTTTCTTCATCAATTTTTTCAATATAAAGAATGAGATAATCAGTGTGTGTTATAGCAACTTTTAGAGGTTGGGTTAGGTCATCAGCTATGAATGATTCAACATGTCCTAAATTTTCGCCCTGTAATACGGGAAGCAAACTTTTAGAGACCTGATCGGGTAGGTTTACTAGGAAAATATTTGAATTCATCATAACTGCTCCTTGTCTTAAATAAAGCGCTTTGGTAGATAAAAGAACAATAAGCGCTCATTAACTATACTCTTTATTTCTATTTTGAACAGTAGCTAATGTAATTTTTATGGAACCAACCAACCTCATTTTACAATATAGTTAATGATGAGTAATCACCAGGTTATTTATAAATATCCCTTTAGTTAAAAATAATTTAACCCCTTTTACTTTTTCCAAACGTTTTACCTGTATAAGTCGCAATTTAGCGCTTATATCTGTTTTTTGTTTGTTAAATAAAGGAATTACTATGGCTAAATTATTATCTTATATCAGCTTGGCAGTTATTATTACTTTTAGTTTATTTGCTTTTATGGCGTATTTAATCAGTAGCGACAGTGTAAATATTACCAAGCCATTAACCGATGTTATTGTTGAAGTGGCACAATTACCTGAAGATTCAAAAGTTATTGAAATCGATAAGGTAAAGCTTGAACCACCAGCACCACCAGAGCCTATGCCAAGAAATGTTGTGACGATTGATGTTGCAAGTGACACGCACAATTTATCCTACCAATCAGCTCCAATCTCAATGACGGGAGGTAGTACTGGCTTTAAGCAATACCAAGGTATGAATAATAATGAGGCTCGCCCCATCGTGCGTGTTAATCCTAAATACCCAATAGAAGCCATGAGAAAAGGAACTGAAGGCTGGGTGCAATTAGCTTTTGATATTAATGAAGTCGGTAAAGTTGTTAATATCTCAGTGATTGACGCTCAGCCAAAACGTATTTTTGATAAAGCGGCTAGACATGCTTTAAGAAAATGGAAATATCAGGCAAAATCGGTTGATGGAGCAGCGGTCTATCAAAAAGGTCGTACCGTACAATTAGATTTTTCTATGGACCAACAAAGTTAGGATGCGCCTTTGAAGTTACCTTCTATGGTTAAGGGTTGGTTTAATCCAACTATCAGCCCTGAAATATTAATAACGCGTTATATTGCCACCAGCAAAGATAAATATTTTACTTTGCTGGTTAAGCAATTTAATCAGCCAATTTATCATTATCTATTGAGCCAATCTGATAAAGAAACCGCTGAAGATATTATTCAGTCGATGTGGTTAAAGGTGATGAACATTAAGGCGAGCCATCCAGTACACAGCAATGTTAAAAGCTGGTTGTTTACCATTGCTAGAAATACCTTAATTGATGAATTAAGAAGGCAAAACCGTTGGCAAACACAATCCCTTGATGAGCAGGGTGCGGCCACAGATATACAACTATTGTCGCAGACCAATAATCACTCACTGGAGCAACAATTTGAGTATATTGATAGATTAGCCCTTTTTAATCGAGCAATTACCTTATTGCCTTTTTACCAGCGAGAAGCTTTTATTTTTCAACAAGAAGGTTTTTCACTTGAACAAATTGCCGAATTAACCGGTGAAAGCTTTGAAACGATTAAAAGCCGTTTGCGTTATGCCAGAACTTATATTAAAAATTTATTGGAAGATAAATCATGAAACACCCATCCTGTGACGAAGAGATCGCCTCACTTTATCAACAAAGAAAGCAACAAGTCATTGCACCAGAAATTCATTTGTCAGCTTTGCAAAAAAGTAAAAAATCGCGATATACGCTGATGCAGTTATTGAGCCTATTATTTTTAGGAGCTGTGGCTTCATTTAGTATTTTAGCCGTGATAAGTCATTTTTCTAAGCAAGCGAACCTCCAAACAGCGCCAAAATCGCCAATAGAGCTGAGTGTCGTTGAATATCAAGAAATAACCCCAGAAGATGAATTTATTGCGGTTGTTATACCGCCATTAGCACCGAAACAACCTTATGTTGTTCCTGCTCAGTCTGAGAATGAAATTGCTCTGGGAGCTAATAATCGACCGGAGACGTTAATTGTTTCACTGCCTATTGATGTTGTCACTGTTTCAGTGACCGCCGATATTAAACCACCCACGTTATCTTTGGTGCCACTCTATCAAGAGCAACCAAAATATTCGGTTGACGCAATTAGAGCCCAACAATCAGGTACCGTAAAGCTGGCTTATAGTATTTCGCCACAAGGTGAAGTTTTAAATATTAGCACTGTCGAGTCGAGTGTTAATCGCGAGCTTAATATCTCTGCTAGAAAAGCGTTATCAAAATGGCGTTATCGTCGAGGAATATACAGTGAAGAGGGCTATGAAATTATTTTTGATTTCACGCTGAAATAAATAAATAAATAATTTATTTAAATTAATTTGAACTTATCAGGCAATAGGGGCTCTTATTATACGAGAGTTTATTTCCCTTAGTGTTTATGTTTTTATAAAGCGTTTCTTGGTTTCAAGAAACGCCTTTTTTTTGCCTTTTTTTCAGTGCTATTACTTATTTTCCAAACGATTGTAATCTAATAAACCAAACTCAATACCTTGATCATTGTTTAGTTGCTGATGTAGTTTGTCGGAAAACGTCCAAAAGTCTGTATTGGTACGTCTGACCGCATAACGACTTTTCAAATTAAAGTAATCATCTTTTGTTTTCATATTTTCTATTGCAACAATAAATTCAGCCACTTCTTGCTGACTAATATTAAAAAACGCTTTCGGGTAAGTCCCTATGGCGCCTCTGGCTACGGTGAGCGTATCTTCTGCTTGTAGCCGACGCTTTTTCTCTGCAAACAAATGCGCTACATTACTATGGGCAGAATTTCTTAACAGGGTAAATACCTGACTTGTGTTGCTATCATTTACGACAACAAAGCTGACTTCTGGTAGTAAAGAAACACTTTCACCAGTTAAATTTTCCAGGCGTTTGAATTTATAGTCATTAATTGACGACGTTAATTGATGACTATTATTGTGTGTTGTTGCGGTATGCTCTTTGAGTAGTTGGTATAACTCTGCTTGGGGTTGGTCAGTTTGGTATTCAATCCCCGAATCGGGCAAATCAGCGAAGTTAGCTAAAAAATTATAGTCATTAACATCCGAACTTGTCTCGCGATACCATAGGTCGTGGGTCTCTTTTCGAACTTTCTGGGGCAATAACATTAAAAAAGCTGATTCACCCTCCATACGTAAAAAGTCCATATATAAACGGGTTTTTAATTGATGAGCAACATCGCCATAAACATCAAATCCAGCAACTAATAAGTAATGAATGCGCTCAAGTAGTGGGTAACCAATCACCCAGGCAGACTTGGGTGGCTTGCCAACAAAACCTTTAACCACTGAAGCACTGTCAAAATGCCGGAAAATAGTCAGTGCAGCGTTAGGATTATTTTCACCACTCCAAATTAAATCAAGGTCAATATTGCCAGCTCGCAGATCAAGGCTTTCAATAAAGGCTTTTTTCGCTGCGACATATTCTTTTTGTCGACTGGCATATTCGCGCCAATCTAGAATCGATAATACGCTGCTGCTGGTTGCTGCTGGAAATTGTAAGAGTTTGCTGTGTTCAACTAAAAACTTGTTAATACCAAACATATCAATATTCTCTGGGTTCTCAAAAGCCACCCAGAATTGATCTTCAATAACATTCAGGGCAATTTGACCTCGGCAAACCGGTCCTTTAATGAAATTCATAATTGAAAATTGCGCTTCATCAAGCAAAAAACGATAACGAGATTCAAGAGGCAATGCCTGAAAGGTAATAAAAGGGTTTGATGCATATTTTAGTTTATAGCCAGGGAGTTTCTCTACCGTGTAATCGGGGCTAAAAAACAGCGCTTTATAGCGAGTAAGTTTCGCTAAATCAAAACGGTAAGGCATATGACGTTTTGCTAAAACGGTGGCTTGTTTTTTCTGTAAACGGTAATAAACGCGCTCAACGTTAGGGTCTTCAAATGGGCGACGAGTGGTAATAATTTGCACCGCTTGTGTGGGTGGTGTTTTTGAACGAACGATATTAAAAAAGCTTTGCTGGCTAGCGTCAAAATATAAATTGGCTAAATATAAGTGTTCGTAAAGATATCGGCCAACGAGCTGTTCTTTTTTAGAGTCGCCATTTAAAAAAGTCTCCCATTTTTCAACCATAACAAGCTCAGTCGCACTTGGTGCAGTAGGCGCAGGCATTTTTGCACCTTCAGCTAACCATAGCGTTAACTGTTGGTATTCATCATCAGGTAAATTAGGTAAAGCGTAAGGCATGCCACCTAAAGGGTTATTTTCTTGATAATGTTTGAATTCATCTATGGTGGGGCATTCTTGCTGGCGGTTTAGACTAACATCAAATGCTTTCGATAAAATCACCTCGTCAGGTAAGGGATTATTACGCTTTAGCTGTAGCATTTGATACATCAAGCTGCTGGCTAAGTTGGCTTGTGGTGATTGCTGGCGTTCATTTAAAACAGGATAAAACTCTTCATTACGCCATTGGTCAATTGTTTTAGGATTACCTTGGATATTAGTTACCGGGATCGCTTGTAAACGGGCACCATCATAAACAACAGTTTTATTGGCGCCTCGTTCAATACCGGCAATAGATTCCATTTTTAATTGGCAAGGTGCATCGTAACAGCCATGACAAACAATACAGCGATTTTCTAAAATTGGTCGCACTTGATTATGAAACAGCTCGCTTTGTTGTGGCGTTATAGCCGTAACATTGCTGCGATGAATTGGGTTTGAAAAGCCGTAACGGTCATCAAGCTCAACATAAGTGATCGTTGCACAACCTGAAATAAAGATGAAAAGTAGTAATAATTTAAAAAAACGCATTAAAATCCTAAAGCATAAAACGTGCAGTCAATCGCTGCTTAAGCTAACAATTTTAATATAAATAGCCGATAAGGTTAAGTGCTTTTTTATTAGGGCATTTTTATGCATTAACAAAGCACGATGAATAATGCGCTATTTGTAGCCGTGTTATTTATGAGGAGGTGAACCCTATCTGTGGTTTATATCGGTAATAATAATCAGATAATTACTGGGTTTGGGATAAAGCGGCCCATTTATCTATATTGCTTGTTTTTTAGATGATAATAATCACAACTTATTGATAGAATCTATAACGATTGCCAAGACTCAAGGCGAATGTAGTGTCTTATAAAAACAAACCAAAGGGTGGATTATATGTATTTAGGTCAGTGCTTGTGTGGCACGATAAACCTTAAAATTAGTGGGGCAATAAGTGATATCATTCACTGTCATTGTTCATTATGTCGAAAGAATAGCGGGACGGCTTTTGCTACCAACGGTTTTATTAATACCGCTGATTTTGAGATCACTTCAGGTGAAGCGTTTTTAACAACCTTTGCCTTCAAGCCTGGTAGAAACCGTCACTTTTGCTCAAAATGTGGTTCGCCTGTTTTTAGTTCAAATGAGCAAGACCCAACAAGGCTGAGACTTCGTTTAGGTATAGTTGATTCTGATATTTCAGAAAGACCTATTTCGCATAACTTTGCTACCTCAAAAGCAAACTGGGAAGATCTTGATGAAAACCTTCCAAGATACGATGCTTTTGAACCTAGCCGAAAATAATCTCTATTTTGAAGGTTAAGTCCATCGCTAAATCATAATTGTGCAGTGTGATAAAATTTTCATATCACACTGCCTTCTCAATAATAACGTTTTAGCAATGATGTTGTATCCCAAATCACAACTTTTCCATCCGCGCCTGAACTGATCAACACTTTACTGTCAGACGATAGATTTACATTACTAACATCGTTTTTATGGCCATTAAGTCTTTGTATTACATTCCCTGTTTTAACATCCCAAATTCGAACGGTAATGTCATTTTCATCAGTCTCGTATGCCCATTGATATTGAAGAAATTCACTGAACATGCCTTTGTCGCGACCACCGCTTACTAAAAAGGAGTCATCATGACTAAATGTTAAGTCGTAGATAGAATATGAATCGTCTTCTAATGTATTGAGTACTTGCCAATTAGTGGTATCCCATATTTTTATCGTATAGTCATCGCCGCCGGAAGCTAGAAGCTTACCGTTGTGACTAAAGGCTAAATCTAAAACCGCTTGGTTATGTTCTTTTAATGCTCTTACATGCTCACCAGTGAACGCATTCCACACATTAATAATGTTATCTTCGCCACCGGTTAACAGAGATTTACTATCAGGAGTGAAGGCCACGCCCCATACATCGCCTTCGTGTGCAGATAAGGTTTTTGATTCACCAGACGTTAAGTTCCAAAGACGGGCGGTATCGTCAGCGCTTACACTGGCTAAGCTTTTTCCATCGGGGCTGAAGGCTAATTTAACGACCATGCCCTGATGACCAGAAAATGTATTAAGTAACGCTCCGCTGGAAACTTGCCAAATTCTTACGTTATTATCATAGCTGCCAGTAGCGAGGATTTTGCCGTCATGACTAAATTTAACGCTAGGCACTCCTTCTGGGTGTTTAAGCGATTGTAATACTTTGCCGGTATATCTATGCCAAATTTCAACGTTAGGTCCTGAACTTCCTGTGGCAATAAGTTCGTTATTTGGGTGTAAATCAGTTTTACAAATACTGTTTTTATGAACAACGCACTTGGTGTATTCTTTAACGCTTTGACTCGTTAAATCTTTAGCTGTGGTGTTGTTACTGCATCCAACTATCAGTGTTATTCCAACGATAAATATCGTTATTTTTTTTAAAGTTGTTGTCATAATTATTCTTAAGCTATTTCACTAAATTACTATCTAACCAACTCACCATATAACTGGCTAGTTGCGTATCACTGTCAAGTAAAGGGTAACCATGTGCAGACCCTTTATAAGCAATAAATTTACTATTCATGCTTTCAGACGCCGTAAATAATTTTTGCGCACTAAGGTAAGTGCCGGTATCCATTTCTGAAGCGATGATCAGAGTAGGTTTGTCCGCTAGCATCTTTTTATAGCGCGTAATGTTTTCATCAGGCTGACCTGATGAGAAAAAACCAATGAGATTTACAGGATTATTTTCTGCTAAAATAATGGCTTGAGAGCCACCACAACTTGCGCCAACTACACCGACTATACCTTTGTCTGACATTTTACTTTTCAAATGGTCATAAGCGAGTTGAACATCACTAGGCCAATGTTTAGACACCTTTTGCCAAGCGGCACTTCGTGATTCTCTTGGTAATGCTTGAACCTTTTGAACACTAAATTCATCGTTAGCACTGTCACCAAAGCCTCTGAAATCTAAACTCAAGGCATGAATGCCCTTGTCTGATAATTGCTGGCCGATGTCGTTATACATGGTTCTATTGTAATTACATTGGTGCAATAACAATACCGCGCGATCACTGGTTTTATTACTCGGGTAATAACTCGCTTTTAATTCAAAGCCTTGGTCGGTGGTTAACGTAAGGTCAGTTGCCTGACTTGATGCGGTAACTGCAAATAACGCGGCAGACATTATTTTTATAAAAGTGTTCATAAATTTTCCTGTTGTTTTGGCTGGCCCGTTAATTAATCGGTTTACTCTAAACTAACCAATAGATGAGTTTATTAAAACAGCAAAGCGTTAAATTGTCGAAAAATTAGGCTTATATAATGTAATAGGTTGTGTTTTAAATATTAGAACGTTTATGTATTGCTATACCAATCAGCCAAATCTTGCTGGGTATCGATATCTTTTTCGGTATGAGGAAGGTTTACTGTTTGAAGGTTTTCTTTATTAGTATATAAAACAGACTTAGCGCCTTTATCACCCTTTAAGAGCATTAAGTCGGTAAAATAAACTGAGGGGAAAATAGCTGGTGGCATGAATTCTTGCCCTGCTTTTGCACAAACTAACGTGTTTGGTAACGCTAAAGACTGTTTTATTAATGCGATATAGTCATCTGCAGTTAAAGCAACTTGATCAGCCAATGCTATCAAAATATGGCTGATGCTACTTTCATCATCCTGTGCATCATTTAGCATGTGTTCAACAGACTGTGCAATGGTATGACCTAAGCCTAAATGTGCCGCTTCGCAATAATATAAGAGGTCGGGGTCGTCTAATAATTCGCTTATTTGTTGATGATAACGCCCTGTCGCGACACCAATATTTTTGTTACTGATATTCAGTGTCTTAAGTGCTAAAAACAGTTGTTGTAAAGCATGTTCGAGTAAAGTTATTGACGTTTCTTGTCGCTGTACTTTTGCGAGTACCTTAATACCGTTAAAGCGTTCACTTTTACCTGCCGCCAGTAGCACTATTTTCAAGTTATAATCGGGGCGTTTCATGGTGTTATTGTTCGATGGCGACGACTAAAGTACATGGCTAATCGACTGAGCACTTTTGTTAAATAAGCTGGCATGGCACTCGGCAAGTATCGATAAGGCTATGCTCTCAGGCAAGGTTCCACCGATTTCAAGACCCGCAGGGCCGGCGAATGTAAACGATAAAGATTGCTCGACAACTTCAGCCTGAGTAATAACTTGCTGTTTTCTATTGTTTGGACCAAGCAAAGCTAAATATTGAATATTGGTGTTAGCTAAAGCTTTTAGAGCCTGTGCATCAATCGAGACATTATGGCTCATCAATATGGCGGCGTTAACATCTTTTTCTGCAGCAAAGGTGGTCAGTACTTCGGCTTCGCCTTTTATAATATGGCTAACATTTGAAAAATATTCTTTTCGAGCATTGGCGGGACGTGGATCCCACAACGATACTTTCCAACCTAACTGTTCAGCCATATTGACCAGCGGACGTGCGTCAATACCTCCGCCAACAACAAGCAGATGAGGTTCGGGTACAATCGGGGTTGCTAACCAGTTTGTTTTGTCATCGTTATTTAAGGGGGAGGGAATTAATGTCGCTGTTGCCGCTATATTCGTGACTTTTTTCGCTTCGAAATAAGCTTGCGCATCATTGCCTTGCTCGACAATACTTTGATAAAGGTAGCCAGAAATACGATGCTTAAGTGCGTCGTAAACTTGCGCCAATGATAAATAGTCATTAGCGGCATGGACTTGCTGCAACATTATATAAATCGTGCCGCCACAACCAATACCCAGATGAAAAGATAAATCATCTTCGTCAGTTCCATCATAGCAAACCAACATTGACTTGTTTGTTTGCATAACTTTTCTGGCATTAACACCGATATCTGACTCTAAACAGCCACCACTTAGCATACCTAATTGATCACCTTGGCTACTAAATAACATCATAGCTCCGGGTTTTCTGTAACACGGGCCTTCGGTCTGGTAAATAGTAGCAAGTACCCAATCAGCGTTATCTCGATGCGGGTACCATTGCGCTAATAAGTGCGATAAATGATTGCTCATAGGAAAAAGTCCTTGCTGAGCAATACGTGTTGTTGCTCGAAATTGCTACAACAATATAAAAAAATTAACAATAAAACGTTCATTTAATCCTTACACTGACATCGGTTTAAAAGGTAAATCTCTATAGCGCTTACCTGAAGCGGCAAAGACAGCATTGCTTAATGCGGGTGCAAAAGGAGCAACACCGGGTTCGCCTAATCCTGTTGGGCTTTCATCTGAATCAGGAATATGAACCCTAACATTTGGCATATCGGTAATACGCATAACGGGGTAATCATGAAAATTTGAATTAACCACGGCACCTTCTCTAAAGGTTATCTCGGTGCTTAATGCTAATGACATGCCCATAACAACGGCGCCTTCCATTTGCGCTGTTGCGCCATCAAGGTTAAGTACTTGGCCACAATCTATCGCACAGTCTACATTTAATACTTTAATATCATCACCGTTGACTTCAACATGTACTGCCATGGCAACAAAGCTTTGAAAACTATAGTGCACCGCTAAACCAATAGCTTGGCCTTTTGGTAGTGATTTACGGTTCTCCCAGCCTGATTTCTCAGCAGCAATGGCGAGAATATCTTTAGCTCGTTTGACGTTTGCTTGCTGTTCTTTATTTTTATTGTTATCAAAAAGTTGATTAACAAAAGACAAAGGATCTTTATTTGCTTTGTACGCTAATTCGTCGGCAAAGGTACTAAAAGCAAAACCATAGAAAATAGCATAAACTGCCCGGTACCAACCAATACGCGTATGAGCTTTGGCATCGCCTGATTCGACACGACAATTCTCAATACCAAATAAATGATTAGTAATATCTTCTAAACTATTCGCCGGTGTTCTAACTAACGAAGGGTCAAATAAGGTTGATATTGAAGGAAAGGCGGCGCGATGTAACCAACCGGTCACGTTTCCTTGGTCGTCCATAGATGCTTCAATGTGTTGGGCATTTATCGAGTGATAATAGCCCGTACGCATATCTTCTTCGCGGGTCCACGTTAGCTGAATTGGCACACCAGTCTTTTCTGAAATAACAGCGGCTTCATGAACGTAGTCACACTTAAATTTACGACCAAAAGCACCACCGGCCATTGCTACATGCACCACGATATCTTTTGGCTCGCGTGTTAAGTATTGCCCTAATACTTTTTGAATATCGGCAGGGCTTTGTGTTGACGCCCATACTTCACAGGAGTCTTTTTGCACCCATACGACACTCGCATTAGGCTCCATCGGTGCATGTGAAAGATGTCCTCCGGTATAAGTGGCTGACATTTTATGTTTTGCTGCGCCAAACGCTTTTTCAATATCACCACGTTCAGCGGCTAACGTTGCTGGTTTTTCAACATTTTTAACCAGTTGCTGTTTATATTCTTTGGTGTCGTAAATAGCATTTTCGCCTAAATCCCAAGTTATTTTTAACTTTTTCACCGCTTGTTGTGCCGTCCAGCTATTGTCAGCCACTACGGCAACACCGCCAATAGAACCAAACGGGATGTTAAAACGTGGAATTTCGATAACGTCAATAACACCTTTCATTTTCAAAGCCTCGGTTTTATCAAGGCTTTTTAAGGCGCCGCCTAAAACAGGACAATGGATCATGGCCGCATATTTTAAGCCGGGTAGTTTAGTATCGACACCATAAATACGTTTACCGACCACCACTGCTGCCTGATCATGACGAGGTAATTCTTTACCTATGTAATTAAAATCA
Source organism: Colwellia sp. BRX8-4 (assembly GCF_014077345.1). NCBI lineage: Bacteria > Pseudomonadati > Pseudomonadota > Gammaproteobacteria > Alteromonadales > Colwelliaceae > Colwellia > Colwellia sp. BRX8-4. Next base: position 97,744 of record NZ_JACGVS010000011.1, read on the forward strand.
CTTTTCTTTTTAAGCACAGGTTTTTCAGGTATCGGCATATTGGCAGCAATACTTGCTAATTCACCATAAGCGAGTTTTTGTTGATTAGTTTTATTAATAACAAAATGTGCTTGAGCAAAGCAGTTTTCAGGAGAGGTTTTCCACACTTTTGCTGCTGCGGCAATTAACATCGCTTTTGCTGTCGCTCCAGCTTCACGCATAGGCTGGTACATTACGCGGATACTCGCTGAGCCACCTGTTGCTTGCGGACCATATTTTTCGTCGGCGTCACCTTGCTTTACCGTAACACGCTGCCAATCAGCTTCCATTTCATCAGCGACAGCAGAAGGCAGGGCAGTACTAATACCTTGGCCCATTTCGCAGCGGCCACAATAGATAATAGTATCGCCATTTTCAGCCAGGTGAATAAAAGCGTTAAGTCCATCACCACTGTCTTTGATAATGCCCTTTTCTGCTAAGGCATTCATCGGTAAAGCAACACTTATCATTAAACCACCGGTGGCTAGACCGGCTGTTTTTAAAAAATTACGACGGCTTACGTTTGAAATGGTCATACTAAACCTCCTTACTTAACGTGTCAGCAGCTTCAACGATGGCTTTTTTAATGCGTTGGTAGGTACCGCAACGACAAATATTACCTTGCATTGCCGTATCAATTTCAGCTTCAGTGGGGGAAGCATTAACCGCTAACAAGCTCGCCGCATTCATAATTTGTCCGGCCTGACAATATCCACATTGGGGAACATTATTATTTAACCAAGCTTTTTGTAACGGGTGGTCACCCTTTTCGGATAGTCCTTCAATGGTGGTGATTTTTTTATCAACCAAGGTACTTACTGGAGTAATACATGAACGTATGGCTTGGCCATCAACGTGAACGGTACAAGCACCACACAAACCACTACCACAGCCGAATTTGGTGCCAGTGAACTCCAAGTTGTCTCGAAGAAACCATAAAAGTGGCATATCACCATCTACCGTAATTTCATGGGCTTTTCCGTTGATTATCATCGACTGTTTCATAAGTACTATCCTATTTTTGTGTGATCCTAGATTAGCTTGATATGGCCCATTACACAAAAGTAAAATCGGCAAACAATCAAATATCTACGACCAAAGACAGATTGTGCTGTTATCAGCGCTAAAAGTCAGGTTTTCACATAATTATTGTCTATAATTTATTGAAAACCTGTCTATAGTTAGTGCAATATTAAAACAAAACTCTAAGGCTCACATGTGTAGCAAGAAAAAACTAATACTGTTGTTATTCATTATTTTTAACCTACTGACGTTTACTTCCTCACAAGCGCAGACCCTTCGTAATGACGAACCGATAAAAATTGTCTTAAACGATTGGACAAGTCAGTTGGTTTTATCTCATATTACAGCCGAATTATTCGAGGGCATGGGCTACTCTGTTATTTTTTCAAAAAAAACCACAGGTGCTCAATGGGGGGCACTGCAACGTGGCTTAGCACATGTACAAATGGAAGTGTGGCAAGGCACCATGGAGAAAATGTATACCCGCATGATAGATGAAGGTGGCATTATCGATGCAGGTTCTCATGATGCGAAAACGCGTGAAGAATGGTGGTTCCCTGACTATGTGCTAGACCTCTGTCCGGGCTTACCCTCTTGGCGAGCGTTAAATAGTTGTGCGCACTTATTTGAAACTAAAGAAACCTCACCGAGGGGACGCTATCTTGGAGGACCTTGGGAGAAACCCGATGGGGCGAAAATAAGAGCACTAGACCTTAAATTTAAAGTAGTTACTGCTAACAATAGTGATGAGCTTTGGGAAATACTCGATAAAGCGATACGTAATAAGCAACCCATAGTGTTATTTAATTGGACACCTAATTGGATTGAAGCAAAATATAAAGGTCAATTTGTTAAGTTTCCACGCTACCACTCTGACTGTGAAACAAAACCTGAATGGGGCGAAAATAAGAATTTTTTGCACGATTGCGGAAATCCTACCGATGGTTGGTTAAAAAAAGTCGCTTGGCATGAAATGCCAATAAAATGGCCGTGCGCATTCGAAACACTCACTAAAATTAACTTTAGTAACGCAATGTTAGCTAAGTTGGCGTACGAAGTAGATGTAAACAAATTGACCTATCAAGAAGCCGCAACACAATGGCTGGCAGACAATCAACAGCTTTGGCAGTCTTGGATTTCACCATCGTGCCAAATAACAAATAAAATAACAGGTTAATTCGAGTGAAAAAAAATAAAATTTCAATTAATCATTCCATTGGTTTTACTCTACTACGTGGTGTTTTTTCTATTTATATTATTGTCGCGATTGTTGTCACTTTGACACATATGACAATAGAATATTTCAATGTAAAACAAATGATTAAAAATGATCTCGTGCTTTATCAATCCACTTACGAGCAGCCTTTATCTGATGCTCTGTGGGATCTTGACGAAGACCGCATAAACACCATCATCGATGGCGTTATTAAACTGCCTTCGATAACATCGGTGCAGATATTTGATACAAACAATAATATTATTGCTCAACGAACAAGTGACGTTCATCTTGCTTCTAACGAAATCATTGCGGTTGATTTTTTAATCGATCATTATTTTGATATTGAATATCGTCGTGAAGACGAAAATTCATTGGTGGGTGTTGGCGTATTCTATTCAGATAGAGATGTCATACTGAGCAAGTTAAGTACTGGCTTTACGCTAATCATTATTAACTCAATTATCAAAACGCTGGCGCTTTGGGGGATATTTCTTTGGTTAGTAAGACCCATGTTAATTAAACCCCTTGAAGAATTTAGCCATGCTGTAGAAAAATTAAATGTTGATGATTTAGACGACTTTAAGTTGAAAATAGACTCTCCTAAACGAAATGAATTACATGTACTTGCCGATAGTTTTAATCAAATGGCTTTTCGCCTTAACGGTTCACTTCAAGAGATAAAAGCAAGTGCCTTTGCACTTAATCATGCAAATAATTACCTAGAACAATTACTGTTAAGTGCCCAAGAAATGATGCAGGTAAATGACAAAGAAGCGTTATTTAAGCAGTATGTACAGTTTTTACACAAAGGTGTCGACACCTTGCAATCTAGTCAGTTAACGATTACTTATTTGAATCGGATCACTAAAAGTGCCAATGAATTTACTCATGTAAATTATCAATTAAGCGCTGAAGTGATAAAAGGCCATTCATTACTTCATTTTATTAAATGTAGTGAAGAGACCACTGATCAACTGCCTGTAAAATATCAAGCGTTAGCAGCAAAGGCCTTTATGGTGAGAAATGAGATGTCGTCTGAGCTTGTTGTTCCCTTAATGTCAAAAAACCAGCTATTGGGTGTCGTCACACTAGGCTTATTAAAAGAAACCCCACTATCTTTGGCTGATCACTCATATATAGAAACCTTGACTCAACTTTTGGTGCTAATTTTTACTCAGCTTGATAATCAACAATATTTGGAATTTCAAGTAAAAAAACGTACCTTGGAACTTGAACGTTCATATCAAGAAATTGAACAAAAAGCGTCAGAATTAGAAAGGGTAAGTAATTATAAATCACAGTTTCTAGCAAACATGAGTCACGAAATACGTACTCCAATGAATGGTATCTTTGGCTCGCTGCAGATTTTACAAAACTCTGTCGACAATGAAGAATCACATGAGATTATTTTAACCGGATTGTCATCTTGTAAAAGCTTGTTAACCATTTTGAATGATATTTTGGATTTTTCTAAAATTGAGGCAGGCAAAGTAGAGTTTGAGGCCAATTCTTTTGACTTAAAGGAACTGCTCAACAATCTTTATAATGAATTTAAACCGATAGCGGTCGAAAACTCAATCACATTAGCATTGAATTTTGATGATCATTTTCATCAATATTGGCTAGGTGATGTAACGAGAGTAAAGCAGGTCTTGATTAATATTATCTCTAATGCACTTAAGTTTACTCATCAAGGTAGCGTAAATATTAATATTAGTGGCTCACAAGAAGTCGTTATTAAGGTGATCGACACGGGCATAGGCATGTCTGAATATGCATTGAACAGTATTTTTGACCGTTTTGAACAAGCGGATAAGTCGACGACCAGAAAATACGGTGGCACCGGTTTAGGTGTTAATATCGCTTTGAATTTAGCTAAAATGATGGGGGGTAATATAGAGGTACAAAGCAAGCTAGGTGAAGGGAGTTGTTTCGTTATTTCTTTACCTTTGACTCGAACAAATAAACAGAAAATATTGAAAGAAAAAGCACTTTTGGCGACACCGCAATTAAAAAACATCACTATTTTACTTGCTGAGGATACTGCTATTAATCGCACCATATTTAATAAGTTAATGGCGCCAACCAGTGCCAATATATTAATGGCGAAAAACGGCGCTGAATGTATCGAGCTGTTTAAAACTCATCATCCTAAGGTTATCTTTATGGATATTCAAATGCCGGTAATGGATGGTGTTGAAGCCTGTAAAATTATTAGAGCAAGCTCTAATATTCCGATCGTTGCGATAACGGCAAATGTTATGAGTGAAGATGTTGAGTTATACAAAGAGATAGGCTTTGATCGCGTGCTAAGTAAACCTGTACAGCTACAAGAGCTTTACGAGGCTTGTACTAAATACATTGTATGATGGGCATATTTCGATTTTAAGTTATGTTGAGCAGGCGCGATAATCCTTTGATTATCTTGTGATAAAACAGCAAATTTAAAACTTTGGAAAAATTTGATTTCTGCCAGCATTTTTCGCTTGGTAAAGCTGCTTATCTGCACAGTTGATCATTTCATCAATGCTTTGGTTGTCTTTGAATTGCTCAATTCCCATACTCATCCTGACATTAATATCATGGCCTTCATAATGAACAATATGGTGTTGGAGTTTTTCTTGGATTTTTTCTGCTAAAACATGGGCACTTTTGGCTTGGGTTTGCGGTAAAATAAATAAAAACTCTTCTCCACCCCAACGAGCAATACAATCTTGCTCCCTCATACCATTGGTAAATATTTTTGCCAACTCAATTAATACTGCATCACCCGCATTATGACCGTACTTATCATTAATTTTTTTAAAGTGGTCAATGTCACATAAAATAATAGATAAAGATTCTTTACTTCGAATGACACGTGCTTGTTCTCGTTTTAACAGAGTAAGCGCAGCACGGCGATTAGATAATTGGGTTAGGGGATCTAAATGCGCCAAGCGTTGATATTTTTCACTTAGTTTTAAGGTGTGCTGATAAGATTGATCTCTTGAATATTCATATAGAGCAGAAAGAAAAGTCACGGTTAAAAAAGAGTATAATAAGCGTAATTTAAATTCAGTACTGTAGGCAGTATGAGGAATGATTTCCGTAGGTATGCTCATGATTGCAATAGATATTATTACAAAGAACATAATCTCTATCAGACCACGTTTTAGGCCATGAACAAATACTGAGACAGGAGCAACAATAAATATCCATAGTGGACCTGTATTCTCAACGCCACCAGTATATATAAGGTAAAACATTAATATATATAAAGAATATAAAATGATTGCAGAACTTAATTTAACATTGTTAAATTTTTTGTGTGCATAATAGCCGATGAAATAAATGAAGCTGGCGATGAATAACGATATCGCTAAAACAAAGTTTTTGTTAAAAAGACCAACAATTCCCATAACAGCCGTTATCGACATACCTACTAATGCAAATAATGAAATGACATGAGGTTGATGAAATTTTTCGTTATCAAAGTGGTTCATTTTAGCTTATTCTCACAAAATCCTTTTTAGCGAAGGTGTTATTTGGCTGTTTATTTGTTCACTATAACAGTTTGTATAATGGTTTTAAATATTTACTAATCTCTTAATAACAACCGTTTATTCGATGTTTAATACTTTTTTTAATGGCGCTAAGTAAGGTTCAAAGTGACGCCATTGCTCGGTAGCACTTTTATAAATCGGCTGACGGACTTGCTCAGAGCTTGGCGTTTTAATGGTGCGTTTGGTTTTATGAAAATCAACACAAGATTGTTCAAAGCTTAAGCCACAAAAATCAAGTATTCTTCTGACCTGCTTTTCTAAGTCATCAACAACATCTTCGTGATTAACCGTTAAAACAAATCCCGGCAGTACTTGCTGCCAATGAGCCATTAATTTCAGATAAGCCAGGTAGTAACGGCCAATGTCTTCAAGGCGGTAACTGAAATCTTGTCCTTCGGCAAATAATTGCTTAAAACCACTAAAGCAACAAGCCATTGGTTGGCGTCTTGCATCAATAATTTTCGCGTTTGGCAGTATTAATTTAATCAAACCTATGTGTAAAAAATTGTTGGGCATTTTGTCAATAAAAAGGGGTGCCTGTTCACGATAGACACGTGTTTCATCAATAAATTGTTGACCGAAGCGTTTAAAATATGTCGGATTAATTTCAGCTAAATTTTTGGGGTATTGGCTTTCTTTATGGCTTTCCTGCTCATTTTTATTATTCTCGCGCCCGCGTAACCTCGACGCTAAGCCTAAAATGTTGTGCAGTTCCATCGTGCCATCAACTTGACTGTGTGAAGCCAGTATTTGTTCAAGCAGGGTTGAACCTGCACGGGGTAAACCCACAATAAAAATAGGATCAGGTGAGTTAAGGCCTAAATTGCGACGAACTTCAAATAACTCGTGGGTACAGTATTTTATTTGTTCAGCGACTTGTTGTTCTATTTTATTAATGTCAAAGCCATTGCTAGCATGCTGTAATTCATTACCTTGCTGATAAGCTTCAAAGGCTTGCTGATAGTCTTCTCTGTCTTCAAAGGCTTTACCAGTAGCAAAATGTAATTGCACTTTGTCGGTTATCGCCAAATTCTCATCCGTACGCTGGTGTTGCATTTTGGTGATTTCTTCATCACTAAAGCGGTAGGTTTTCGTATTGGCTAAACTCCAAAATGCATCACCGTAGCTGGGGTTTAATTGATAAGCTTTTTGGTAAGCAGTAACCGCTTTTTTGATATCGCCTTGAGCTTTTAGCGCATGACCAAGTTGTAAATAGAAACCGGGGATCTTGCTATCTTGTCTGATGGCTTGCTCAAACAAAGTTATAGCTTGTTCTATTTTACCTAAGCCGGTCAACGTATTGGCTTTGGCGATCTTATAGCTAAGATTGTCTGGTTGTGTCAGTAGTAATATTTCAACCTGCTGCTCTGCGGCTTTATATTTTCCTAAACGGATAAGAAGGTTTAGATATTGAGAGCGTGCATGAATATGATCAGGGGCTAATTCAAGGGCGCTAGCCAGCAAAAATTCAGCATCGTCATAAACTTTTAGCTCCATACCTATTTCAGCAAGTAGGCACATGCCATCGACATGACGCTTGTTGTTCTGTAAAAAATGTCGACAAATTTGCTCTGCCTTTAATAATTTCCCTTCATACATTAATTCGGTAACTGCCAGTAATGCCGGCGGTAATTTTTTCAATTTTTCGAGATGGTTAGCTGCCTTTTGCACTTGTTCTTGTTGACTGTCTTGTCGATAAAGTTGAATTAGCTCATGCCAACTACCCACTAAACTTGGATTAAGTTGTACGGCCTTTTCAAAGGATAATTTAGCTTGCTTAACCTTGTTTAAGGCTAAATGCGTATAACCTTGTTCTTGATTTGCTCGGCTGTGCAGGGCATCAAGTTTAAGTAACGCGTTAATACTGGTGAGTGCTTGGGTAAACTCTTTGCTATAGCGCTGGGCAATAGCCATTAAATACCATAATTCAATGTGGTCTTGCTGTTCGGTGACTTGTTGTTGCAGTGCTTTACTTTGTGCAATCGCTTCGCTAAATTTTGCCGTTTGGATTAAGGTTTGAATCGATTTTAAGTGTGTTTCAATCGGGGGGACAGTTGTGTTGTTCAACGATTTTGCTCCAAGGCAGTTTAACAAGTGGTCTTGCTCTGATGAGATACTCTATCAATAAAAAGCCGCTTGATACAAAGTTCAAGCGGCTTTATTTAGTTTTTAGTTAAAAGTTAATTAACATTAACGCTTAATAAAAATCATACGAGAATCTAAAACCTACAGTACGAGGTCTGTTAGAAACAACTTTTGGCGTATATTGTTGTGTATCTACGTATAGAATGGCACTTTTATCAGTTAAGTTATCGATAAAAAATTCTGCTTTCCATTCGTCGTTAGTCACACCAAAGCTTAAGTTGGCCAAAATGTAACTATCTTGAATGTAACGGCCACCGGCAAAGGTTTCTCCGTTACTACTTTGATAGTTAACACCTTTATAGACATCAGCTTCTTTTTGAATACTTAAACCTGAACCTGTGCCATAAACTAAATTAGTCGCATCTTCGACCATGTAAGCATCCATCGCCATACCCGCAAGTCTTTCGCCGGTATAACTGATTGAACCGTTAATATAACCGGTTAAATCGCCAGAGATATTATAGTAATATTCTGCTTGTAGGTTGCCTGAAAATTTAGCTGAATAAGGTAATCTACTACCAACACTTGGTGCAATGCCATCAAGTACGTCATTAACTGATGTTAATTCAGTATCAATTAAGCTGAACGCGCCCGAGATAACTAAGTTGTCAGTCACTACCCAGCTAAAATCACCATCAATACCTTTGATCTCTGCATCACCTACGTTATCAGTAAATACTAAGAAACTGATATTGGTTGGGTCATAGCGTGAGGTCTGTAGATCAGATATTTTTGAATAATAAGCTGTGGCATTAAAGCGTAGTGATTGGTCAAATAAGGTTGATTTAAAACCAACTTCAATGTTATCTAAGCTATCGGTAGTTGAGTATACGGGTATACGGAAGCCTTCAAAAGCGCCTTCTTGGTTTGCAGCAGAACCACCACCTACACGGTTAGTAACCGGCGGTCTAAAACCTTCTGAATATGAGGCAAAGACCATCACATCGTCCGTTACTTTCCAATCAACAGAGGCTTTGATAATCGTATCATCTACGGTTAATTTACCACTATTATCAAGTAAACTTGTGTCTAACTGACCGCTAGCAATAGCTTCTTTAATGGCCGTTGCTTCTTCTTCACCAAAAAATTCGTTTAAGGCAGCGTCACTTCCGTCACCAAAGGCACGTAATCGACCACTAACATCAGCGGTTGTTGTCGACCCTTTATAAATGTCATCAATTTGATACCAACGGGCACCAAAACTTGCGGTAACTGTGTCGGTTATGTCATAAGCAAACTGACCAAATACCGCGACTTGATCTATCGTGTGGGTAACATCATTAACAAAGCTGACTTCAGCAGGGAAAGGCCCACCATTACTGTTAATACCTTCACTACCAACAAGAGTTCTTTGTAAATCAGGAAAAAGTTCAGTATTGGCTATTTTAAATTGACCCACTGATGATACTTCTTGCGTGTCATAAAAAACACCAGCCGTAACACGCCAGTCTTTATCAGCAGGCGTATTGAAACGTAGCTCATGAGTCATACGAGAGGTACTAGTTTCTTCTTTGTAATACTTAGTTGGGTCAAGACACTCTTGTGCTTCAGGTGCACTTGCATAGTTACAAACATAATAAGCTGAAAATTGACCACCATTGGTATAACCGGTGTAATCAATCGTTGAATTAATATCTCTGTCTAAGTAACCACCAGTATAAACGATATCAAGTTGCTCAAGGCGACCTTCTAGTGTCCAGGTGGTTAAACCAAAATCATCATTATTATTTTCTGGTACAAAACGGTTTGTTGATGTTTGACCTTCAAGATTTGGATCATAAGAAAACACACCTTCAGTATCGAGAGACTGTTGAGTGTGTTGAACTAAAAGGTTCCATTCGTCATTGATCAAGTATGAGGCACCAAAACGTGCACCAGCATAATTAGCAGTGTTAAAGTCGTCTTCTACTAAAGCATCGTTTTGTGGTGCGGTAGTTGGAGTATTTTCTGGATCAGCTAGTTTAGCAAAATTAGCTGAAATTCTATCAATAACTACTGCACTACCGTTGTAACCACCTTGACCAGGGACATTGCGAATATTATCTATCCAACCGCCTTGGTGATCATTGTAAGTAGCAACACGAACAGCAAGTGAATCTGTTAAAGACATATTGAAATAAGCTTCAACAGAATTACTTAAGTCCCCACCTTTTGTGGTACTTGTGCTGGTATCAAAACCGGCAGAAAAACCATCATGGTTTGGTTTTTTGGTAATCAAGCGAACTGTGCCCGATTGCGAGCTAGCACCAAAGAGTGTGCCTTGTGGCCCAGGTAAAACTTCTATACGTTCAACATCAGTCGCGTAAACATCTAAGTTACGTCCTTGCATGGAAACGGGTTGTTCGTCTAAGTAAAAAGCAACTGACGGTTGCAATGCCTGTACTGACGAGACAGATATGTTTGTTTGTGCGGTAGCTGCACCACGGATATATATTTCATTTTGTCCAGGGCCAGTGCCCTGAAAAACAACATTAGGTAAAAATTCTACATATTCGTCAAAATTTGACACCCCAAGTTTTTCTAAACTAGCACCCGTTAAGGCGGTAACGGTAACAGGAACATCTTGAATAGACTCTGTGCGTTTAGTTGCAGTAACTTCAATAACTTCTATCGTTGCTTTTTGTTGCTTTGTGACTTCTTCAGCAGAGAGAGCGCTCGATGCAGCTAGTGCTGTAAGCACAGCATAATGCAACTTAGTGAATTTCATATTAAGTATCCCTTGGTGTTTAATTATGTTTTGAGTTGATATTATTAGAGTTCTAACTATATTTATTCGCGTATAGCTTAACAAAAAATAGGACTTATAGATAATTTTTACAAATCTTTATATATTAGTTGGTGTATTTGTGTTTCTAATAGAGCATTTGTTCCTCTTTAAATTTTCTTGTGTTGTATACAGAATTGTTTACAGCATGGCTTAAGTCGATATAATATCAATACTAATTAAAATCAGGGGAAGAATTTGCCTACAACCGTTAAGAGTCAATTAAACAAGAAGGTATTTGGCAGTGCCTCCGCTATTATTATTGCCTTGTTAGTTTATACCGCTGCACTACCTCAACAGGCGCAAAGTTTATTCACACTTATTCAAACGAGTATTATTGAAAATGGTAGTTGGTTCTATGTACTGACTGTCGCATTCATCTTCTTTTTTGTTATCTTTTTAGGCGTTTCTCGTTATGGCGATATTCGCTTAGGTCCAGATCATTCAACACCTGACTACACCTTAGTCTCTTGGCTGTCGATGCTCTTTGCTGCTGGAATGGGCATTGGCTTAATGTTTTTTGGTGTCGCAGAACCCTTAATGCACTATTTGTCACCACCAACAGCAGAAACAGGTACGGTTGAAGCCGTGCAAGAAGCAATGAAAATGACATTTTTTCATTGGGGACTTCATGCCTGGGCTATCTATGCCATTGTTGCCTTAGTATTAGCCTATTTTAGTTATCGTCATAACTTACCATTAACGTTACGCTCTGCGCTATATCCTTTGATTGGAGACAGAATATATAAATGGCCAGGACATTTGGTCGACATTTTTGCTGTGGTGAGTACGGTCTTTGGTGTTGCTACTTCGCTGGGCTTAGGTGCCTCACAAGTTAATGCGGGTTTTGGTTATTTATTCGGTATTGAAGTCTCAGTCACTAATCAAATAATTATTATGTTTGGTATCACGTCACTTGCGGTTATATCAGTTGCCACAGGGCTAGATAAGGGCATTAAAATACTTTCTGAAACCAACATGGTTTTAGCGGTGATCTTATTATTTTTGATTTTTGTGCTCGGTCCAACAGTCTTTTTATTACAAGCCTATTTACAAAATATTGGTGATTATTTAGCGGATATTGTTCATAACACCTTTAATTTATTCGCTTACAAAAAGACTGACTGGATAGGTGGCTGGACAATCTTCTATTGGGGCTGGTGGTTGGCGTGGGCACCTTTTGTTGGTTTGTTTATTGCCAGAATTTCACGTGGCCGTACTATCAGAGAATTCATTATCGGCGTTATGCTAATACCCACGGTCTTCACTTTATTTTGGATGACTATTTTTGGTAATAGTGCGATTGATTTGGTTTATAATCAAGGCATTGTCGAATTAGGAGAGATGGTCAGTAAAGACTCATCCGTTGCCTTGTTTGTCTTTCTTGAAAACTTCCCATTATCTTCGGTGTTGTCATTCTTTAGTGTCTTAATGATTGTGATATTTTTTGTCACCTCCTGTGATTCAGGCGCTATGGTCGTTGATATGCTTTGCTCGCATGGCAAAAATGATACGCCGCTATGGCAACGTGTTTATTGGGCGGTAGGTATTGGTATCGTTGCGGCAATATTATTATTGGCTGGTGGTCTTAATGCCCTCCAAACCATGACTATTGCCAGTGCTCTACCTTTTACTATCGTATTATTACTGGCCATTGCAGGCTTGATTAAATCGTTAAGAGTTGAAGCTTTTAAGCAGGATAGTCAGCTAATTACAGCAATACCTCACTCAGGTAATGAGAATAGTGATAGTTGGCAAATGCGCTTGAAGAATGTTGTCGATTTCCCCAACAAAGCTAATGTCAGTAAGTTTGTTACGCAGACAGTCGTTCCAGCATTTGATTCCGTCGCTAAAGAGCTACAAGCTAATCAAATCAATGTTGAAATCTCACACGACGATGGGCTGACGTTAATTGTTGACCATGGTGAAGCACAAGAGTTTGTTTATCGGGTGTTAGCTCGTAAGTACTCTCAACCTGACTATGTTATTGAAGCCAATGAAGCGGAAGATGAGCAAAGTTATTATCGTGCTGAAGTTCACTTGGGCGAAGGTGGTCAAGACTATGACATTATGGGCTGGTCGAAAACGGCAGTGATCAATAATATTATTGATCAATACCACAAGCATTTGCATTTCTTACATTTGTTACGCTAATAGACAACAGCTCGGGTTAAACCGAGCTGTATTTACTTATTAGATGCGTCAGCTTTACTACTACTGCTGGCGCTCATCGCATCAAGCTCTAATAACGGAGCCGCATCTATTTCATTTGCATCCATCATTCCAGCCAATCGTTCCATAGATGAAAGCAACTGTGATTGCTCCCATTGCGCTAAATTCGAAAATTTATCAATAAAATGCTCTTGCAATGCTTGGGGGGCATTGAGTAAAAGTGCTTTACCATCCTCGGTTAAATATAAGCTCACTCTACGTTTATCTTGGGTACTACGTATTCTTGAAACTAAGCCTTTATTCTCTAGCCTGTCCAAAATATTGGTCACGGTAGCAGCACTTAAATTAACATTTTTGGCTACTTGGCTTGAATTTATACCAGAAACTTTATCTATTTCTAGCATAATTAATAATTGTGGACTGGTTAAACCCGAAGTTTTATTAAGGTGTTTTGAATGTAAATCGATTGCCCTGATGACTTTCCTTAAGGCAATTAATAATTGTTGATGTTTTTCCATTACAGTGTGCTTCTTACTTTAATTACTATTAGTTTAATCAAAAAAAACAGCAACACCTAGACAAATTACCTAAATAGGCGTTATTAGATGGTTTTAAAGAGAAATTTAGAAAAACCCTATAACTAAAGGGACTTGAACCCACGGTAAGCGAAAATGGCATCACTGATGGTTTTATTTAATATGTTATAGGTGTGCTTATACAGAAATGGGATGTCTAAAGGGACTTGAATCCACGGTAAACGAAAATGGAATCACTGATGGATGTGTGTTTTCTTTGAGATAAACTTATAAAGAATGGGGTGGCTAAAGGGACTTGAATCCACGGTAAGCGAAAATGGAATCACTGATGGATGTGTGTTTTCTTTGAGATAAACTTATACAGAAATGGGGTGGCTAAAGGGACTTGAACCCTCGACAACCGGAATCACAATCCGGGGCTCTACCAACTGAGCTATAGCCACCACTGATATTACTTGAAGCGCCCAGTGATAAGGCGCGGAGAGTATATTGTATTTTTAAGCAGATTGACAAGAAAAATTTTTGCTTTTAAGCGTTTTATGGGCAACATTCTGCTTAACTGTACTTTTTGCTGATTATTAACTTAATTTTAGATGCTGTTTTACTAATGTCTCCTCATACTGTATTTTTACCTTAGGTATTAAAATTACTATCCAGCGGATAATTTGGCGGTATAAATGTCACTAGACAAAATTTCTGAACAATTAAATAAGCTAACACCAGGTAACACTAAAAAATTACCGCCGATAGAATCATGGAACCCACCGTATTGTGGCGAAATTGATCTACAGGTCAAAGGTAATGGTGACTGGTTTTATGGCGGCACAATATTTAAACGGTTATCGTTAGTTAAACTTTTTGCTTCTGTTTTATTAAGAGAAGTCGCTGGTGATCGCGACGAGTACTTTTTAGTGACACCCGCTGAAAAAGTTAAGATTATCGTTGAAGACGCCCCTTTTGTATTAACGCAATGGGCTTGGCAAGATGATAACAAATCAATAATGACGGTTAGTACCAATGTAGATGACGAGTTCGTGCTTGATGAAACTCATCCGTTAACGATGAATGCTAACGGCGAATTATATGTATTAGTGCGTCGTAATTTATTGGCAAAAGTTCACCGTAATGTTTATTACCAATGGGCCGATTTAGCACAAGAAGAGGTTACAGAAAAAGGCGTTGAATTAATTTTTTCAAGTGCTGACCACAAGTTTAGTTTAGGAAAAATTGATTAAATTTCTCACCTTTATAGTTATTTATTATTTATAAAGGTGAGAGTTCCGCTTAAATTACCCGCGAGAAGCGCTGTTGGTTAACGTGTTGTTTCATATAAGCATCAAAACTCATGCAAATATTACGAATCAACAAACGCGCTTTCTGATCTACTTTAATAAAATCAGCCGTATTTTCAACCAAACCATCACTGATAAAAGTTTTCAGTAGCGGTAAATCTTCAGCAAAATATTCTGCAAAATCGATATCGTACTTTTTACTGATCTGATGTTTATCAATATATAAATTACACATTAATTCACGAATAACTTCGCCACGGATCACGTCATCTGTTGATAAGCTAACCCCTTTCACTTGTGCATTTTTTCTAGTATCTATCGCTTTATAATAGGCTTGCAATTCTTTAATATTTTGACTGAAAGAAGTACCGATATTACTAATAGAAGAAACACCTAATCCTAACAAGTCACAACCACCCTTTGTAGTATATCCTTGGAAATTACGGTGCAGGGAACCCTCTTTTTGTGCAATAGAAAGTTCGTCATTAGGTTTAGCAAAGTGATCCATACCAATGAAATCGTAGCCAAATCCACAAAGCTTTTCGATGGCAAGTTTCATTAAGGCAAATTTTTCTTGCACGCTGGGTAACCATTCGTCACGTAATTTACGTTGGGCAGCAAATCGGTTTGGAATATGTGCATAGCTAAACAATGAAATACGGTCGACATCCATCTCATGAGCTTTGTTAAGCGTTTTTGTAAAGGTTTCTATAGTTTGGTGAGGCAAACCATAGATCAAGTCGATATTAATTGATTTGAAGCCCACTGCCTTTGCATGGGCAATAAAGTCGCTAATAAATTCGGTTGATTGCACACGATTAATTGTTTCTTGTACTTTTTTGTCAATGTCTTGTACGCCAATACTTAGACGATTAAAACCTAAATCAAAGAGGTGTTCGGCAAGGTTCATTTCAATTTCACGCGGATCAATTTCTATACTCATTTCTACATGTTCAGCAAAAGTGAATTTTTCTTTTAATAAAGAGACTAATTTTGTGATTTGGATATGGGTTAAAAAGCTGGGTGTGCCGCCACCCCAATGGAGTTGTTTAACGGTGTATTCAGTAAAAAATTCAGCTCGTGAACTAATTTCTTCCGCTAAAAACTCTAAGTAGGTATCGGCCTTGTCACGGTGGCGGGTAATAACTTTATTACAACCACAGTAGTAGCAAAGGCTATGGCAAAAGGGAATATGTACATACAAGGACAATTCACGGTTGGGTGAATCTTTCACTGCTTGGATGAAATCTTGTTCAGAAAATTCATCATGAAATTCTAATGCCGTTGGATAAGAGGTATATCTAGGTCCACTGGTATTATATTTAGACAGTAATTTAGGGTCAAAAAATTGATTTGCTTGCATGGTTGGTTACCGAGTTAGCCATTACTTATATACGCGTTATCAATCAAAATATAGATTGAATGGTAACGGGTATATGCTAAGCAACAGTTTAACAATGCAAACATTAACAATATTGATCGAGCGCAACAAAGCGTTATTAACTTAGTAAAAAGTTAACTTGGTAAAAAATTAACTTGCTAGCGCACTCATACGTTCTTGGGCATATTGATGCAAAGAGATAACGTCAATATTTATCTGTGCGGATAAATCGCTCTCTGCTTTCATACGTTCAAAATCAAGTTTCATACGCTCATTTTTGGCAAGTTTCTTTCTTGCATCAAGAATAGGCATATGTTTAATTTTATCATAAAGTTCAAAGACTGCAGGAAACTCTGCTGATAAACCACTGCTCAACTTTAAAGAATCGAGCAATACACTCAATCGCCAACAACCCTCAGCGATATCACATTGCTCTTCTTTCATTGCGTGGGCAATAATCACGACACTACTAAGGATCTTACTATCGTGCTTTGCTAAGGCAATTTTTTTATCTTGCTCTGCCTGTTTTATTTTAGCTGTTTGCGCTTTTAGCTGGTTTAATAATTTCACCGCATAAAAAGCAAGCGCAGCAATAATAATTACTCCGCCAACTACTATATAAATCCAAGGAGTTGAAAACATGATAAAGCCTTATTCGAATTTTGACAGGTCACTGTTGTCAAATTTATCCCAAAGATCATCACCAGATTTTGCTTTGCTTGTCGTTTCAGGTGATTCGTCGTCGTCATCTTCATCTTCTATGCCGAGTATCTCACGTAGCTGTTGATGACGTTCCATTTTTTCATTGAAATAATCAACATCTTCGTTACTTAGCGAAATATCTTCATCTTGCTGGGCAAGGATACTTTGCAAGCGGCTATCTTCTTCAATAGCGAAGAGTTCTTGTTGCAATGAGGTATCAGCTTCAACAACACGAATAGCAGCAATTGGAGAGTTATCTGCTTTTACTTTGTTTTTGGCTTTAAAAGGTTGCACCGCCGCTGTTACCGGTCCGCCAAGATCTATTGGTTTTTTACTACCAATGCGCGGATCTTTCTTTTCTGTAGGTAAGTGAGATTCTTTACCTGCATCAAAAGCTTCTTTTTGTCGGTTGCCGGCTTGCTTTCCTGTTTTCTTCTTTGGTTTTCTATCAACAGGAACTAGGGCTTTTTTCTTATCATCTTTTACTGCGCCGATAGGACCATTGCCTTGTTTTCTAGATTTTTTGGTACGAGACATAAAATAATTTCGTTTTTAAATTCAATGGTTCTATTTTACGTTATATTGTAGGAAACAGCGATAGTGTTTTTCATGATTAATTTTCAGACATAAAAAAACGATGAACAAGTCATCGTTTTCATCAAACTTTAAGTGGTTATCCTAACCTATTAGCAATTCCGTTTATAAGCTTTAACGTATTATTATTTTTTATGTTGCGTTAAATACTCGGTTCATTTTTTATCGGTCATCCTGACACTTTATTGGGTTGTCCTTATCGGTCTATTGACCTAAATATTAACAATCATCCTGATATTAACTTAATCATCCGTATTCTTTAAAAGTAACCTCTCATAAGAGAAGGTTAAGGCTTTCCGTGCAATTCAATCCATTTTGTTATTTGGCTACAAAGTAGCTGGACAATACTTTACCTTAGTTTATAAATGTCGCAAGTTATAAATATACATTTATTTACAATTCATTGAGTGTAAAAGGTTAACTTATTGTTTTTAAAGTCTATTGATTTATTTAAAAGTTAATGAATGGTAAAAACATGTTTTCTCTATGGTTAATGTCTTACATAAATAATCACAAATAGAGTACATTGTTACGCTCGCTTTATATACGAAATCCTTCGTTTTATGTACTAATGTCCTATTTCGTTCAGTTAATGAGAGAAATTTGTTGTGATTTTTAGGTTATACCATGTGCGCAATAAACTAAGCTAAATAGAAATAATAGCTTAGTTTTATTTATTGGATATTGTTTGACCATTAACGAGGGGCAAAATAGTTTTATTCGTGTAACCAGGCCGCGTGTTTTGGTGCAACTTTAGTAACAGCCCACTCTTCAATCATTAAAGGAGCAACCCTTTTTAATTCTTTCATTTGTTCAACTGTACCGGTATTCGCTGCTAATTCTAAGCGGTGACCACTCGGGTCAAAGAAATAAATTGATTTAAATACACCATGATGAACTGGGCCTAATACATCAACACCTTTACTTTGTAACTCTTCTTTTGCGGCGACAAGTGCATCAACATCTTCAACTTCTAATGCGATGTGCTGTACCCATGTTGGTGTGTTTTCATCTCGGCCCATGGTTGGAGAATTAGGAATTTCAAAAAAGGCTAAAACATTACCCATGCCCGCATCTAGAAATATGTGCATATAAGGGTCTGGTGCCTTAGTCGACGGTACCTCATTTTCAGCAATGGCTACCGTTAGCTCCATGTTCAAATGTTCTTTGTACCAATCAACAGTAACTTTTGCATCAGTACAACGATAAGCGACGTGGTGAATTCGTTTCATTTTGATCATTTTAAACCCTTAATATTCTAGTTTTGAAAGCAATAAGGTTATTTTTGCACAAAGTAACTTTTGTTACTAGTTTGTGGTTTTTTAATTACACTAGCGTTTTACTTTTTTGTGGCAAAAAATTTACAGTTAATTTTTACAGCGCCATTTTTTGCTAAGCGTTCTGTCTACTTCTGTAATAGCGATGGCCGCCAGTGGTGAATCAATAAAAACAATGTGACCGGTCATTAACTGATCATCACGAAAATAGTGGCAGGTTAGCTCAGTATTTTCTGGTAAATGATCAGCCAGTTGCTGCAACGATTTTTCAGTCACTTTGATATTATTTACGGCAAGTAAAATATCGTTAACTGCCAAGCCGGCTCCAGCTGCAGGAGAGTTTTCAATAACCTGAGTAATCTTCACGCCTGAAGGTAGCGCGCTATATTGTGCACCGATATAAGGAGAATAAGCGTTATTGTCAGTAGTCTCTAAGCTATTAAATTTTTTGAACTTTTGAGCAGTAAAGGCAATACCTACTTGTTTAAGTAACGGGGCTAATTCAATACGTTGAGCATTGTTAAGTAAGGCTTGAAAAGTTACTGTAATATCGTCATTACAGAGAATATTGGCAATGTTTATAAAGTCTTCCTCACAGGTACCAATATTTGTTCTACCAAAATGTATCCATAATTCACGCATTAATGTGTCTAAGCTGTAGACACCTGCTGACTTTTCTCTAATCGTTAAATCTAGCCAGAGTGCAATTAAAGCGCCTTTAGTATAATAACTAACAATATTATTTACGCCATCTGGTCCTTGTTGATAAAACTTGGTCCAAGTATCAAAGCTGGAGTCGCTGACACTTTGTTTTAGTTCGCCTTTACCCCGGTATACTCGGGTAGCTGTCTTAGATAATTGCAGTAAATAGTCTTCAAAACTGATCAATCCACTGCGAAACAATGAAAAATCATCATAATAAGACGTGATGCCTTCATAGGCCCACAATTGTCTCGTGTGAACTTCGTGCTGTAAGTTGTAGGGAATAAATTCTTTCGGTTTAATGCGGCATACATTCCAAGCGTGAAAGTATTCATGTGAACATAAGCTGAGAAAAGTTTGATAATTTTCAGACGTTTCATCAGGTCTATTAGAGTTGGGTAAATCAAAGCGACTGGCTTGTAAAATTGTCGAGTTTTTATGTTCAAGCCCACCAAAACCGCTGCCTAACAAATGGGTAATGAACCAGTACTCTTTAAAAGGGACCTCACCAAATAAGTTAATATGATGCTGGCAAAGCTTAGCTATATCTCGTTTTAGGCGCTCCCGATCACCAAAATGTTGGCTAGTAAAGACTAAGTGATGGGTGACACCTTCGACAACAAATTCAAAAGCATCGAAGTGACCAATGGCAACAGGACAATCGATAAGTTCTTGATAGTCTTTAGCAATATAATCACCTAATTGATATTTATCAGTGCCTTTAGCGCGTCTTAAGCCCGTGGCAACTCGCCAACTCTTTAACTGTGGCGACGATTTAGTCGTTAATTCTTGTGGTAATGCAATAGTTAACTGACAGCGTTCATCTGGCAATTCTTGCACTTGTAAAAAAGTTGAACTGCCATTAAAAAAGCCACGTTCACTGTCTAAGTAAGCGGTGCGTACCGACAAATCAAAAGCGAATACTTGATAACATATTGAAGTGTTGACACTTGTTGCGGTAAATTGCCAAGTTTGTTTGTCGGTTTTATTCAGCGCAATTGCCGCAGTATTTTGAGCTGCTTTTTGATCGCTGTTATAAGCGCTAATTTCCGTAATGTTTTTTGCGAAGTCACGGATCATATAGCTACCCGGTAACCAAGCGGGTAGCGATAAATGGTAAGTCTTATCCACTTGTGTGGCAAAAGAAAGCGTAACCAAAAATAAATGACTGTTTAGATTTTGAGGCGTTATTTGGTAGTGGATCATCGGAAAAGACAACTAATTAAGACAAAAGGTTATGGGTTAATGTAGCAGAAATAGTGAATGAAAACAGTAAAGCACCCAGCGTATTGGGTGCTTTACTCGTTACGTTTACCTTATAAATTAACCGCTAAAGTAAAATAACTGTTTTGCCCTGATTCAAACAGACACGCTGCTCGGCATGCATTCTAACCGCATGAGACAAAGCTGTTGCTTCAATGTCGTGACCACTATGAACCATCTGCTCTATCGTCAGGCTATGGTTAATGGCTTTTACTTCTTGCACAATAATAGGTCCTTCATCTAAGTCACTAGTAATATAGTGGGCGGTTGCGCCAATCACTTTCACACCACGTTGGTGGGCTTGATGGTAAGGTTTTGCGCCTTTAAAGCTCGGTAAAAAAGAATGATGAATATTAATCGCTCGACCTTGCCATTGTTGACAAAAATCATCAGACAAAATTTGCATATAACGCGCAAGCACTAATAAGTCTGTTTTGTAATTTATTAATAAGGCTTGTAGTTCACTTTCTTGTTGGGCTTTTGTCGAAGAAGAAATAGGTAAGTGATGAAAAGGAATTTTATGCCAATCAACTAAAGCTTGGCAGTCCAGATGGTTTGAAACCACAGCAGCAACATTAATAGGTAAAACACCGGCTTTAACTTTAGTTAATAACGACACCAAGCAATGGTCATCTTTAGATACCGCGATAACGACATTTGGAAAATCATCACGTTCTCTTAATTGAAAGTTCATCGCAAGCGGTTGGGCTAATTCGGCTATGGCTTGACGGAATTGTGCAATTGAAACGGTTAAGTTTCTGTCATCAAATGCGATACGCGAGAAAAAAATAGAGGTATACGGGTCGCTGTACTGTGAGGTTTCAGTAATAAAAGCGCCATGTTGATAAAGGCTCTGAGAAACTTTTGCTAATACTCCTGAAGTATCAGGGCATTGCCAAGTTAAAATATAGTGATTAATGGGTTTCATACCTGACTCCAAAAAATAATGAATATGGAGTCAGTGTGACAGGTTTTTAATCAAGCAATTAGTTTATTGCGCTATAAGCTAAAATTTTTATCAATATGAGTAGCTTGTGAGATTATTGACCGCTATTTTTTTCATCATTTGCTTGATGCACTTTATGATAATTTTTGATAAAAAGTGCTTCAACTTTTTCACGTGCCCAAGGTGTTTTACGTAAAAATTTTAAGGTTGAATTGATACTAGGATCCTCAGTGAAGCATTTAATTTTTATTTGTTGACTAAGCGCAGGGTAACCAAAATATTCAACAAGTTCGGTAACAAGTGCTTTTAAGGTAATGCCGTGTAATGGGTTGAAAGGTTGATTGTCCATAAGAGTAATTAGCGATACTATCAATAAAAATATAGCGTTATTTTATCAGATTAATTTTGAAGTTGCTTTCAAAAGATTAAATGCAACGGGAAGTTGGATCTAGATATTTCCAGTGCTATGGTAATGCCATGAAGTTAGCTAATAAAGTAAGAGAGATCATCAGTGATTAAATTAAAATTTTCCCATAAAATTATTATGGTGACTACGGTATTATTACTAATAGCCTTGTCGGTATCTACATCAATTAATTATATATTCTTAAAAGATCACACCCAAAAAAATCTTAACAATGCCATCGATGAAATAGGCCGTTCGGTTTCTGGAAATATTGCTAACTGGTTAACGAATCGTCTACAAATAATCGATGCAGTGGCGCTTAATATTACTGACATTAATAGTCATGAAGAAATTTTTCATGCGGTTCAGCAAGCAGTAAAAGCCGGGAAGATGAAAAATACCTTTGTTGGACTAGCCAGTACCGGCGAATTTATTCTTGATGATTTAACGATACAACTCCCAGAAGGTTTTGATATTCGTCAGCGCCCTTGGTATTTACTTGCAAAAGAAGGACGTAAGTCTTCTTTTACTGAAACTTATATAGATGCCACGACGGATCAAAAAGTATTGACTGCTGTAGCGCCTATTTTGAAAAATGGACAATTTGTTGGTGCAGCTGGAGGTGATATTTTTCTAGATGAGATTTCATCGATTCTGAATGAAATTGATTTTCTTGATTTAGGCTATGCCTATTTAATGACTTCAAAAGGGAAGATTCTCAGTCATCCTGATGTGAAATATGTCGATAAAGATGTGAGTGAATTATTAGGTCAAACACCACCATTTTCGAGTGACTTAAATGAGATTAATAATAACACCATAGTTTCATTTATCCCCATTAAAGGCATTGACTCGGTTAATTGGTATGTAGGTGTCGTACTTGACAGCGAAAAAGCTTACCAACCCATGGTGAACTCGAGAAACATTGCCATTATTGTGGTTATAGCTAGCTTACTTGCAACGATTATTCTTATGCATTTATTGTTTAGCTATTTAATGAAACCTATTCATACCTTAAACCTTGCCATAAAAGGTATTTCTCGTGGCGACGGTGATTTAACCCAACGTTTATCGGTTGAGAGCCACGATGAGTTTGGTGAACTATCAGAAAACTTTAATGATTTTATAGAAACTATGCATCATTCGATGCGACGAGTTAAAGAGTCAGCGGCAAATTTACAACAGCAGATTGGCCAAGTTCGACAAAGTTCACAAGTCGGTATTGATATGGCCGATCAACAGCTTAATCGTGGTGAAAGTGTATCGACAGCGGTAACCGAGTTAAATAACTCTTCACAAGAAATTTCGACTAACGCACTAACGGCTTCTAACTTAACATCAGGCATGCAAGCACAGTCAAATGAAGGGCTGGTGGCACTCAATGAAAATATTCAGTCAATTGAACATTTGTCAAAAATAATGACACAGTCAAGCGGCGAAATCGAAAAATTAAGCAGTGAAACTAAAAATATAGTCAGCATTTTAGATGTTATTAAAGGGGTTAGTTCACAAACTAATTTACTCGCGTTAAATGCCGCTATTGAAGCGGCAAGAGCAGGGGAGCAGGGTCGAGGTTTTGCTGTGGTAGCTGATGAAGTTAGACAGTTAGCACAACGCACTCAAGAAGCGGCACTTGAAATCGAAACCATGATTGATAACTTAGAAACAGGCACCGACGCGGTGGTTATTTCTATGGACGAAAGTCAAAAAAATAGTACTAGTAGTGTACAAAAAGCCAAAGTAGCCGACGAAAAAATGCAATTAATTATTCATATGCTACAACAGGTTGATAATGAAAATCATGCAGTAACTGAAGCTACTCAACAACAAGTTAATGTGATCAGATCAATTGATGAAGATATATTAAATTTGATGGATTTAAATCAGCAAGGCGTACAAAATTTACAGCAAACGCAGCAAGCTTGTGACAGTTTACAACAAGAATTCACCGGCTTAAATGATATAGTGGGTAAGTTTAAAGTCTAACGAGCAAGTGTAAAAAAAAGCTAGATAACGTGAGTTATCTAGCTTTTTTTATTGTATCGCCAACAATAAGTGTTGAGTGCTGGCTAATAATAAAGTTTAACCAAAGTAAGCGGCTAAATCTTCACTACCACCAATGTTTTTACCATCAATAAATACTTGTGGTACGGTATCTGAGTTAGTAATAGCACGGAACATTGAAGTATTTACGTCGCTACCAACGATCAATTCTTCAAACTTTAAACCTTGGCTTGTTAATAATGCTTTAGCCTTTTTACAAAATGGACAATCCGGCTTACTAAAAATTGTAATTTCTTGAGACTGTACAGCTTCAGGATTAATGTAATTGAGCATGGTATCGGCGTCAGATACTTCAAATGGGTCGCCAGGTAAATCAGGTTCAATGAACATTTTTTCTATAACGCCATTTTTTACTAGCATTGAATAGCGCCAGCTACGCTTACCAAAACCAATTTCTTTTTTATCAACTAATAAACCCATCGCTTGAGTAAAGTCACCATTGCCATCAGGAATGAAACTAATGTTGGCTGCGTCTTTGTCTTGTGCCCAAGCATTCATTACAAAGGTATCGTTAACAGAAATACAAACAATTTCATCAACACCATTAGCGTTAAATTTTTTCGCTAGTTCATTGTATCTTGGTAAATGTGAAGATGAACAAGTCGGTGTAAATGCGCCCGGTAATGAAAATACAATGACGGTTTTATTAGCAAAAATTTCATCACTGTTTCGACTTGCCCAACCATCGGCAGTAATAATAGGGAAAGTAGTGTTTGGAACTTGCTGTGTTTCTTTATTGGTAAACATAGTCACTCGCTTTGATTGATTTGAATCGATTAAGTGGCACTAGTATGGGTGAATAACTTGATTTAATAAAGTGATAAAAACAATTCACAATGATTGATTAAAGCGATTAATAATAAAAAAATCAATCTAGATTGATGATGAAAGAATCACATGACTTATGACAATAGCCAACGTTTAATTTCTTCGGTCATTATATCTAGTTGTAAATAAAGGTGGCTAGCAGATGCTTTTATATCTTTACTATTTTCAGCCCTGGCTTGCTGGCTAACCTCATTGAGCGTTTTAGCTATTTCAGGGTGGGAAAAATACCGTGTACTGCCTTTTAGCTTGTGAGCAAGTGCTTGTATATATTTATGATCAAAATTCTCGGTGGCGCTTAGCCACTGCTTTTTTTCTTTTTGCCATGAAGCGATAAAAAGTCGACCAACATTTTTACTCAGTTCGATGTCGTGCTCATTATTTTTCAGCAGCATGTCTAAATCAAAAAGGCTGAAATTTTGTTTAGTTAAGTCGTTTTTCTGTTGTTTCTTTAATAACTGTCGATAAGCATTGTTGAGCTTGTTGGTTATTTCTTCCTGTGGGCAAGGTTTAGCCATATAGTCATTGAAACCTGCAGCAATACACCTTTCTGCCGCGCCACTCAAAGCATCTGCGGTTACAGCAATTAACCAAAGCGGTCGGCTTTGCTCGCTTGCTGTTAACGTTTGAGCGAGTTCAAAACCATCAACATTTGGCATATGACAATCAGATATAATAATGTCATAAGCCTGTTTTTCATGTAAATCTAAAGCTTCTTGGCCGTCGTAAGCAATATCGGCTTTAATATTTAGACGCGCAAGTTGCGCACAGAGCACTTTAACGTTTACTAGGTTATCTTCGGCAATAAGAATACGTAGATCTTGAAAACGGTTATCGTCAGCGGCATTAATTAAACGCGTATTACTGCGACGGTTATCGGTGGAACTTTCTAAAGTTGACTGTTTTAGCTTTAAGCTAAAATGGAAAGAACTCCCTTGGTTTAGCGTTGAATCAATCTTAATTTCGCTACCCATCGCTGATATTATTTCTTGGCAAATACTTAACCCTAAACCCGTACCACCATATTTTCGCGTAATGTCGTCATCGGCTTGAATGAAGGGAGTAAATAAGAACGTTTGTTTTTCCGCCGCTATGCCCATGCCGGTGTCTTTTACTTCAAAATAAAGTGTGTCGTAGGTGTTTTTATTGATAACCTCACTGCTAGCCACCGTAACAATTAAATCGATTTTCCCTTTATCGGTGAATTTAATCGCGTTACTAAGCAAATTATTAAGCACTTGTGTAAAGCGTGTCGGGTCGGTTAAATAGCAGTGGCTTATTTTATTGTCTATGTGTAAATTAATTTCTAATGGTTTGTGGTGTTCAATGTGATTGAAGCCACTAATAATATTTTTACAAAGTAAATTAAAATTCACTGGCACCGACTCTAAAGTCAGTTTGCCGGCGTCCATCTTTGAAAAGTCGAGCACATCATTGAGCAAAGCGAGTAAGTTGGTTGCCGAGCCTTGTAATGTTTCAAGTAAATCATTCTGCTCTTTATTTAAAGGTGTGAAAGCAAGGGCTTCTGCCATACCTAATACACCGTTCATCGGCGTTCTAATTTCATGACTCATCCGCGCAAGAAAAGTTATTTTCGCTTGAGCTGATTTTTCAGCTTCTATTTTTGCAGACTCAGCAATAGATAATGCATGTTCAATTTTTAGTTGGGCAAGCTTTCTGACCCTAAGCTGTCGATAATAAATCCAAAAAATAATCAGCCCAAAAAGCATAATAGCGACAAACAAATAACTGACATTTCGATAAGCATTAGCAATTTGTTTATCGGCATTATTTTCATGGAAAGCCGTTTGACTCCATTTTGCATAAAGTCTTTCGTAATCTGTGGCAGAAAGACTTTTAATGGTGCGATTAAGTAAGCTAATAATAATATCGTTACCGGGGTTACTCGCGAAAAAAAACTGAGCATTATCATTAAAGTTTATTAATGGTTGGCTAGTGAGATTTGAGAGTTGATTTTCTTTAACCAAATAAGAAGAAATCAGAGAGCCACCAATAAAGACATCAGATTCACCCAAAGATACTGAAGTAATGGCCGCATTCATCGAGTCAAAGTAATTAAGGTGTGCAAAAGGAAGTTTTTCTATTAATAATTGGGTGGCATTAAAATTATTAACCACAGCAACTTTTTTGTCACCTATGCCACTTAAACCATCTATTATCGTGTCATTATAGCGATAAACCATACTATAACTGGCTTGCAAATAAGGCTCAGAAAAAATAAGCTTTTTCTCTCGGTCTTTATTGCGCTCAACCAACGGCAGTACATTAATTTTTTGCTGTGCTAAAGACGAAAAAATTTGCTCAATATTTTTTACATAAACAGGTTTATAGATAATACCGGTTCGCTCAGTTGAAAGCGTAAATAAATCAATGGTGAAGCCGCGCTCGGTAATGTGATTAAAGTTTTTAGTAATAATGTAGGGCGGAAAACCTCCAGACACCACCGGAAAGGAAAGTTGATTATGGTCAATAATAAAATCTTTTTCAGCAACAGATAAATTTGTAAAATAGGCGCCAAAAGTTAACGAGATATTTCCTTCATTTAAGGCAATGTATTTGTTATTCCATAACTCGGCTTGTTGTCGACTCACTGAGCGAATGCCATCGTTAATTTTATGCATCAAGCTTCTATTGTTTTTATTCACGGCAAAGCGAAAGTAAACTTCTGGTGCTTCATCTTCAGTAATATGAAAATCACCACTGAGCTTATATTCTTTTAACTTTTCATTAAGTAACCAGGGTTTTGTTGCATATAAGGCATCATACTTTTGATAATCGCCAAGCAGCTTATCAATATCTTGATAATAATAACGTTCAATATGGCGACTAAGAAAATTTAAAGTTGACTGATCGTCAGAGTAGATACCTATTTGCAGACCATTACTTTTATTACTTTGAATGCGACGAAACACTTTCTGTTTGAATTTAGCATAGGGAATACTAAAAACTAAGTCTGTTTGATCTTGCTGGTAACGAGTAACGGCGACCACATCAATACTCTTATTAGCAAGCGATTGATAAGCCTTTTCTGTTGGCATGTAGCTAAACGATACTTCACGTTGATTATCTATTGCCCAAATTTGCCAATACTCTTTAAGAAAGTTAACCAGCAGTTGAAACTTCTCTCCAGAAGCTGCATTGATTGATGGTCTATCAGGTAAAGCTATTCGAAGGGGCGCTTTATTGTGGGATAGTTGCTCTGCATAGACACTAAAAGTGACTAACAAAATACTGCACAATAATGTGCGCTTAAGCCAAGTAGACATGGACCATAACATATTCTTTATATCGCTTATAATGTCATCATCCATGGTTTAAAACTTAAGTTTTTATTTAAGTTTATCTATGAAGGCAGAAGTGAAGTATTAATAAATACACTTTATGCTATAAGTAGCAAACCAGCAAATTTTAATAAATAAGTGATTGATTTAATATAATGAAAATCAGATGTTTTTTAGGTAATACGACTTACTGCTACCCGGGTGCTTATTAAATAAACCTTAGCGGCCAACAAGTAAAGCAACTAAAAAGATCAGCATCACAACGCAATAAATTTGCTTGCTACAGTAACAGCATGATAAATTACCCCTAAAGTTGTATATACAATTAAAAGGTTGAAGATGTCTAACACTTACACGTTAATAAAAGGTCGAATTCCATTGCTTATCAGCATGCCGCATAACGGTGAGGCTTTACCTGAATACATTGCCAATAAAATGACTGAACAAGGCAGGAAAGTGGCTGATACTGATTGGCATAAAGACAAGCTTTACGCGTTTGCTCAAGCGCTTGGTGCGTATATTATCATGCCCAAATATAGCCGCTATGTCATTGACCTAAATCGAGATCCAGCAGGTGTTGATTTATACCCTGGTGCCAACAGTACTGAATTGTGTCCGACGACTTCATTTGACCTTGCGCCACTTTATCTTGAAGGACAAGCACCAGAAAAAGATGAAATATTACATCGAGTAACCACGTATTGGCAGCCTTATCATCAAGCATTAAAAAGCACTCTAGCTGACGTGCAGAATGAATTTGGTAAAGCCGTTTTATTAGAGGCCCATTCTATTTTGTCGACCGTGCCGAGATTTTTTGAAGGCCAATTACCCGATTTTAATTTTGGTACAGCTGATGGTAAAAGCTGCGCGCCTGAATTAATCACCGCACTACAAAAACTTGATTACTCACCTTATAGCATGATCACTAACGGGCGGTTTAAAGGCGGCTTTATTACTCGAGAGTATGGTCAACCGCAAAAAAATATTCATGCGGTACAGTTAGAGCTTTCACAACGTACTTACATGAGTGAGCCCAGTCCAGAATACAATGAAGCGTTGGCAAGTGAGGTTATTCCTAAGCTTAAACAGTTAGTAGAAACCTTGATTAAGTTTTCACAACAAAAAACCTAGTGTAGGTGTGCTCGTATGAATGAGTCGCGATAACGGTTTTATTAAGCCGTAGTCATTAGTCAGTGGTGAATAGGCAAACGCAGTAAATGTAGATTGGGTTTTCCAACAAAAATTAGCAAAGGTATTTTCGATGAAGTTATTTGCAGAACGTATTTTATTAAGCAGCGGTTGGCACACGCAGCAAACATTAACCATAGAAAATGGCGTGATCACCGCAATAGCATCAGGCCATATTGACGGCGCTGAGCAAGTAGGGGTTGTTATTCCTGGTATGGTTAATTGCCACTCCCATGCTTTTCAACGTGCCTTTGCGGGTTTCAGTGAACAAGGTAGTGAAGGGCAAGACAGTTTTTGGACATGGCGAAGCATCATGTACAAATTTATCGATC
Organism: Colwellia sp. BRX8-4; assembly: GCF_014077345.1. NCBI lineage: Bacteria > Pseudomonadati > Pseudomonadota > Gammaproteobacteria > Alteromonadales > Colwelliaceae > Colwellia > Colwellia sp. BRX8-4. The sequence continues at coordinate 127,437 of NZ_JACGVS010000011.1, forward strand.
AACTGACGGTAAACGATGCCGAAATAATTGCCCAACAGCTTTATATTGAAATGCTTAAAATGGGTTATACCCGTGTTGCAGAATTTCATTATTTACATCATGAAATTAATGGTGAAAACCATGATGAACTTGCTGCCATGGCAAAAGCCATTTTTAAGGCCAGTCAGCAATCGGGAATTGGTTTAACATTATTACCGGTACTTTATCGTTTCAGCGGCTTTGGTCCTTTACCGGCAAATGACGGCCAAAAGCGTTTTATTAATTCAGTAGAACAATTCAATCAACTGGTCAGTGACTGCTTTACCTTAAGTGCTCATTATCAAAATACTAATGTTGGCATTGCACCTCACTCATTAAGAGCGGTTGACAAAACGTCGTTAGAGCAAGCGGTAAAACATGTTCGTAGTTTAGATAATAAAGCGCCAGTGCATATTCATATCGCTGAGCAGCAAAAAGAAGTCAATGATTGTTTAGCGCATTATGGTCAACGTCCGGTGGAATGGTTATTAAATAATGTCGCATTAGATCCGCAATGGTGTTTAATTCATGCAACACATATCAATGAACAAGAACGCCGAGGAATTATTGCCAGTAAAGCGATTGCAGGGATCTGCCCAACCACTGAAGCAAATCTAGGTGACGGTATTTTCCCCACCAGTGAATTTTTAGCAGAAAATGGCACCTTAGCGATTGGCTCTGACAGTCATATTTCAGTGAATCCTATCGAAGAGTTACGCTGGTTAGAATACGCACAACGCTTAATTAAGCAACAACGTGCTATTTTAGCAACAGAAAATCAACCTTCAGTGGGTCGTAATTTGTGGCAACAAGCAGCCTTAGGCGGCGCTCAAAGTACAAATAGCAATACCGGTGAGTTAGCGATAGGTAAACAAGCCGATTTACTGGTACTTAATGCCAAAAAAGTGGCTTTGTTTGCCCACCACGACCAACACTTATTAGACAGTATGATTTTTGCAAGTCAGCATAATATGATTAACGACGTTATGGTTAATGGCCACTGGGTGATTAACGGGGGTGTTCATCACCTAGAGCAAGAGTCTGAACAAGCATTCTCTAAGCTATTGGCCAGTCTTTCTGCTTAGCATTAAACTGTTATCGCGCATCTAAGTTTTAGAACTGCTCGATAACAGCTTTATATCTTTTATAGGTTATTAATTTTTTAATTTACCTATAACAACGAACTATACTGAGCAATTGTTTTACAAACTTTCGCTTGGTTGTCTCGGTGCAAATGTGGGGATTGTTGTTTGGCATTACAAAAATCAGTAAAAAAAGCTTTTACCGACTTTCTATCGCTGGTTATTTCTTTTAAAAATTGTTGTTCTTCAAGACTAAAATTGACAAGCTGACTCTTTAAGTCAGTATAAATTTTATCGGCCTTCAACCTTACTTTAGTATCTGTAGCTTCTGAAAAGGCATTAGAAATAACGTTTTTCTGTTCTGAAAACCACTCGTCTACTTCTGGTTGAGGATAAAAGTGTAAAAATAATGCCGCTGCGACGATTAAGATCAATAAATTTTTCATAATTCTTTATATAATTGAATGATTATATAAGAATAATCAATTTTCAGCTTATTCACTAATATTAATTGTTTTATAACGTATTCTTAGATAAATATCGTTATAATCTTGAGGCTCTCGTATATCAAGGATTTATCGTGAAATCAGAAGACAAGATCAAAAAAGCGCAGATTCAAATTCCCGTTAAAAATATTAAAATACATCAACCTAATCAGGTAGAAACCTACCAGCCTCGTGATCAAATTTATGTGCGCAAAGTAAGTGGTATTTTCCAATTACTTAGGCAGCGGATGAACTTTTTTTTCTTAGCACTTTTTGCGATACTGCCTTGGTTGCGATATAACGATCATCAAGCCATTTTATTTGATATTGCCGAACAACGCTTCACGCTCTTTGGACTAACCTTGTGGCCACAAGATTTAACCTTACTCGCTTGGCTCTGTATTCTTAGTGCTTTTTTACTGTTTTTTGTTACCACCTTTTTAGGGCGTGTTTGGTGTGGATATTTATGCCCACAAACTGTCTGGACCTTTATTTTTATCTGGTTTGAAGAAAAAATTGAAGGTACCGCTAATCAGCGTAAAAAACTGGACAGCCGCGAACTTGATTTTGACAAATTCTGGCGTAAAGCCTTAAAACATACTTGTTGGTTATTTTTCTCAATACTAACGGCACTAACGTTTGTCGGTTATTTTGCACCGGTTGATGAAGTGTTTATTGACTTTTTTACTTTTCAGGCCTCGTTTGCTTTAGCAGCGACTGTTTGGTTCTTTGCTTTTTGTACTTATGGTAACGCTGGCTGGATGCGTGAAATTATGTGTCTACATATGTGTCCTTATGCACGCTTCCAATCAGCGATGTTTGATAAAGATACCTTAACGGTTTCATATGACTTTAATCGCGGTGAAAGCCGTGGTGCACGCTCTCGTAAAGTAGCACATGAATCATTAGAATTAGGTGACTGTATTGACTGCAACCTTTGTGTGCAAGTCTGTCCAACCGGTATAGATATTCGTAACGGCTTACAATATGAATGTATAAACTGTGGTGCATGTGTTGACGCATGTGACGGGGTTATGGACAAAATGAATTACCCGAAAGGGCTAATACGTTACACCACCGAGCATGAGTTACAAGGTAAAAAAGTTCATTTTATTCGTTCAAAATTAGTGGGTTATGCCATCGTTCTGGTAGTAATGTGTAGCTTGTTAGTTTTAGAAATTGTTAATCGAGCTCCGGTCACTATGGACATTATTCGCGACAGAAATGAACTGGCCAAAGAAAAATTTAACGGTGATATAGAAAATGTGTACACCTTAAAAATCTTAAATAAATCGCAAACTGATAACGTTTATCGCTTGTCTGTTAAGGGTATTGAAAACACTAAGTGGCATGGCGAGCAAGAAGTCATGGTAAAAGCCGCCGCTGTGTATACGTTACCAATGAGTCTGTCGGTAGACCCCTATGAATTAAAAGGTTACATGACCGATATTTCATTTGTTATTGAGTTGGTTTCAGAGGAAGATGATGTTTCTCTTGAACATGAAAGCAGGTTTTTTAATAAACGCTAATGTCTGTATTTGATTTTACTACCCTATCACCCGACTTGATCTTAGATGGCCTAGAAAGTACTGGCCTTTTTGTTGACAGTGGCTTGCTGGCTTTAAATAGTTATGAAAACCGTGTTTATCAATTTCACGACGAAGATAAGAAAAAATACGTCACCAAGTTTTATCGACCACAACGCTGGACCGAAGCTGAACTTAGAGAAGAGCATAGCTTTTCTTTTGAGTTAGCAAAACATGAATTACCTTTAGTTGCGCCGTTAAAAATTGGTGGTGAATCGCTTTTTTCTCATCAAGGTTTTCATTTTGCTATCTACCCTTGTCGAGGCGGACGTATTTTCGAAGTAGACAATTTAGATCAGCTTGAATGGATGGGACGATTTTTAGGGCGTATTCATGCCGTCGCAGCGACAAAACCTTTTAAACATCGCCCGACCTATAACAAGCAAGAGATGCTTTTTCAGGCCACCGATATTATAAAAGACTCTGGTTTTGTGCCACATTACCTAAGCAAAGCTTTCTTTACTATTTTAGAACAAGTGGTTGATATTGCAGCGCAGCAATATCAACCCAGCCATGAAATACGTTTACACGGTGATTGTCATGCCGGTAATATTTTATGGACAGACAAAGGTCCACATTTTGTCGATTTAGATGATTGTCGCATGGGACCTGCTATTCAAGACCTATGGATGATGCTTTCAGGCGATCGCCAACAACGGTTATTACAACTTGATACTATGCTTTCGGGATACGAAGAATTTTATTCATTTGAACCCAAGCAACTTATTTTGATAGAATCATTACGTACCATGCGTGTTGTTAATTATATGGCTTGGTTATGTAAGCGTTGGCAAGACCCAGCGTTCCCGCATAACTTCCCATGGTTTAATACCGATAAGTATTGGGAACAGCAAATTTTAATGTTGAAAGAGCAAGTGTCTGCCCTTCAACAGCCACCATTAAGTTTATTACCTGCATAATTATTAATAGCGCAGGGCTATTGTTTGAGGAAAAACGTTAAATGAAAAAATTATTGAGTTTATTTGTGATGTTATTATTGCCATTAATGGCATCAGCAGCAAATTATCAAGAAGGTACGCATTACACGATCGTGAGCGAACAGGCGACCAAAAAGCCTGAAGTACGTGAATTCTTTTCATTTTACTGTCCACATTGTTTCAAGTTTTCACCTTTCATGACTAGCGTTAAAAAGCAGTTACCAGCAGGAGTTAAATTTGAATTCAATCACGTTGATTTTTTACGCGGCGCTTCTCAAGTTATGCAGGAAACGTTAAGTAAAGCGGTAGTTGTTGCCGAGCAAATGGACATGGAAAGTAAGCTAATGGGCGCACTTTTTAATTATATTCATGTGCAGCGCGCAGTCTTTACTTCTGAAAAAGATATTCGTAATGTTTTTGTTTTGAATGGCGCTGACGGCGAAAAGTTTGACAAATTAATGAAAAGCTTTGGTGTAAATAGCCAAGTAAAACAAATGAAGAAAAAGCAAACCTACTACGCAAAAAGTGGTGGTTTAACTGGTGTGCCAGCCGTTATTGTTAATGGCCGCTACAAAATTGAAAATGCAGGTTTAGACAAAAACAACTTTGAAGCTGATTATAATAACTTAGTGAAGTATTTGTTAACACTCAACTAAATGACCGTTAGCAACACAATAAAAAAGGAGCTAAATAGCTCCTTTTTTATTGTGTTTTTTTTCTTTTTTATACAATAAATAGCCAAAAATTAACGCAACAACCAGTAAAGATAAACTCAGTAATATTTGCTGTTCCTCACCAACTTTAATACCTGCGCCCAGTAATGAAAATATCAACATCTGTGGAATAAAGCCAACACAAGTGCCTGTAACATATGGGATAAACTTTACCTTAGCCATGCCTGCCAATATGTTGGTTAAAAAGTTTGAGCCCGCAGGTAACAAACGAATGACTAGGGCTTTGCTGAAGGTGTCCGTTGAGAAAAAAGCAGACAGCACCATTACTTTGTCGGGGTAAGCGTCAAGCACCCTTTGTCTAAAAAAGGTTTTTGCGATAAATAACGTTAGCATGCAACCGAGTGTTGCCGCTAAAGTGGCCAGCAGCGTCCCATAAACAATGCCAAAGATGTAACCACAAGAAAAAGCAGCGACTTGCCTGGGTAAACCGATACTGGTCAGTAATGCCAATAGGCTTAAAACCATTAACACCCCCAGATATCCTTGAGGAATAAACTGGTCAAGTAGTGGCTGTAGGTTGTTGTTTTTCAATACATCTAAAGAAAATAACACGCTAAAAAGAATGGCAATACTAATTAATGTGGTCATTAAAAAAAGTGTTTTAGTTTGTTTGCTCAGCATCTCTATCCATATTAAACAATCATATCTGATAAAATTTTCGCTTTAGCTAAACTAAACTCTTCATCGGTTAAAAAACCCTGTTGTTTTAAATCAACAAGCTTGTCTAGCGCACTTATTAATTCCGAGTCATGAACAACGATGTCGTGCAATACCGCTGCGGTTTGCTTACTAGGTAGCGGTTCTTCTATTACGGATGTATCAATGCTTTCAGGCTCGGCCTTTTTTTTCTTAAAACCTTTTTTTATCGCGCTCTTAACTATGGTTACTTTCAGCGGTCGTACCGTTGTTGCTTCTGGATTCAGCTGGCTGGCAATAAACCAACTCCAATCAATTAATGACTCTAAAATATCAAAATATTTAGCTTTGGTTAGACGCTGGTTACCTTTTCTAAAATATAAGCATACAACATATGTTTTAGCGTTTTTATCGGTTAAATAAAGCAGGACTTGTCGAGTTTCATCATCAATAAGCTTATGGCGATGCGCTTGATTAAATGACAAGCGCAGTTTGTTCTCGCATTGCTCATTGTAACCATGGTCAATATCTTCATTAATAATACTGACGTTGTTATCGTTTACCCAAATTTCACTTTTAACTATATCGGCAGTAGCCAATTGACTGTCTATTTCTGACTGATGGCGCTTGTAAAACGATACGGTTGTTTGGCTAGTATCGAGTTCAAAGCGTGCAAACATACCTCTTAATTTTGCTTTTTGATTAACCGTTTTTAGTCGTAATCGATAAAACACCACCGCAACCACCAATATAAACAGGGTAAGCAGTAGTTTGCCATAAGCGCTATTGTTGAGTGGCGCCGATTGTTCATCACTTTTATTATCCACCTGAATACGCTTACTATTGTCACTTTTTAACGGGATAGCCTTTACCGATAATAATTGTTTATTGGTTAAATCTAACAGTAAGGGTTCGCCGTTGTGATCAAAGAGTAATGACACTTTATTTTTTGGAGAAAGCTCATCACGACTAAAAGACAAAATAGGTAATGCAGCAGCGCCACTTTGAGCCTCACTATTTACCATCGTGGTATTCAATTGGGCAAGTTGCCAATTTTTTGTATCATTAATAAGATATAAGACACTACCTACAGACGCTTCTAAGTTTCGCCCATAATAAGGAAAAATATTTCCATCAGTTCCTTGAGTAGATTTCAGCGGAAAAACAAGGTTATTTTGGTAAGAGTCTCGCCAGTCAGCACATTTATCAGCAACAACAACTTGGTGACCGCCATCGTAGTCATGTTCTACGAGTAATGCGCCATAATGTTTTTTTGACCACGAAAAAGAACTAATGCTTTGAGCGCCTAAAATAAAGATCTCATTGTTAACGTCGTTTGTTTTCATAAAAGGGTTACTACTTGGCACCCTATAATTTCTTAAGCCAAATTTCTCAGGATTAATGCGCAACACAACACCAGAATACAAAGCGCCTTCGCTAGCGTTTGGTAAGCTAGTGTTACTGTCAGATAAAGCAACAAGCATTAAGCCATAATCATCGTGCCATACTTTATTATATGGATTAAAGGCAATTTTCTGTATTTGATGTGTGGCAGTTGGCACCGCAATTCTCAGCACTTCTCTGCGTTGCTGCACATCAATTTTAATTGCCGCTGTGTTGTCGTATTGCCACTGTGTTATCACAGCGTCAAATGGCAATGCAACGGGATCGGCTAACAGCGTTAATCGCGCAACATTATTATTTGATTTAGCGGGCTCAATATGTGCAGTAAAAAAGTTTTGGAAGCCAGTTTTATCTGCTAACGAAAAACTGGGGTGTAACGTTAGCGCGGTTAATTTAACTTGTTTATCGGTAGTATGATTATTTAGAGGTAAGCTTGCTAAAAAAGTGAGCTTGGCATTATTAAGTAAAGACAATTCGCCAGCAGCGTCTGCAATTAAGTATTGCTGCTTATTCTCACTATTAACAGGTAATGCAATAACGGTTGTTTTATTGGTTGAACTTAGGCTAGGCAGCTGCGCTAAAACTTCGAGTTGAACTTCTTCAGCAATCGTTGTTAAGGGCGTTAATAGGCAGTAAAAAGCCAGCAACACTGGAAGTGTTTGCGTAGTTATTTTTTTTATATAATGAAAAACGTCCATATTTTGCCAACAATCCTAATTTTATAAAATTATAGGTAATCCATTTTAATGTTTCAATAAAATGACTTGGTGTGAATCAATAAATTGTGATTTTTTACTATCATTGAGATAGCTTAATCTTCCGTCGACAACTAATTGGTCGCCTAGCTCGGCCTTATCTTTAATATAATGTGCTTGTTTTCCCCAGATATGTACCGAACGTTCGATAGAAATATTTTGGGTTTGCTGTGTTATAGGCGAATACACTAAATTATTAACGGTTAAGTTAAGCGCGACTAATTCTTTATTATTCTCGGTTAGTACTAAATTAATATCGCTGCTTATTTCACCACTCATATGCACTTGGTTTATTGATTGGGCGTAACCCTTTGCAAATGTTTGTGCATAAGTGGCGTGTAATATTTCACGGTTAGCTTTTTTACTATTAAGTAAATAGCCTTGCACTAAAATAACATCACCCTTTTGCGAGTGAATAAGTGAACGATCAACAATATCACCAATAACTTTAACCGTATGATAACTCGTCCATTCTTTAAACTGTTGGCTCGTTTTGTCAAACCATCTGCTATGGGTCGCTAATACTAACTCAGCTACAGCAAGGACCGGGTTTGCTTGATAACGAATATCAGGCTTAGCAACTAAATTTCCTAATAAGGTTACTGAACATAAATGATTTTGGCTTAGATGATTTGTCATGGCAATTTAATAAAAAAAACTATAGTGCTAATTTACTGAAAATCATCAGATTAAGCAAATACATGATATTAAATAACCATAATTTTTCTGTACTTTGATGATAAAATTGTTAGTATGCCGAACAAACCAAGGGGTGCAATAAAAAGCTGTTGTTAATAGGCTTTTGTATTGCTGAGAATTTTTACCCTTAATACCTGAAACGGATAATGCCGGCGTAGGAATGGTTAATATGTTGAATACTTATCGTAAACACTTTGTGTAGGTGCTTACTTACGGTGTATTTGCCTTATTGCTCTTTTTGCTTGCATGCCACAAAAAGAGCCCAGTATGAATTTTATAAAATCTCCTATTTCAATCGCGGTAACAACGACTTTATTGACTTTTGCTAGTGTCACACAAGCAAATGAGTCAAATGATATTGAGCGTATAACCGTCACTTCTAGTTTCAATAAGCAATCTTTAGCGCAAGCCCCTACCAGTATTGCAATCATCGACCAACAAAAAATAGCTGAGCAGGGCATTCAACATTTTGAAGAAGTTATTAATGGTGTCGCCAACTTAAATTTCTCTGGTGGAACATCTCGTCCGAAATATTTACAAATTAGAGGCGTCGGTGAACGTTCTGAATACCGCGGTGCGCCAAACTCATCAGTGGGCTTCATTGTCGACGATATCGATTTGTCAGGCTTGGGCATGGCAGCTTCTATGTACGATGTTCAACAAGTTGAAGTCTTAAGAGGTCCACAAGGTACACGTTTTGGTGCCAATGCGCTTGCGGGTTTAATTTACATAAAATCAAAAGACGCAACAGAATTACCCGAGCATGGTTTTAAAGTAACGTTAGGCAATGACGACTTAATTAATGTTGCCGGTTATAGCTCTGGTGCTGTCACCGAAGACTTAAATTACCGCATATCATTAGAGCAACATCAACAAAACGGTTATCGCGACAATCTTTATCTAAATAGAGATGATACTAATGGCATTGACGAGTTTTCTGGAAAGTTCAAATTGCAATATACGGCAACAGAAGATTTAAGTGTTTATTTTACTTATATATTTGCGGATAACGATAATAGTTTCGACCCATGGACATTAGATAACAACGGCTTTAATACGATCACGGACAACCCAGGTGTTGATAATCAAAAATCGCATGGCGGGGCACTAAAATTTAGCTTTGAAGGTTTGTCATTTGCAAAATTCGAAGCGATAAGCAGCTATACCAAGACAGAGCATCAGCACGCTTATGATGGTGATTGGGCAAACGCAGATTATTGGGCAAGTAAAAGTTGTGATGGTGCGCCATGTGAATACAGTTACCTTTGGGACAAACGCGCCGATAGAGATGTATGGTCACAAGAGTTTCGATTATCATCAAATGACGGCTCAAGAATTTTTGACAATACAACTGCTTGGCTAGTGGGTACTTACATTAGCAAAATGAATGAAGATAACGACCTTGACTCTTTTTATAATGGTTGGGAAGACGAAATACTCGACTCTACATACTCAGCTAATAATTATGCAATTTTTACCCAGTTAGACAGTGTTCTTAGCTATGGCCATGAATTATCAGTAGGTTTGCGCGTTGAAAAACGTTCAACCGATTATAGCGATAGTGCTGGCGATGAGTTTGACCCGTCTGAAACCATGTGGGGCGGACACATCGCCTTGAGTAAGATCATTAACAATGAGCATTCTGCCTATGTTCGTGTCGCGCGTGGTTACAAAGCGGGTGGTTTTAATATGGATTTACCCGAGCAATTAATCCAATTTAAAGAATTTGATACCGAAGTCTTAGTCAATTATGAATTAGGTCTGCAATCGAATATGCTAAATAATACCTTAGTCAGTCGACTAGCCTTATTCTATATGGACAGACAAGATCAACAAGTTAATGCTTCTCAACAGAACCCTGATAAGCCACAGCAATTTACCATTTACACGGCAAATGCCACCAGTTCAAGCAGTTACGGTTTGGAACTTGAGTTAACATACCAAGTTAATAATAATTTAACGATCGACTCGACAGTGGGCTACCTAAACGCAACATATGATGTTTATGGCTATTCTGACAAGTACGGTACAAACATTGACATTTCAGGACGCGATTTAGCACACGCACCAAGCTATACCTTTAGCCTTGGCTCTACGTATCGAAGCGATAATGGCGTTGTTTTCAATGTGAACTGGTCAGGAAAAGATGAATTTTTCTTCTCTGATAGCCATGACGAAAAAGCGTCAAGTTCAAACTTATTGAATGCGAAAGTTGCTTATGAACTCGCTGATTGGTCTATTTCACTTTGGGCTAGAAATATTACCGATGAAAAAATCGCAACACGCGGCTTCTTCTTCGGTAACGAACCTGATTTAGATTGGGTAGCCAAAAAATATCAACGCTTTGGCGCACCAAGACAAATTGGTGTAACGTTTGATTATAACTTCTAAGGTTAAGCACTCTTCAGCTAACACGCTATCATCCTGAAGTAGCATGCCGTCATGCTGAATTGATATGCCATAATGCTGAAGTAAAACGCCGTCATGTTGAAGTAACACGCCGTCATGATGAACTAACACGTCGTCATGCTGAATTTATTTCAGTATCAGTATTCGTGGCTTCAAGTAATGAGATCCTGAAACAAGTTCAGGATGACGGGGTGGGTCAGGATAACGGGATTTTTAGCTTGGCAGAGCAGTTATTAAAAGCGCCTTGACGTTATGTTGAAGTAACATGCCGTCATGTTGAACTAACACGTCGTCATGCTGAATTTATTTCAGTATCTGTATTCGTGGTTTAAAGTAATGAGATCCTGAAACAAGTTCAGGATGACGGGGGGTGTTCAGGATGACGGGATTTTTAGCTTGGCATAGCAGTTGTTAAAAGCCGTCATGCCGTTATGTTGAAGTAACATGCCGCCATGTTGAACTAACATGTCGTCTCGTTGAACTAACATGTCGTCATGCTGAATTTATTTCAGTATCTGTATTCGTGGCTTAAAGTAATGAGATCCTGAAACAAGTTCAGGATGACGGGGGGTGTTCAGGATGACGGGATTTTTAGCTTGGCAGAGCAGTTATTAAAAGCGCCTTGGCGTTATGTTGAAGTAACATGCCGTCATGTTGAAGTAACATGTCGTCATGATGAACTAACATTTCGTCATGATG
>NZ_JACGVS010000020.1:0-74218 GCF_014077345.1 Colwellia sp. BRX8-4
AATAGCACTGTGGCACCACCTGATCCCATTCCGAACTCAGAAGTGAAACGCAGTAGCGCCGATGGTAGTGTGGGAGTTCCCATGTGAGAGTAGGACATTGCTAGGCTTCCAATTAGAAAAACCCGATTCGAAAGAGTCGGGTTTTTTGCTTTCTGACGTTTAAAAAAGACCAAATCCATAACTAGCATGCACTGATAACAACGGTAGTGTGACTTATGTCCGACATGCCCATGTGAGAGTAGGACATTCTAAGCTCCTAATTAGGTCGCTCTTTGCCATCCTTGGCAACGCGACATTAGTATATCCCTACACGTCAAAAACCCGTTACTAACGTAACGGGTTTTTTGCTTTCTGGCGTTTAAAAAGACCAAATCCATAGCTAGCATGGATTAATAACAAGGGTAGTGTGACTTATGTTCGACATGCCCATGTGAGCCTAGGACATTCTAAGCTTCTAATTAGGTCGCTCTTTGTCATCCTTGGCAACGCGACATTAGTATATCCCTACACGTCAGAAATCCGATCCGAAAGAGTCGGGTTTTTTGCTTTCTGGCGTTTGAAAAAGACAAAATCCATAACTAGCATGCACTGATAACAAGGGTAGTGTGTCTTATATTAGACATGCTCATGTCAGAGTAGGATATTTTGCTGTTTGTTCTATGATAAACCTATATCTTTTATTAGCTTAATAGTTACAATATTGAAAAAGTTTTAATAGGTCTGATTAATGCGCTACTTAATATATTTATTTTCCTCTGTATTCCTGTTTATATTTCAAGTGAATTCTTATGAATTCGTCCTTGAAAAATCACCAAGTATTAATAAACTTGTAGATTTTAAAGCAAGTGACTTATGTCAAGTTACTGAAAATACAATGGATTATATACAAAAGGTTCCTAGCGATAAGTTTGCAGTACACCCAGGGACAATATTTAACAATAAAATTAGTATGCAAGATATTGAACAAACATTGGCGTTTATCTGTACAACTTATCGTGAGGACGTTCGAGCAAAACGACAGAGTCGCCTACACGATATAGCATTTGTAAAAGAGAATTTTAATTTTTTTCGTTGGCTCCCTGATACACAGACAGCACAACTAATTGCAGATAAAAGTACCAATGAAGTTAAAAGTCGATTACTAAATAGTATTCCCAAAGATAAAATTTTTCTTACTAAATATTATACGAAACTATTAGATGCCAGTACCGTTAAAACCACTAAATATAATCAAGCTTTGTATGCCTTACCGACTGATGAGGAAGGCCTTTCATTAGAGCAAGCTGAAAACCAGAAACCGCAATTGATAAGGTATAGGTATACCCGACAAGATATTATGGCAGGAGCCTTATCAACAAATACAGCGGTTAAACCTCTAATTTGGTTATCTGAAGAAGCATTACATGATGTTTTGTTACAAGGCACTGGCGTGGTAAACGTCGATGGAAAAGTTCGTTACTTTAATGTTCACCGTAATAACGGCATAGCTTATGATTATGCATTAGGAAAACGAGAGCAAGCAAGATATTGGTATTTTATTGAGGTCCCTAGCATTATGGGCTATGGCCAAAAACAAGAGGATAAGATAGCGTTAAAATCTCAAGTAACGTTTGCTGGCAATGTAAAGCAGCTAGGGTTAGGTAAACTCTTTATGGTTAGCTATGACCGTAATAATGAAAATATATCACGGATCGGTGTCCTAGCTGATCAAGGTGGAGCCTTCGATGATAATTTATTCCAATTGGATATGTTAGTAGATAGCTATAAAGGTTGGAGTGATTATCACCAAGCTAATAAGCATTTACCCGACTACGCTCAGGCTTGGTTAATGTTACTAAAGTAAATAAAGGCTTATACGACAGAAAAAATTGCATCAGCGAGTCTTTTATCTAAAATGCTTGCTGTTATATCTTCAGGTTTAGCTTTTACATTAGGGGTAGGCTGGCTGTCTAAAGGGAGATGAATCTTTACTTTCTTTCTTTTAAGCTTATATTGATTTTTAAGTAAATTGCACGGCGAAAACATAAAGTGTATTACAAACATAGCACATTTCGATGTTACCAATTATAGGATCTCTGAAGTATCTAGTTTAAATCTTGATCTATATCAAACACAAACGAAAGACTTAATGATAATCGTTTGCATTACGTTTTATTCATGTGTATTATCACTTCAATTATAAAAAACTCTCTCTACAAACTTTAACGGACATGAACCCATGATGAAGAAAACCTTAATTGCTTCTGCACTTGTTGGCTTATTTGCTAGCACGGCTGTTATTGCAAATGACGATACAGAGGAATTACGTAAAGTTATTGCCCAGCAACAAGAAGTATTAAAGAGCTTAGAACAACGTTTAGATCAAACAGAGCAGCGCTTAGAAGCAACTGCTGACCAAGTTGAGTCAAGTACAACTGCTAGCCCATTTGCCAAAACAACCATTGGTGGCTACGGCGAATTACATTATAACAACTATAAAGATACTGACGCGAAAGTTGATTTTCATCGTTTCGTACTATTCTTTGGTCATGAGTTCACCAATAAAATTCGCTTTTTCTCTGAATTCGAATTAGAACATAGTATTGCTGGTGAAGGGCAAGATGGCGAAGTTGAGCTAGAACAAGCTTACGTAGAGTACGATTATAGCGACACTATCACTACCAAAACAGGTTTGTTTTTGGTTCCTGTTGGCATCATAAACGAAACTCACGAGCCACCAACATTTTATGGTGTTGAACGTAACGGTGTTGAAAAAAATATTATTCCAGCTACGTGGTGGGAAGCCGGTGTTGCAGCTAACTTTAAGTTGGCGCCAGGTATAGCTGTTGATACCGCTATAACTAGTGGCTTAAACGTTGGAGATGATTACAAAATTAGAGGCGGACGTCAAAAAGTTTCTAACGCTTCGGCTGAAAACTTAGCCTACACTGGGCGTATAAAATATACAGCTATTCCAGGCTTAGAGTTAGCCGCAACGGTTCAGTTTCAAACAGATTTGGCTCAAAGTGCTGCTGGTGTTGATAAAGCTGCTGCAACATTAATTCAAGCCCATGCTATTTACCAAGTTAATAACTTCACCGTTCGTGCACTATATGCCGCTTGGAATATTTACGGTAAAGAAGCAAAAGCATTAGGTCGAGATGAGCAAACAGGTTGGTACGTTGAACCTTCATATATGTTTAATGAAAAAATAGGTGCTTTTGCCCGCTATGCTGAATATAACAATGAAGCAGGAGCTAGTTCTTCTGATGCTGTTGAATCAACCAGTGTAGGTATCAATTATTACTTACATGAAAACGTTGTACTAAAAGCTGATTTTGAAGAATTAAGCGGTTCAAAAGACTCGCAAGGCTTTAACTTAGGTTTTGGCTACCAGTTTTAATTTGATTTACTTATCGCAAACTTGCGTTAGGTTATAATTCACATGGAAGTGAATGAGCATTATTTGCTCATTCACTTTTGTGTTTTAACAAATCTATTTATCATCAAGGGTGACATGTGGTTAAAATTATATTCACTTTCTTAGTTATACTTAGTTTGCAAACACCGGCGTTTGCGAATGGTATTTATCAAACATCTAAGCAGTTTATTAGCAGTTCTTTTAATGGTGAATCGCCAAAATCTAAAGCGCTATGGTTGTCAAATGACGACAAAGTGGCAATTAGTGATATTATGAGCCATGAATATAACCGTTTACGCGTAAGGTACTGGCAGCAAGAAAATGCAACGGTTTGGGTGCTTGAAGAAATAGGTAAAGAACAACCTATTACAATTGGTGTTCATATTAAAGACGAGCAGGTAGTTGACCTTAAAGTCCTTGTCTATCGAGAGTCCCGTGGTGATGAAGTTCGACATGACTTTTTCACAAATCAGTTTAAGTCAGCCTCACTGACTAAAGAAAACATGCTTAATCAACATATTGATGGTATAACAGGCGCAACCATGTCGGTACGCGCACTAACTAAAGTTGCACGTTTGGCATTGTGGTTAAATAAAAAGGTAAAAGTTTAATTTTTACCGGTAATAAATTTATTTAGATAGGTCTAACGTATCCCAATGATAAATAAAAAATCAGCATACTTAATCCGTAATCGTTTTGTTCGTCATCTGCGAAAATGGCATCGGCAACTGGGTATATTTGCTGCATTATTCCTGATTTTTCTTTCTATTTCGGGTGTCGCTTTAAACCACACCTCATTTTTTTCTTTGTCAGATAAATCAATCACTAGCTCAATACTACTTAATCATTATGGAATTAAGCCCCCTAGTGATATTCGTTTTTATCAACAAAAAGAATGGTTAGTCACTGACCAGCTTATCTGGTTAAACGATCAAGTGGTTTTTCAAAGTGATACGCCTGTTATCGGTATTAGCCGTTTGCAATCTTATCTATTGTTGGTTACCACAAAGCAACTTGTTATTTTTACTGACGAAGGGCTTATTATTGATAAGATCGACAATTCCAGTGATTTACCTACGCCTATTTCAGCATTTAGCATTATTGGTGATCAGCTTGTTTTAAATACACCAGAGGGTTATTTTCAAGGAGATAGTGATTTCTTTGAGTGGCAAAAGATCACTACGCTGGTTGAGCCGTCTTGGGTGGAAAGTGCTTCTGTGACCGAAAATGAGTTGGTTGTGGCGAACAAAAAATTCCAATCGCAGTTTTTAAACTGGGAAAGAGTGATTCTTGATGCTCACTCTGGCCGATTATTTGGTAACTTAGGTGTTTGGTTTATGGACATTGTTGCTTTGATGCTTATCTTACTATCAGTGAGTGGTATTTATATTTGGCTAAAGTTTACTTATAAAAAACGTTAATATTACCCTTAGCAAGTGTTCAACCCCAGACCTTTAACGCTAATTAAGGTCTGGTCTATTTATAAATAGCTGAGCCTACTTAGCTATTGTTGAGTAAGTATTCTTTACTCTGTCGACTGAAGTAAAGCTTCTAACTCTTGTTGATACTTTTCTTTTTTACTTTCTGAAAAGCCAACATGAGTACTAACCACCTCTCCTGAACGGTCAATGATGTAGCTGCTTGGCATGCCTTTTAATTTAAACTTACGGGCAACATTGCCTTTAGGGTCATAAAAAACGGTGAAATCAGCCGGAACTTCTGCCAAAAATTCATCTGCTAATGCTTTATTGTTATCAACGTTAACACTGATAATAGTTAAGCCTTGCTGTTTATATTGCGCTTGTATTTCGTTCATCCACGGGAAGGACTTTCGACAAGGACCACACCAAGATGCCCAAAAATCTAAATAGATCACTTGTCCTTTGTGATCAGCAATTAATTTATCAAAATTTTGTAATACGTTTTCCTGTGCTATTGGCTGGGCAAAACTTACCGTTGTAAAACAAAAACTGGTCAGGACAGAGAATAACAATGGAATTAATTTTCTAGTGTTCATAGTATTTTACTTTGCAGAGTTTTTCTTATTAGAACACGGATATTTAACGAGGTGAAGTGTGATAGTTATAAAACGATAATTGTATTTTTAATGATGAGTAAGGTAAATTGCACGCAATACTTTATCTTTTAGACAGACTTATGAAAATACTTTTACAGATCAGCTCCTTGTTCATTGCTTTAATTTTACCATTGAGCATAGCGAATGCTTCAGCAGATAAAACACCCGAGCAACTTGAGCATGACAAATGGCTAAAGTTACGTTTTAGCGCTCAACATGAACGCTTAATACCGGTAGTTGCCGTTGCAGATATGTTTTTTGCTTGTGACCAAGCTAAAAATAGCGGTAATGCTAATTATCAAGTAAAGGAGCTTGTTGAAGATATGGACCGTAATTTACTGGCTGAAAAATTAACGGCTTGTTTAACGGGAGCAACAACACAGTCTGATACTGCCTTGAATTATGGTTTGCATGGCTGTTTTTCTGAGCAATTATCAAGTTTACCACCGCAGCAGAAGTTAGAAAGAATGGCGGTGGTAACGGCAAGTATTTCAACGTTAAGCCGAGAAGAAAGGCAAAAAAGCTTTACTCGTTGTGTTACCGATCAAAGTATTAGCTATTTAAAGTAATTGCAGAGCAATCAGTTAAAGCTAAAAGCACAAAGTTAAGTGCCTCCTACTTAATTCAATAAGTTAGCCGGTGAAAACTGGTCAGTTAATAACTTAGTCTTTTCTGGCCAGTCTTGCTCGACACTAATTGGTGTCATTTGTTGGCTTATCTTTAATAAATCAATATTGAAAGGTGTTAAACGTGTTTGTAATTTTTTTGCTCGCTGATTAATTAATTCAACACTGGGCAGTTGTCCTTTGGCGGCTAAGATAATGCGATTACTATTTTTATAGTTTCGTACATTATAAAAATCGCCAAATACTGCTTTATAGGTAGCTGATTCATGTGCATATAAATCACTGACTGAAAAAGTATTAGCGCTTAATACACCTTCGGGGCTAAGTAAATCTTTAGCTTCTTGTAAAAACTCTTGCGTTAATAAGTGCTCAGGAATGTAATCACCGTTAAACGCATCAAGAATTATCCAATCGTATTGTTGTTTTCTGATCAACGCGCGTTTAATAAAAATTCTGCCATCTTGTATTACCGATGAAACAGCTTGGTTTTCGAGAAAACCAAAATATTGCCGAGCAACTTTTACAACCGCAGGGTCTATTTCAACATTGGTGATTTTACTCGTTGGGTAGAGTTCTTGAAGGACGTTTGACATAGTTCCGCCACCTAAACCAACAATAAGAATACTTTTAGGCTGCTCAATTAATAGCAAACCGGAAAAGAGTAGTTTTGTATAATTAAAGACTAAACGTTGAGGAGCAGTTTTATAAAAGCAGCTTTGATTCGTTTTAGTTGTTTTCACATTGAATTTCAAACAACGTAAATCACCTTGATCATCAACCAATATATTTCGATATAATGAACGTTCTTGGTGAACGACTTCCGCGCTTGTACTATTAACAAATAGGCAACTCAGGATAAAAATAGTTAACATCGAATAATTAAGCTTACTCATTTATAACACCTACTGTATTAAAGCTAACAGATTTCACCGATTTATTTAAGACAATAGCAATAAGTCCCAATAACGCTAATATCGAACTAAACACCATAATAATACTGTTCACTTCAAAAAATAACACCAGATAAAATGAAGTAAGAATAGTACCTAATGCACTACCTAGTGTGGAAACAAAATATAGTTTTCCAGCGATTTGACCGCTCTTATCCCGGTCAGTTACTAATAAGCGGACCGAGTAAGGGGAAATCATCCCTAAAATAATCGTAGGTATAAAGAAGAGTGCTGTACAGGCGAGTAAAGAGCCATAGCGAGAATCTTCAACATTTAAAAAGATGACTTCCATTATTGTTGTTGACCATAAGGCAACGGGCAAAATGGTAATGCCTGCTAATACAAAGATAAAACCATATTTTTTCAAAGAAGCATTTTTTGTCGACAGCTTACCACCAGCCAAATAGCCAAACGATAAACTCAGCATAAACACGGTAATTATACTGCCCCAAATATGCACACTACTGCCAAAAAAAGGAGCAAGTATTCTGCCACCTAATAGTTCAATGCCCATTATGCAAAAACCGCTACAAAAAGCGAGTAGGTAAATGAATGGGTTTTGCCATGATGGCTGGGGTTTGGTATCCGTCATTTAGGGTATCAGTAATATTGTCTATTAAGTAAAGCTATCTTAACGACAAAAGGCGCGATATACCAAGCCAATTTGATAGGTAGCCGTTCGACCTGAATTTCAGTTGCATCCTGAAATTCAAGTTAAACGGAGATACACGCCTTTTGGGTTTGTTAAGGCTTATTTACGCTTTTTAGCTGCTTGCTTCTCGAGTAAAGGTTTTAAGAACCTCGCGGTATGTGATGTCTTGTGTTTAGCAACCTGTTCAGGTGTACCAGAAACCAATATTTCACCACCACCAGAGCCACCTTCAGGGCCTAAATCAATAATCCAATCGGCTGTTTTTATCACGTCTAAGTTATGCTCTATAACAACAACAGTATTGCCATGGTCACGCAAACGATGGATAACATGCATCAGTTGTTTGATGTCGTGAAAATGCAAACCTGTGGTTGGTTCATCAAGAATATAGAGGGTCTTACCAGTATCACGTTTGGATAGCTCTTTTGATAATTTAACCCGTTGTGCTTCACCACCTGAGAGGGTAGTGGCCGACTGACCTAATTTAATATAACTTAAACCAACATCCATTAACGTTTGTAATTTACGGTTAATAGCTGGGATGGGTGCAAAAAAAGTTAACGCGTCTTCGATTGTCATATCAAGCACTTCATGAATGCTCTTGCCTTTATATTTTACTTCTAATGTTTCACGATTATAACGTTTTGAATTACACGCATCACAAGGAACATAAACGTCAGGTAAGAAATGCATTTCAACTTTGATTAATCCATCGCCTTGGCAAGCTTCACAACGCCCGCCTTTTACATTAAAGCTAAAGCGTCCGGGTTTATACCCTCTTGAACGTGACTCTTGAGTCGCAGCAAAAATTTCACGAATAGCGGTAAATATACCCGTATAGGTTGCAGGGTTTGAGCGTGGTGTTCTCCCTATCGGGCTTTGGTCAATATCGATAACTTTATCAAGTAAATCTAAACCAATAATTTCTTTATACGGTGCCGGTTCTTGTGTCGTCGCACCATTTAAAGCAATGTGAGCAAGTTTAAATAGGGTATCGTTAATCAAGGTCGACTTGCCTGAACCTGAAACACCGGTTACACAGGTCATAAGACCATTGGGTATAACTAAATCAACATTCTTTAAATTATTACCGGTTGCGCCTTTTAGTTCAACGACATTGTTTTTATCAAAAGGTACACGAACCTTAGGTATCTCAATACCTTCTCGTCCTGAAAGGTATTTACCCGTTAGTGAATTTTCACAGGCTAAAATATCATTTACATCACCTTGAGCAATAATTTCACCACCATGAACACCGGCTCCAGGGCCAATATCAATAACATAGTCGGCGGCTCTGATGGCGTCTTCGTCATGCTCAACCACGATCACGGTATTGCCTAAATCACGTAAATGGATCAAGGTTTTTAATAAACGTTCGTTATCGCGTTGATGTAACCCAATTGATGGTTCGTCTAATACATACATTACGCCAACTAAACCAGCACCTATTTGGCTTGCTAAACGAATACGTTGTGCTTCACCGCCTGATAAGGTGCCAGCAGCGCGTGATAAATTGAGGTAATTTAAGCCAACATTAACTAAGAAGCCTAAACGTTCACACACTTCTTTAAGAATTTTTTCTGCAATTTGTGCTTTCTGACCTGATAAATTTAAGTTTTCGAAAAAGGCTAAGGCGTCAGAAATAGCAAGCTCGGCAATATCAGTTAATGGTGTATCAGCAATAAAAACATTACGCGCTTCAAGTCGTAAACGACTGCCATTACAATCTGGGCAATGTTGGCTATTTAAGTATTTTGATAATTCGTCACGAACGGCATTAGATTCTGTTTCACGGAATCGTCGTTCCATATTATTAATTATGCCTTCAAACGGGTGCTTACGAATAACGACATCACCACGGTCGTTCATATATTTGAATTCAATCTCTTGTTTACCACTACCACGAAGTATTAAATCTTGGTCACTCTTGGATAACTTTTCAAAAGGTTTATCAAGGGCAAATTTATAATGATCAGACAGTGCTTGTAGCATTTGAAAATAGTAAAAATTACGTTTATCCCAGCCACGTATTGCACCGCCCGCCAAGCTCAATTCAGGGTTAGTAATAACACGAGCAGAGTCAAAAAACTGTTGATTACCCAAACCATCACAGGTTTTACAGGCACCTGCTGGATTATTGAATGAGAATAAGCGCGGCTCAAGCTCTTGCATGCTATAACCACACTTTGAACAAGCAAAATTAGCTGAAAAGACTAATTCTTCTCGATCAGGTTCATCCATAAAGGCAACTTTAGCAGTACCCGCGGTTAAACTTAATGCGGTTTCAAAAGATTCGGATAAGCGAAGTTGAATATCGTCACGTACTTTTAAACGGTCAACCACCACTTCAATCGTATGTTTTTTGTGAAGTTCTAATGTTGGAGGATCAGATAAATCACAGACCTCGCCGTCTATTCTAGCTCGAATATAACCCTGAGATGCGAGGTTCTCGAGTAATTTAACATGCTCACCTTTTCGACCTTGCAGGACAGGCGCGAGCACCATGACTTTTGTACCTTCTTCAAGCGCTAAAACCTTATCGACCATTTGTGAATTTGTTTGTGCCGCTAAAGGCTGGTGATGTGTAGGGCAACGTGGCTCGCCAACACGGGCATAAAGTAGTCGTAAGTAATCGTAAATTTCGGTAATAGTACCCACAGTAGAGCGTGGGTTATGCGACGTTGATTTCTGTTCAATAGAAATTGCCGGCGATAAGCCTTCTATGTGATCGACATCAGGCTTTTCCATCATCGATAAAAATTGACGAGCATAAGCCGAAAGTGATTCGACATAGCGTCGCTGACCTTCTGCATATAAAGTATCAAAAGCGAGTGAAGATTTACCTGAACCCGAAAGCCCAGTAATAACGACTAATTTTTCTCTAGGAATATCTAAGCTGATGTTTTTAAGGTTATGCGTTCTAGCGCCACGTACTTCAATGTTTTTCATAAATATCCACTCTAATAAGTTTATCCGAATGTGCACAAACTCAATAGATTCGCGATCGCTATTTTACGTAAAGTTTGAACCAAGTATTATTGCATAATTACTCGGCAATAATCAGTAATAATCTCTGTTTTTGTTCAGGACTTTGTCGTGCTACTATAGCGCGAATTTTCGCTTTTTTATGACACGTTAAATAGAGAGCCCCATGAGTACGACAGGTTTAAACAGTATTGAGAAAAAAGCCGCATTTTCTTTAGCCGCCGTTTTTGGCTTGCGTATGCTTGGGCTTTTTATGATTTTGCCAGTGTTTGCTATTTATGGCGAGCAACTGATCGGCTTTAGTCCTATTTGGATAGGCTTAGCTATTGGAGCATATGGTCTAACCCAAGCTATGCTGCAAATACCTATGGGGATACTGTCTGATAAATACGGCAGAAAACCGATTATTTTAATTGGTTTAGTTATTTTCTTCTTAGGGAGTGTTGTCGCTGCAATGTCTGACACTATTTATGGCGTTGTTTTTGGCCGAGCATTACAAGGTACCGGCGCTATTGCAAGTGCGGTATTAGCACTGGCCGCCGATTTGAGTCGAGAAGAGCAACGACCCAAAGTTATGGCAACTATTGGTATGTTTATTGGCTTGTCATTTACTCTCGCTATGGTTTTTGGACCTATAGTTGCGCAAGCGTTTGGGCTGAGTGGTTTGTTTTGGTTTACGGCAATATTAACCATTTTAGCTATGGTAATGATTCAGTTCATGGTACCAAACTCAGTAAATAAAGCGCCAAAGGGCGATAGTGTCGCTTTACCGGAGCAACTCAGTAAGCTTATTCGTAATCCCGAATTATCGCGTTTAAATTGGGGAGTATTTATTCTTCATATGGCGTTAACGGCTTGTTTTATTACTTTACCTAAACAGTTTGTTGCCAGTGGTTTAGCGCTAGAGCAACATTGGCAATTATATTTACCCGCTTTGTTAGGTTCTTTCTTTTTGATGGTACCTTTTATGATTATTGCGATTAAAAAGCAAAAAGAAAAACAGATGTTTTCAGCGGCTATCTTATTACTGGCAGCCTCGTTATTACTGTTGTGGTATTTACCGCTTGGCTTTTGGACGTTAGTGTTATTGGTGGTGATGTTTTTTACTGCCTTTAATTATCTAGAAGCAACTATGCCATCTATTTTGTCACGCATTGCTCCGGCTGGCGTAAAAGGCAGTGTGATGGGTATTTATTCGAGTAGTCAATTTTTAGGTGCTTTTACCGGTGGTATTATTGGCGGCATTATTGCCAGCCAATTTGGGGAACAAGCGATATTTTTAGTAATGTCATTGATCACTTTATTATGGTTTTTTGGTGCTATAAGCATGAAACCACTGCAAAAATCAAAAAGTTATACTTTCACCACCAGCATTGATTGCCAAGAAAAAGCCAATGAAGTCGCCGAAAAATTAATTGAATTACCTGGGGTTATCGAAGCGATATTGGTGCAAGAAGAATCGGTTGTTTACCTTAAGGTTGATGATAAAGTGGTGAACTTGGCTGATATCAAAGCTGCCTTGAACCCATAGTGACAAATCATCTGCTGAATTTGCTTATCTCCTTATAGGCAAGTTCAGCAGAGACAAAGCTGTTAAATACCACTATTAATAAACGCCACTAACCAGGTAATATTGCTTACTAGTGCCTATTGTTAACGCAACATCATCATCAATAGACTTACCTATTAATGCTTTTGCCATCGGTGAATTTGGTGTAATAACGGTATAGGGCTTTCTATTTAATACGCCTTGAAAGCCTCCTGCGGCCGGCGCAATAAAAAACCATTTATCTCCACCTTTTTCTGGTGTTATCTGTACTAAGGCGCCTATTGAAACAGGCATTCTTTCCTCAAAGTTGTAAATAACAAACCGTTCAATGGCTTGTTTAGCTTGTTGAATATCATGGACACGTCTAGATTGACCTTCCGCTAAATAGCTAGCTTCAATAGCAAGCGTATCGTATTGAGTTTCTGCGACCGACTGATCATCAGTGGCGGCTAAGTGAGCATTATTTGCTGCTGTTTTTATCGCAGACAATTCTGCTGATAAATGGGCAAGGATATCGTTAATTATTATCTGTTTTTTCATCATGCTCAGCATACTTGCTTGAAATTTTTAGTAAATATATTTTTGATCTGACAGCTGTCAAAATAGTACTTGAATTTATCGTTATAAACGTCTACTTTATAATGATAATAACTGGTTTGACCATAAAAATAATCCCGAAAAAGTGAACTACTATGACAATTAGCACAGCCAATAGCGCCTTTCCTAACTTATTAGCCCCATTAGATTTGGGTTTTACCACCTTAGCAAATCGTACACTCATGGGCTCAATGCACACTGGACTTGAAGAAGAAAAGGGCGGCTTTGATAAATTGGCTGCTTTTTATCAAGCTCGAGCTAAAGGTGGTGTCGGCTTAATTGTTACCGGTGGTATTAGCCCCAACGCACGCGGGCGCCTAACACCTATGGGCTGTGAACTCAGTAAGTTTTGGCACGTCGCTAAACATAAAAAAATTACTGAAGCAGTTCATCAGTATCCAACAAAAATTTGTTTGCAGTTGTTGCACGCCGGTCGTTATTCTTATCATCCATTTAGCTTTGCGCCAAGTAAAGTTAAGTCACCGATAAATCCATTTACACCGGCTGCGATGTCAGTTCGTCAAATTAAAGGCACCATTAAAGACTTTGCCCATTCAGCATTATTAGCACAACGTGCAGGCTACGATGGTGTTGAAATTATGGGCTCTGAAGGTTATTTAATTAACCAGTTCTCATGTGTACGCGTTAATAAACGAACCGATGAATGGGGAGGCTGCGTTGAAAACCGTATGCGCTTAGCCATTGACATCATTAAAGCTGTTAGAGAAAAAGTGGGTGAAAAATTCATCCTTATCTTTAGATTGTCGATGCTAGATCTTGTTGATGGAGGTAATAGCTGGGCCGATGTAGTTACCATGGCAAAGGCGGTTGAAGCGGCTGGGGCGACATTAATCAATACCGGTATTGGCTGGCACGAAGCGCGCATTCCTACCATTTCTACTTCGGTACCACGTGCTGCATTTACTTGGATCACAGAGAAAATGAAGCAAGAAGTTTCTATTCCATTGGTGACAACTAACCGCATAAATACCCCAGAGGTCGCTGAAGAAGTTTTATCATCAGGACAGGCCGATATGGTTTCAATGGCGCGACCATTTTTAGCTGATGCGGAATTTGTCCAAAAAGCGATGGAAAATAAAAGTGATGAAATCAACACTTGTATTGGTTGTAATCAAGCCTGTTTAGACCATGTTTTTCAGCAAAAACGTGCTTCTTGTTTAGTTAATCCAACGGCATGTTATGAAACAGAACTCACCTTCGCTAAAGCGTCAAAAAATAAACGTATCGCTGTTGTAGGCGCTGGCCCTGCTGGTTTAGCTTTTAGTGTCTATGCTGCACAACGAGGTCATAAAATTGAAATTTTTGACCGTGCTAGTGAAATTGGCGGTCAATTTAACTTTGCTAAGCAAGTACCAGGTAAAGAAGAATTTTATGAAACGATTAGATATTTTAATAAGCAAATTAACTTACTCGATATTAAGCTACATTTATCAACCGAAGCGACTGCCGAAACGCTAGCAAATGCTGGCTTTGATGAAATAGTGGTTGCAACGGGTATTTTACCTAGAAAACTCGATATAGAAGGTATTGAGCATGAAAAAGTAAAAAATTATTTAGATGTACTACGTGATAAACAACCCATAGGAAAAAATGTTGCCATTATTGGCGCTGGAGGTATTGGGTTTGATGTTGCGGTTTACTTAGCGGAAGAACACGAAAAAAGTCCTCTCGTGAACAACAAAGAAAAATGGTTAAAGAGCTGGGGCGTAGATCAAAGTTATCAGGGTAATGGTGCTTTGCTGGACAAATCGGCAGTAGAGCCTATTGAAAAGACATCACGTAATATTCACTTATTACAAAGGAAGTCGACTAAGGTCGGTGCAGGGTTAGGGAAAACAACAGGTTGGATCCACAGAGCTACCTTAAAAAATAATGGTGTAAAAATGTTAGCTGGGGTCAGTTACAAGAAAATAGATGATGCCGGTTTAACCATTGAAATTGATGGTATAGAGCAAGTACTAGATGTTGACCATGTTATTATTTGTGCAGGGCAAGAATCACAACGTGGTTTATATAATAAATTAGAAAGCATCAAGGGTGCGGAGCAAGGACTACACTTAATTGGTGGTGCTAAAGTTGCTGCTGAATTAGATGCGAAAAGAGCGATACGCCAAGCTGCAGAGCTGGCCGCTATCATCTAACAGTAAGTGCTCGCCGACTTGTTGAAGATATAAATAATAATTGAAAGAAAGCAACTCTGTTTATGGTCAACTGTTATGTAGTTATATTCGCATAACAGTTAACCCATAAAAATAAGAGTAATTATGTCTGCATTTCTAAAACCTGCAATCTCACTTTCTAATGCTTTACGTTTTAAAGCGAAATTTATTCTTTTAGCGGGTATGTTTTTTCTACCTGTTTTTCTTGGTTCATGGTGGATAGTTCAAGAGCAAAGTGCTTTGATAACACAACATGAAGAGCAATTAATTGGGCTAACACAAATACAGCAAGCAGTAACACTAGAGCAAGCTATAGCCGATAGTCGCTTTCAACAAGTTAAATCGAGTACAGTTACCAATAAAATTTCACAATTAAACTTACCTAGAGATATTTCAACTTCTGCATTGTTACAGGCTTGGCAAGGTTTACGAGAAAAAGAAATCTCCCTTCAAACTGAGGCTTACCAAGCAATTTACGAGCAAAGCTTATCGATTCGAGAACGCCTTGCCGCCTTAAGTGGCTTATCCAGAGAAAATGACGCGATAGCCTTTTACTTAGCTGAGGCAAGTAGCCAACGAATTCCCGCCTTATTAGAATATTTAAAACGGACTGAATCAATCAGTGCTCAAATTATTACCAATGGCTTTAATGCAGAAAATTACACTCTTGTTATCGCGCTTGATAAACGTCTTGATGAACTACAAGTACAACTTGACAAAACAACCGTACAGCTAGAGCGTGTTGCTAATGATGAACTGTCTTTATACTTGCCTAAACACGCCGACTTTAATCTACAACTTGATGAATACCAGCAAAAATTACATCAACAGATGATCGACCCAGATAGAATATCGTTAACTCAACAGCAAGCGACACAATTAGCCGAAACGGTTTATCAATTGGCTGAAAGTTTGTTAAAAACTAGTGACAATTTGTTATTAACAAGAATTGATACCCTAACGCAGAAGAGTGAGCAAACTCTTTGGATTTTAGCGATAGTATTAATAGTTGTTATTGTGGTGATTGGCTACTTACTCATGGGGATTTATTATTCCTTAATTAATAATGTTAATGCCATCAACCAAGCGGCTGAGTATTTAGGTAGCGGTAACTTTTCTCAGGCGTTAAGGGTTAACGCGTCTGATGAACTTGGTGATATTGCTAAAAATTTCAGTCAAATGCAAAGAAAAATATGCCAATTACTGACCATCTTTAGTGATGACATTAGCAAATTACGCGCTTCGGCAAACAACATTCATCAACTCACCGATCATATGAAGCACAGTATTGCCCAGCAACAGCTAAACACACACTCCGTCGTGCGGTCTATCAATGAAGTTAGTGGCTCGGTACAGGTGATTTGCGACAGTACTGAAGCGACACTGCAATTAACGGAACAAACCAGCGAGCACGTTAATCAAGGTGGTCATATTATTAGTGACACGGCACAAGCCATTAATAATATTTCAGAAGAGGTTAATACGTCTGCAGGCCTTATTGATGAATTGGCAAAATATAGCCATGACATTGGTCAGTTTGTTAACGTCATAAAAGAAATAGCCGATCAAACCAATTTGTTGGCACTTAATGCGGCTATCGAAGCAGCACGTGCTGGAGAGCAGGGACGTGGTTTTGCTGTTGTTGCTGATGAGGTGAGAACGTTAGCCAGTCGAACTCAAGACTCTACAGCCGAAATTCAACGTATAATTGCCTTGTTACAATCAGGCACCAGTCGGTCTGTTGAAGCAATGCACCAAGGTGTTGCAATGGCTAAACAAGGTGTTGATAAAACAACACTCGTCAAAACCACTTTTACAGAGGTTACGCATAATGTTGAAGACATTGTTGGTGCGACCTTACAAATATCAACCGCCGTTAATCAGCAAGGTGTTATGGTAAAAGAAATGGCAGAAAATACCCAAAGTATTGCCCAAGACGCAGACTTAGTTATGCAATCAGCAAAAGATGCAGCCGGCGCAGGGGAAAATTTATTAACACTGGCTGACCACCTTACACAGCAACTGTCGCAATTTAAACTCGATGACTTATCGAAATAAAGTGACTGTTTGAACAAATAAGGTATTATTGCCCGTTAAACCAATGTGTTCATAAATTAAGTGGATTTCCTGAATGAATAAAGTATTAGCGGGTATTCCTCTTTTAGCTGAAAATATTACGGTGCTATCAAGCGCAAAACAATATGCTACCGCCTTAGTTCGATTAATTGAAAGTGCGCAATCACGTATTTATATAACGGCTTTATATTTACAAGATGATGCGGCTGGTCAGCAAGTGTTACATGCCCTATATCAAGCAAAGCAAACTAACCCTCATTTAGATATTAAAGTGTTTGTTGATTTTCATCGCGCGCAAAGGGGTCTAATTGGTGATAAATCAGGGCAAGGTAATCGCGATTTTTATCTTGAAGTAGCCTCACAATACAGTGAAAGTATTGCCGTGTACGGTGTGCCGGTTAAACGTAAAGAATTAATGGGCGTTTGGCACTTTAAAGGCATGATTTTTGATAATACTTTACTTTATACGGGGGCGAGTATTAATGATATCTATTTGCACCAAGCTGAAAAATATCGTTTAGACCGTTATTACCAAATTCAATCACCGGCGTTGTGTGAAAGTTTTTGTCAATTCCTTCAACAAACCTTTGTTAAGAGTGAATTCTCGCCGCAATTAAATGTGGCAACTTTACCTAATAAATTACAAATAAAAAATACAATATCTAAGCTAAAAGCGCTATTAAAAACGGTACGTTTTAACTTCTATGCCCAAAAACCTGAATCTTTAGCAGGTGAATTATCTGTTGTGCCGCTGATTGGTTTTGGCCGGAGAAAAAATCAACTTAATCAACAGATCCGCGAAACGATTCGTTTATCAAAGAAAAATTTACTGATTTTTACCCCCTATTTTAATTTACCGAAGCCGGTTATGCGAGATTTACGTTCAGCGCTAAAGCGTGGCGTTGAAGTGACTATTATTATTGGCGATAAAAAAGCCAATGATTTTTTTATTGCGGATGAAGATAAATTTTCAACAATAGGTATTATTCCTTATATTTATGAAACCTTATTAAAGGCATTTTTAAAAAGACAACAAAAATACATTGATAACAAGCTGCTGAAAGTGCGTTTATGGAAGCACGAAAGTAATAGTTTTCATTTAAAAGGCATAGTTGCTGACGAACGCTGGCATATTTTGACTGGTAATAATCTTAATCCACGGGCTTGGGGCTTAGATCTAGAAAATGGTTTATTAATTGACGATGCCAAGCAAAACTTATTACCTACGCTCACTGATGAACTGGCAGTTATTAATCAACATACGACATTAATTAGCAGTTACTTGCAACTCGAGTCACAAGATCAGTACCCAGAAAAACCTAAAAAACTGTTAAAAAAATTAAGAATGGCTCAAATAGACCGATTACTGAAACTATTTTTATAAGCAAATAGATAATAGCCGTTCACTTCAGCATGTCATAGGCATGATGAAGTGAAACGGGTATGTTTTTGTTAAGGTTGTGGGGTGTAAATTTTATCTGCGGGGTTAAATAGCATCCATGACGTTAACACATACTTATCTGATGACACCGGTACATTGCCTCTGTGGGTATGAGTAAAGCCACAAGGAGCAATAACCATAGTGCCAGCTTTTGGCTTAACACTTCTTTCTTGATAGAAAAAATCAGTTTCACCACCTTCTTCGACATCATTTAAATATATAAGAAAAAGCAAGTTTCTGTGCAAGGCATTATTATCACCAAGCTGTGGAAATATTTCAGAATGCCAATAATTATAATTGCCTTTACCCTGTAAATATTTTTGGGCATTAATCGGGGCGAGCCTAAATAAATACTGTATTAAATTGACTAAATTAGGTCTACCTACCTCTTCAAAGTTATCAGCGGTTAGTTGTACGGGCTGCTTTGTTACGGGGTGCTGTACGGTTAAAGAAATACTGCTGATCAAGCTAAAGTAGTATTTGCTCACATACTCAGTGATATGAGTAATACAGGCTTGTAAAATGGTTTCCAGTGCCGGCTGAAATTCAGCATGCTGATTTAAATAAATATCCTGGCTAATTTTTTTACTAGTATCTACGCCACCACCGGTACGTCCTTGGTTTTTATGCGGACTCCTTTCAAAATCATGAATGAATTTTTTACAAAACTCTGGAGAAAGGGCGTTAGGGTATAGTTCTATAAAGTCAGTCATAGTTTGATAAGCTTCAATAAATATTGATAATGAAAATACCATAGCAATAGCTTATATTCTATTAACTTCGCTTGTACACTTCAACACAATGAAAAAGTATGTAAAATAAGCTCACTTAAAATCTGTGGAAAATGTTTATGTTCAGTGAAAAATTAATGCCAAGATTTAGCGATACCGATGCGCTAGGCCATATAAATAATACCTTGTTACCTGTGTGGTTTGAAGGCGCTAGAGATCCTGTCTTTCGATTTTTTATGCCCGCATTAGATACAAAAAATTGGCAGTTAATTCTGGCTAAAATTGATGTGGAATTCCATGCTCAACTTTACTATGGTGAAGAAATTGAAATCCGCACCTATATAGGTCGTATAGGTGGGTCATCGTTTACTGTTTACCAAGAAGCGTGGCAAAAAAATAAAAAGTGCGCGTCAGGAACTGCCGTTATGGTTCACTTTTGTTTTGAAAATCAATCGTCTTTAAAAATACCTGAGCAGATAAAAATAGAAATGAAGGCTCACCTTTTTCCAGAAGAATAATGTCGGTTTAAAATAATCAAAAAATAAACTTAAAAATGCACTGAAACTCAAAGAAATTTTTTACTCACAGTGATAGAATAATTGCCACTTTTTAAAATTGCATCGATAAATTATTTTATGTTTGTCGATAACGTAAATCAGTAAATAAAATATTTACGCACAAAGATAGGATTTTTTCATGGCCGGTGTTAATAAAGTAATCATTTTAGGTAATTTAGGTAAAGACCCAGAAGTACGTTTTATGCCTAACGGTGGCGGCGTTGCTAATCTTACTATTGCAACTTCTGAAACCTGGAAAGATAAGCAAACTGGCGAGCAGAAAGAAAAAACAGAATGGCATCGTGTTGTTATGTTTGGAAAATTAGCTGAGATTGCTGGCGAATACCTTAAAAAAGGTTCGAAAGTATATATCGAAGGTTCATTACAAACGCGTAAGTGGGCAAACCAACAGGGCCAAGATCAGTACACCACTGAAATCGTTGTACAAGGCTTTAATGGCTCTATGCAAATGCTCGACTCACGTGGTCAAGGTTCTGGCGGTCAGTCAGCTGGCGGTTTCTCTGGTCAAGCTTCACAGCAGCAAGGTGGCTTTTCTGGGCAATCATCACAGCAGGCTCCGCAACAAGCACCACAGCAACAAGGTGGTTACTCTCAGCAAGCGCCACAACAAAGTCAACAACCTGCTTATGCACCAGCACAGCAACAAGGTGGCTTCAATGCACCACAGCAGCAAGGCGGTTATTCACAACAAGCACCACAGCAGCAAGGTGGTTTTGCAAATCAAGGACAACAAAAGCAATCAGCTCCTAAAGTTAACCCTCAAGAGCCAACGATTGATTTTGATGATGATATCCCGTTCTAACGAACAATCAGTCTTAAAGTGCCAATTTAGTCACTAGAACTCAATCAAACCCAACGTAACTGTTGGGTTTTTTGTCTTTAGTCTAAAATTTTTATTATTGTTGTAGAAGCTAAATAAAGATCGAAACAAATGTTGCAGTAAGCTTTATCTATTAAAAAAGCACCAAAAAACACTCTAAATAAAGTTGGAACCTGTCTTCAACTGCCATAATTGAACCTTAATAATCATTCGAAACACATCATGAAATAACTGTGTTAACGTCTTCTGCGAGCGCTTAGTTGACATAACGAGTTGAAAAACTTAATGTCTTCTTAGAGCGATAAGCGGAAATTGGATTAAATAGAATGATAGGGATTTCAAATGAAAAACTTTAAATTAAAATGTGTTTACAATATATCTGTTGCAGATGAGTTTAATCATTATTTAGCTTTAGCTGACGGTTATAAAAATGGGTAGCATTATTCAGAGAAGTAAAATAAATTTTATTTTTATTGCTTTTTTTTCTTTAGCCACCCTAGCGCAGCATGTTGTACCTGACAATATAGTATTACATTATTGGTTTCCTATTTTCAGCATTTTATTCTTTATCGCGGCTTTCCCCTACCTTGACTCCCCAAAGATATTTATCATCTTAGTGCTCATCTCATGGATATCATCATTTATAGTTGTGAAATTATTTCTTGGTCACTTTTACGGTTATGACGTTATTTTTATTTTATTGTATTTAAAGATTTTTTCTATATCAAGTGCCACTGGTTTTATTACAGCTAAATTTTTTGCACTCTATTTAGAGAAAAACTTATTCAACAAAAAAAAGGTTATCACATTGGGGGGAACGGCTACCTCCCTACTAGTTGCGGTCACTATTTTTATTAATTTTGATGTTTCATCAGAAAATAAACTACATAATGAACTAAGAAAAAGGTTTCAGTTAGCGGAAAGCATAAGCGTATATTATAACCGCAGTAAAAATAAGAATATTAATAATCAAATTGCGATTGAACAAAAACTGATTGATGATCTTTATTCAGTCAAAGAGGGAATAATTAGTCACGGTTATGACGATAATATTACTATTTCAAGTGACCATATAGGAATTTCTCTTGTTTATGAAGGGATCCCTGAAAATGAAGTCTGTAATATGTTTGATTATTTCTCTTCGCCTAATCTCTATGGTTTTGCTGATACTTTTGTTAATGACGTGTTAGTTAGATCACGTGTTAACTATAAAAACATAATAAATAGCAAAGATATCTGCTATGAAAGTGATGACAAAGTGACCATACGTTACACTGGCTCGTATGCCGATTTCGATCGGTATTCAAAATACTTACCCTAATGACAGCCCATGGCACTAAGCAGTCTTTAAAAGGCTGCTTTTTAGTTTCAGTATTTGGTCTTCTTTGTGGCAATAGCGACGATGATCAAAATTAATTTACTTAGGTTTTTTAATCAGTTTTAACTAATGCTAATACTCTTAGTCTGTTAAGGCATAGCTGATTAGCTGGAAAATTTTCATTACTTTGTTAGAAAGTTGCTCAAAACTTTAGCTTATATGGCGCGCTGTTCAATGAGCTATCTATAAAAACAGAGGGATCTGCTCCATTATCAGTAATGTCTAATGGGCATGTTTATGAGCTAAACGCTTTAAGTTATTGATGGCTTTTGACGATGTTGTGTATGCCAATACAATTTCTCGTGTGAGTTGTAAGCCGACTATTGGCCTAAAGACCACGTCACTGCGTTTAATAATTTCACTGTGTGCGGGTAAGAATGCGCAGCCTAAACCAGCATGTACCAAGCCAAGTGCATAATCTATGGTAGTGATTTTTGCTCGTACGTCGAGACTAATACCGGCGATCGCTAAAGTGTCTTGTAGATGATCCCAAGCACTGCAAGGCATTCGCTGAATAAAAGGTAAGCCATCTAACTGTTGAATTGTGACGGTATCTTCGAGGGCAAATATATGATCATAAGGAACGGCAAGTAAATAATCTTCATGCCACATGTCTATATACTGCTCATTTTCCTGTAATTCATCTTTTAGAATAATACGTGCATCAACATTTTCAGTATGTGGCACTAAAGTCAGTTCGACAGAAGGGTTTGCTGAGGTGAATTCTTTTAATAATAAGCTCATACGTTCAACACCTAAGCCGCGGGTAACGCCTAAGTTAAAAGGTTGCTTATGGGTTTTTTCTGAAAAAACGTTTTTTATTGCACCTGCTTGCCCTAACAGCTGTTTGGCCAATGGAAATAGTTTTTTACCTTGCTCTGAAGGCGTTACACCACGTGCATGGCGAATAAAAAGTTTTACTTTCAGTTGTTGTTCAAGTTGTGCTATTGCTGCAGATATTGAAGGCTGGGCAATAAAACACGCTTTTGCAGCAGCACTAAAACTTTTTAACTCATAGACTGTAATAAAATAATTGAGTGATTTTAAATCCATAATAAACTTAGCCAACCTAGGTATAGCTTTAAACTATATCAGTTAAAGGAAAATAATGTTTTAACTTTGGCTAGTATTTGCTTATTATTTTTGCACTTAATTATTTCTCAGCTTAACAGGTAATTTCATGTCTCATTCAAGCAGTGCAAACCGTCCCTCATTTAAATGGCAAGATCCACTTTTATTGGAATCTTTATTGTCTGAAGAGGAGCGAATGATCCGTGACAGTGCGCATCAATATTGCCAAGAAAAACTAATGCCAAGAATATTAATGGCTAACCGAAATGAAGTGTTTGATGTTGAAATTATGCGCGAACTAGGTGCACTGGGCTTATTAGGCGCTACATTACCTGAAAAATATGGCTGTGCAGGCGTGAATTATGTTACTTACGGCTTAGTTGCACGAGAAGTTGAGCGTGTAGATAGTGGTTATCGAAGTGCGATGAGCGTGCAATCATCTTTAGTTATGCATCCAATCTATGCTTATGGTAGTGAAGAGCAACGGATGAAATATTTACCTAAACTAGCGTCTGGTGAATACATTGGTTGTTTTGGTTTAACTGAGCCTAATTCAGGCTCAGATCCAGGTAGCTTAACTACACATGCTACTGCGGTTGATGGCGGTTATCGCATTACGGGTAATAAAATGTGGATCACAAACTCTCCCGTGGCAGATATTTTTGTGGTTTGGGCCAAACTTGATGGTGTGATTCGTGGTTTTGTTTTAGAAAAAGGCATGGAAGGTTTAAGTGCACCAAAAATTGAAGGTAAATTTTCATTACGAGCATCCATTACCGGTGAAATCGTTATGGATAACGTTTTTGTACCTAGCGATAATATTTTACCAAATGTTAAAGGTTTATCAGGCCCATTTGGTTGTTTGAACAAAGCACGCTATGGCATTGCTTGGGGCGCTTTAGGCGCTGCAGAATTTTGTTGGCATGGTGCTCGTCAATACACACTAGACCGTGAACAATTTGGTCGTCCTTTGGCGGCAACACAGTTAATTCAGAAAAAATTAGCCGATATGCAAACCGATATCACCACGGGATTATTAGCTTGCTTACAAGTGGGTCGTTTAATGGATTCGGATCAATTAGCACCAGAAGCTATATCGCTGATCAAACGTAATTCATGTGGTAAAGCATTAGAAATTGCTCGCATGGCTCGTGATATGCACGGTGGTAACGGTATTGCTGATGAGTTTCATATTATTCGTCATATGATGAACCTTGAAGCGGTTAATACTTATGAGGGTACACATGATGTGCATGCCCTGATACTAGGTAGAGCACAAACTGGTTTACAAGCATTTTACTAAAACACTGAATAAGGCGTATTTGATACGCCTTTTATTTATGCTTTTTTTGATGCTTTATGTAGCCCTATAGCATTAGTTTTAAACCACAATAATAATAATAATTCCCCGTGGAGATATCATGTCTGATCGTAATCAGCTGGTGAAAGAAAACTTTATTAACTTTGTTCGCGCCCAAACTTTGCCTGAATCAACTTGTGCTTTAACTCCTAGTGATGTTGGATTAAGTTCAGCTGAAGTTATTGATCTATTTGAAACCCAAGTAATGAGTCGCCACCTTGATTTGCAATCACGTGTGATGCAGAAAAAAGGTCAAAGTTTTTATACTATTGGTAGCTCAGGTCATGAGGGTAATGCTGCTTATGCTAAGGCATTTCGTCCGACAGATATGGCATTTTTGCATTATCGCAGCGGTGCGTTTGTTATTCAGCGAAGTAAGCAAGTACCAGGACAAACGATTTTATATGACATGCTATTGTCATTTGCTGCATCAAAAGATGACCCTATCTCTGGCGGTCGTCATAAAGTGCTTGGTAGTAAAGCGCTCTCTATTCCACCACAAACAAGTACCATAGCGTCGCATTTGCCTAAAGCGATGGGCGCTGCATATAGCATTCCGTTAGCAAAACGTTTAGCGCATAAAGGTGAGATCCCAGACGATGGCGTCATTATTTGTAACTTTGGTGATGCTTCATCGAATCACTCCACTACACAAGGGGCAATTAACAGCACAGCTTGGGCAGCTTATCAGTCTATACCTATGCCAATTGTTTTTGTCTGTGAAGATAATGGTATTGGTATTTCAACGGCTACACCGGAAGGCTGGATCGCCGCTAATTATGAAAATAGAGCCGGCTTAACTTACCTCTATTGTGATGGCTTAAATATTTTAG
Organism: Colwellia sp. BRX8-4; assembly: GCF_014077345.1. Taxonomy (NCBI): domain Bacteria; kingdom Pseudomonadati; phylum Pseudomonadota; class Gammaproteobacteria; order Alteromonadales; family Colwelliaceae; genus Colwellia; species Colwellia sp. BRX8-4. The sequence continues at coordinate 25,305 of NZ_JACGVS010000020.1, forward strand.
ATACCTATAAAACCGCAAAAGAAGCAGAGCGAATTGCTCGAGAATTGCGTAAACCCGTGTTTTTACATATCCGCACTGTGCGTATTTTGGGGCATGCGGGCTCTGATGCTGAGTTTGTTTACCGTGATATGGCTGACATTACGGCAACAGAGTTTCAAGATCCTTTATTACACACCGCGCGCATTATCTTAGAAAACAATATTTTAACGACTGAAGAGCTAATCGATATTTATCAAGACGTTGAAAAGCGCATTGAGGTTATTGCTGAAAATGCCGCTAGCAAGGAAAAACTGACCAGTGCTGATGCCGTAATGGCAAGCATTATACCTAACGTTACTAAAGCACGAAGCTCGGTGTTAGTTAGCGATAAAACTCGCGCAGAAATTTTTAAACATGAGAAACATAACCTACCTAAAAAACAGCATTTAGCAAAATTGATTAACTGGGCATTGATGGACTTGATGGCTGAATATCCCAGTATTGTTATGTGCGGTGAAGATATTGGCAAAAAAGGCGGCGTTTATAACGTTACGGCAAAGTTATGTGAACGTTTTGGCAAAAGCCGGGTGATTAATACCTTGTTAGATGAGCAAACGATTTTAGGTACCGCTATTGGTTTGGCGCACAACGGTTTTTTACCTATCCCTGAAATTCAATTTTTAGCTTATGTGCACAACGCTGAAGATCAAATTCGTGGCGAAGCGGCGACATTACCGTTTTTCTCAAATGGGCAATTTACTAATCCCATGGTGATCCGCATTGCGGGTTTGGCCTACCAAAAAGGTTTTGGTGGTCATTTTCATAATGATAACTCTTTTGCCGTTTTTCGCGATATTCCAGGGTTAATCATCGCTTGTCCGTCAAATGGTGCCGATGCAGTTGAAATGATGCGCGCTAGTGTGCGTTTAGCGCAAGAGCAACAACGTATGGTGATATTTTTAGAGCCAATAGCGTTGTACATGGCGAAAGACCTACACCAAGAAGGTGATGGTTTATGGACCTTTGAGTATCAGCCTCCTGAATTGGCAGACAGCAGTATCGATTTAGGCGTTAAGGTTGCTGGCTCAGGTAAACAACTGTGTATTTTAACGTATGGCAATGGCAATTATTTATCGCGCCAAGCACAAGCAAAATTAGCAGAGCAGGGTATTGATGCACGTGTTGTTGATTTACGTTGGTTAGCACCATTAGATGAAAAAGGTATTTTGGCGCAAGTGAATGATTGTGAGCATGTGCTTATTGTTGATGAATGTCGTCAAACGGGCTCAATTAGTGAAGCGCTAGTGACTTTAATTCATGAGAAAACAAGTGAATGTCCTAAAATAAAACGCGTTACCGCCAGTGATAGCTTTATTCCTCTAGGCGCTGCAGCCTATGAGGTATTACCATCGGTTAATAATATTGTCGATGCTGCGAAGGAGATTTGCCAATGAGTTCGTCAATAAAAAATACCGATAAAGCGCTAGTAAAATCCATGAATAAGAAAAAGCAAAGAGCGGTAGTTATTTGCCCTGGCCGAGGTACCTACAATAAAGAAGAACTAGGATATTTACAGCGTTTGCATAGCGATAAAACCGAAATAGTTTCTCTAATTGATGATTTTCGCGACAGCCAAGGGCAAATGAAAGTTTCTGAACTTGATGGTATGGAAAATTACAGTATGCGTACCCATACTGCTGGTGAAAATGCTTCGGCACTTATTTATGCTTGTGCGTTATCAGATTATCAAGCCATTAATAAAGACGAGTTCGACATTGTCGCGGTTACTGGCAACTCCATGGGTTGGTATATAGCATTAGCGGTTGCTGGCGCATTGAAGCCCAAACAAGCTATTAAGCTAATTAATACCATGGGCTCGATGATGACAAAAGGTGTGATTGGCGGACAAATGATATATCCAATCATTAACGATGAGTGGAATATTGAGCGAGAGCAAGAACACAAGGTTATGCAATGGTTAGCACAAGCAAATCAACAAAGTGAATGTGAAGTTTATGTCTCGATTAATTTAGGTGGTTATATAGTATTTGGTGGTAATAAGGCCGGTTTGAAAGCGTTAGAAGCGTTACTGCCTGTGGTGCAAGACCGTTATCCAATGAATTTATTTAACCATGCGGCTTTTCATACGCCGCTGCTAAGTGATGTTTCAAAGCGGGCGGTGGAACTATTGCCAGCACAACTGTTTAATGCCCCTGAAATACCATTAATTGATGGCTTAGGGCAAGTGTGGCAACCTTATAGTTGCGATGTTGAGCAATTACATAACTACACGCTTAATACACAAGTGGTAGAACCTTATAACTTTTCAAAAGCGATAGAGGTAGCCATTAAAGAGTTTGCGCCCGATAAGCTTATTATTCTGGGCCCAGGTGCTACCTTAGGTGGCGCAGTAGCGCAGAGTTTGATCAGCCATCATTGGCTTAATTTACAAAGCAAAGCTAATTTTATAGCACAGCAAAAGGAAAACCCTTTTATACTCGCCATGGGATTAGCAGAGCAACGTAAAAAGGTCGTATGATAAGTTTAAAATAACAACTAAACATTTTTGTATAAAATCAACTCAAGTTTCGGGATTCAAATATAATAAAACAATGATAATAAGACGATGATTTTAAATAAGTGATGTCTCAATGTGGTAAATACTTGTTAACTAGACAACGTAAAAAGCCAAAAGAGACATCGAATGAATTCTGCCACAAACATCTTAAACTTATCATCACTAACGGCTGATCTATTTGAACAAGCAAACCTTAAGATTGGTAATACTTTCAATTCAACATTGAAGCGTACTGGCCTTAATATAATGTTACGTCAAGCTAAGTTTTGTTAGCGCTCAGGCAAACCTGCTGGTAACGTTGTTTATCTGTTGATGCTTTGACTAAAAGTAGACTCTGTTGGTATGTTTTCATTAGATGCTTTATAAAGTTTTCTGCAACAAAAAAGACGCCTTATCTGATCTATTCAAACGCGAACTGTCTGTTTCTTATTATGATTATATTTTAGTATTACAGTCAGGAAAGTCGGCATTGTTGACGTTAACTACTGTTTATTCTTTAGGGCAACTGATAGTCATAAGTGGAAGTAGAGCAATCATCAACACAATTCAGGTCATGCCACCAATATCTGACCATCTTATTACATATGTGAATTTAAATTACTTAAAATGATTACTTGTTAATATTTTTCAATTAAATTAAGTGGTTGATAAGTTTATTTGTGTCGAATTACTTTACAATGTAATTATATTAAAATGCACATTATCAACCAAAACACTGAAAATATTGATCTTTATAAAGTTGGCGTGTTTACTGCAATAAAGTGGGTTGATTGATTACTATTTTAGCATTTACCTACCAAAATTAGTGGACAAGGTATTAAAAGGCAATACAAATGAAAAATAAATTTTTAAAAGTGGCTGTAGCCGGACTGATAATGTTAGCTAGTAGCGCTAATGCTGGAATTATTGCATCGACAGATTTTGATAATCGAACTGTTGCTGGAGATACGGCATCAAATCTCGATTGGATTCTAGATGGCTTAAGTTCACCAGGTGATTTATCTGCTGACTATAACTTATTTGATACAACTGACTCACAAAACAAGTTTGCTGTAGACCGTAACCTTTCTAACGAAGGAGATTGGATTGTAGATATTTCATTGAATTTGCTATATCAAAATAATATATCCTTATCGTCTCTAACATTAGATGCTTATATATTTAACAACTCAGGTAACTTTCAAAACGTTCAAAGAAATCTAGATATTGCTGTATCACTATTTGATTCATCTAATATCTTTCTAAAAGAATTCACTTTACTTGATGATATATTTGCCAATAATGGTGCATTCACCAATGTTAACGGTCATAACGTTAGCGTAGATCTTGAGGGATATTTTCTTTTAGCTAACAATGATTACATTCTTAGATTAACAGGTAGTGGTGAAGGGAATGGTAACAATGCAGGGTTCGATAATCTTGTAATAAATGGTGACTTAACCAGCGTACCAGAACCTACAAGTCTTGCTATTTTTGCATTAGGTGTTATGGGGTTAGCAGCACGTAGATTTAAGAAACAATCTTAATCTAGTTTTTAAGTTTTGATTATAGAAAACATCAATTGTCATGATTGGTGTTTTTTTGTTTCTGGTGGTTGGTAAATTAGGTAGTTTCATCAGTAAACTATCACCATAGAATTCTTAATCCTTTGCTATGACATATGCGTAGAGCTTTTCAAGCACTTTAACTTAATATTCAACACCACTAATCCTCAGTTTTATAGCTTGAACAATAATTCATACTAACAAAGCTTATCCTTTTAGCTAATTAGTTGTCGAAATAGTTACACTGAGATAAGCCAAGGCTTATGTAAGCAATCGTATCAAAGTGATCGTTATGAAGGATGATTTTTATTCGTAAATTTAGACCGCTTTGTGGCAGATACTGCGCTTAAACGTAATCATTCCAGTTTCCGATTGTATTTAACGGTTTCCATGTTTATTCCATTTCTACAATTGCCCTCGATCTATGAAGATAATAAATAAGTAAAGAGATGAGTTATAAAATGGTTGGTTTTATCAAAAACAGATAAAAATATATGCTCGATTGTTAAAGTAAATCAAAGTTTTATTATGATAATAATTTACACTTTAATGACTTTTAACTATCGGGTTCATGAACACAATGTTTTCTACACTATCATTGGCAGTAAAGATTAATGCTGCATTAGTACTTATCGCAATAGCGTTCTTAAGTACCACAGTCATATTCTTTTATTATGATGAAAAAGAGCTCAGTGAAAATTTTGTTGAACGTAACCTAGAAAGTTTAGCACTTAATTATTTTGACTCTGTGAATACTATGATGTTAACCGGGACAATAGTAAATCGTCAGTTAATACAAAATAAAATACAGAGCCAAGATGAAATTGTTGAGGCACGTATTATTCGAGCGCCTGCTTTAACGGCTATTTTTGGTGACGGTTTTGCTGATCAAAAAGCGGTCGGTAATTTTGAACAACAAGGTATAAACGGCACTAAAGCGTTTGATGTTTTTGAACGTGACGGTAAGCGAATGATGAGTTTTATTTCGCCTATTCGTGCCAGTTCAGACTACCGTGGCACTAACTGTTTAACCTGTCATCAAGTCAAAGAAAATGAAATATTAGGCGCGGTAAAGGTGACCTATGATCTGTCTAAAGTTGACCAGCAAATTATGAGTTCTATAACTCAAGCAGCGATCCTACAGTTAGTTATCACTGTTGTTAGCTTTTGGTTATTAAGTTTAACCATAAAAAAATTGATTTTTAGTCGCCTCAAACGGCTTAGAAAAACCATTAACGATGTAGAACATAATTTAGATTTGAACAAAGAAATCAAAGTACATCATGATGATGAATTAGGTGCAGTAAGTGTGGCATTGAATAGCATGATGCAAAAATTTAGAACAAGTTTTTTATCCATCTCATCAACAACAGACAAATTAATTGTTTCAGCAAAAAGTGTTGATGAAATATCGAATTTAATGCGTGCGGCTGTGCTTGAACAAAAGAACGGCACCGACTCTGTAGCCGCTGCAATTAATGAACTAGATACATCTGCGAGTGAAGTACATCGTAATACTCAAACCGCCGCTGAGAATTCACTGTCGGTACGAGAAAAAGCAACGCAAGGCCTGGAATTAGTTGAAAATGCTAAAGATGGCATTGGTTTATTGCGTGATAAGGTAATTGATAATACCGCTATGATAGCTGCATTAAGCGACAAAACTCATGAAGTAGGAGGTGTTTTAGAAGTAATAACCAGTATTGCCGAACAAACCAATTTATTGGCATTGAATGCCGCTATTGAAGCAGCAAGAGCCGGAGAGCAAGGGCGAGGCTTTGCAGTGGTTGCCGATGAAGTGCGCTCATTAGCCACGCGTACCAGAGAGTCTATTGACCAAATCCAGTTAACGATTAGGGGATTACAAGTCGATGCCAGTAATGCGGTTAACTCTATGAATGATGTTAGTCAGCAGGCAAATGAAAAGGCAGAAGATGTAACGAATGTAGCCAGTTTATTAGTGGAAATAACGTCGCAAATAACAGAGCTTGATGATTTAAACACACAAATTGCTAGTGCAGCACAGCAACAAAATTTAGCGGCTGACGAAATTAATGTCAATGTTGTCAATATTAGTGACGTTGCAGAAAAATCAAGTAAAGATGCGATACGTGGTAAAGAGATAAGTGAACAGTTACTCGAGTTAGCTTACGAGCTTAATCAGCAATTATCACAATTTAAAATGTAATATTTAGCCGTTATATTTAACAAAAAATGGCGGTGTTTAATTATGATCAACGTGTTGTTTTATTATACGGTTATTGATCATTGAGGAGAGTTCTACGATGTCAGCACATAAAAATGGCGAAAATTGCACAAGCAAAGAAATAACTACAGAGTTAACACAAACCAAAAAAGGTTTTTTACAAAAATTGGCTAAGGTTACTGGCATTATTTGTTTTATGCTTGCCATGGTTTTTGGCGGAGTTTTAACGTTTTCAGAGAACAATGATGAGGTGTTTCGAGCGACGATAGGGGCAACAACATTCTTCTTTTTTATGGTCTCACTTGTATTATCGACGATTGCAAATACTAACTTACCCAATTTGAAGGTTGGCGGTTAACCTATTGAAATAAAAGTTTATTATCGAATAAAAAGCCTCTTTAAAAAGAGGCTTTTTATTTTATGTAATGGGTCACCATAGTGATTAATAATAGGCGTCAGTATTATTATGTGCTTGAGGGTCTTCTATGATTTCTTCAAAGTCCACTTCAAAGCTATTGTTTTCTTCTGTATTTGCCATATAAATAGTGCGCGTTGAACCGTCAATCCAGGTGACTGTACCACTACCTTTTTTACTACCGCATTTCATACCAATATGAATATCATGAAATTCCATTGAACCTCCTCGCCTAAATTGCTGTGTTGACATTGATAAATAAACCCTATGTTATTCAGATTTACAATAGATTGTTTAGTTCAATTAATCTGCTAAATGAGCATGTTTACTTAAACAGGTAATATTTTATTATAAAGATAAAGTTACTTAGGTCTAGAGTGAATTAGGCAAAAAACTCACAACCGAGTACTGTTGACTTTCTAGCCCCTGTTACTGCTGGGATATTTCCATAGATTTTTTTGTCATAAGCGAATGCGAGCCAAGCAAATGCCATTGCTTCTAGTGCGTTATTATTCAGCTTTAGTGAATGTACCTTATTAACATTGAAGTTGTTAAGCTCTTGCTTTATAAGCTTATAACAAAAATTATTATCGATTCCTCCTCCGCATAAATATACATCTGCTGAATTTGATGTTTTTTTAATGTCGGCGGCTATAGAACAAGCAGTTAAGGCGGTGAGAGTTGCTTGTACGTCGACAGCGCTTATTTGTAATGGGGTGAGAAAGGGCGCTAACCATTGCAAGGTAAAATATTCACGGCCAGTACTTTTGGGGGCTGATAACAAAAAGTAGTCATCACTTAGTAATTGTATTAATAGTGCTTGGTTAATCGTTCCAGAGCTTCCCCAGTCGCCGTTATTGTCAAATCTCTTTCCTGAGTGTTCAAAGCACCATGCATCTAAAAGAGCGTTCCCTGGGCCGGTATCAAAGCCTAATACACTTTTGGACGAGTTTTTTTTAGGCAAAAAAGTGATATTAGCTATACCGCCTATATTCACTAGAAATGTTTCTTTTTCAGTGGCAGGTAATAAAAATTGGTGAAATGCAGGGACTAAAGGAGCACCTTGTCCACCTAAGGCGATATCTTTTGTTCTAAAGTCACCAATAACTCTAATGCCGGTTAATACCGCTAACGTTTGATTGCAGCCTATTTGTAAAGTAAAAGGCGCTTCAATAGCAGAGCTTTGAGTTGGGCGATGTCGAATGGTTTGACCGTGATTACCAATAGCAATAATATCAGTAGCTACTAAGTTTTCTTTGTCTAATAGTGTACTTATTGCCTCACTAAATTGATGGGCAAGAGTAATATCAAGTGAAAAGGCTCTGTCTATTTCGTTATGATTGGGTAGATAAAGCTCAGTGATTTTTTGTCGAGTGACATTGTCATATGCTTGATAATAACTAGCAACTAGTTCGGCACTTCCACTAGTAAAGTCAACAAGGGCTAAGTCAATGCCATCGGCACTAGTGCCAGACATTAACCCAATATAAAACGTAGCTTTTGTCATTTATACTCGCTAATTATTATTGGGCTAAAGAGGGTTAATGCGTCTGCATCGCCAACAAAGCTTGTCTAGAGCCTGAAAGTTCCATTAAGCGTTGGCTTGATAATACCGAAAACTCAGCAGCATATTTCTTATTAATGGGTTTAGCATCAGGTAACTTTACCGTTCTTGGATTACGGTGTACGCCATTAAGTAAAAATTCATAATGTAAATGTGATGCTTCTGACATGCCAGTTGAACCGACATAACCAATAACGTCACCTTGCTTTACCCGTTGCCCTTTTTTAACATTTCTTTTTGAAAAGTGTAAATATTTAGTCTCAATGCCATTACCATGCTGAATAAATACGTAATTACCATTATATTTGTTATAGGTTGAATGGGTCACTTTCCCATTACCTGCAGCTACAACAGGTGTACCTTTATTTGCACGGTAATCAGTACCACGATGAGCTTTCCAGCGCTTTTGAATAGGATGAAAACGCTTTGGTTTGAAATTTGAACTAATATACCTAAAGTTTACCGGCGCACGTAAAAAAGCTTTGCGCATACTTCTGCCATCAGGAGAATAATATTCGCCGTCTGTAAAGCGAATGGCTTGAAAAGGATCATCTTTATTAATAAATTCAGCGGCAAGAATCTTACCTGTACCTATATGATCGCCATCGACATATCGATTTTCAAAAACAACATGAAAACTATCCCCTTCACGAATATCTAAGGCAAAATCGATATCCCAACCAAAAATATTAGCAAGGTTAATTATTTGTGCATCGTTTAAACCTGATTCAATACCAGCATTCCAAAAATTACTTTTTATAACACCGTGGGCAATAGTTTCTCGAATTTCTACCGTTTTGGTTTCTTTACTTGATTGGTAACTGCCATCATCAATTAGTTTTACATATAAGGTTTCTGTTTTTGATAAAGAGTAGGTCAGTACTGCTAGCTCTCCTGCTGCGTTTTGGCCTATATGAAAGACATCACCAACATTAATTTTTTTCAATAATTTACTGTAGTCACCTTTTGATGAGCTCACGTCGTATGTTGTTCTCGCGCTATAGCCAAGGCGTTTAAATACTTTGGCAAGAGAGTCACCACTGCGTACTTTTGCTTTTTTCCAGGTTAGTGTCTCTTCTTCACTGTTAATAGGTGCCGTTATATTTTCTTTATTTATTGATGATTCGATATTGCTAGCAGGCGTGTCTAAGGAGATATCTTCAACTTCAACTTCAGGTAAAGCTAATGCGTAACGTTTACCTATTTCTAGTGACGTATCTGTCAATTGACGACTGGCTGTTGCCTTTTCCGAAGGAATAAGGAGTAACAACAACACAATTATGCTGAATGAGCTAATAATTACCCTATGCGGTTTTGGTAACTGTAAATAGAATTTTTTTATGTTTTTCAACAGACTACAACCTAATTTCATGTATCTTAATACGATAGCTATCGTTTACTATATCAAAAAATAGCCTTGAGTAAAATTTAATTACCGTAAAGGTGAGTGATCTCGGGGACTCAGCGGCACTTCTTCCTTGAAAAACAAGCTGCAATAATTAAAAAATAGAACAATTGCCCTAAATATTAACTTAAGGCTTTTCACCCAAGGCATTATTGCAGTAGAATCGAGCAATAAATTATGATTATATTTTTTGGAGCTAAGTCGATGACTGATGTCAGCCAAGCGTTTGCTGAAATTAAGCGTGGTGCAGAAGAAATTTTGCTAGAGAGTGAATTACTAGAAAAATTAAAAACGGGAAAGCCACTAAAAATTAAAGCAGGGTTTGACCCTACAGCACCAGACTTACATCTAGGTCATACGGTATTAATTAATAAGTTGCGTCAGTTTCAACAACTTGGCCATGAAGTTATTTTCTTAATTGGCGACTTCACTGGCATGATAGGTGATCCAACCGGTAAAAATGTTACGCGTAAAGCGTTAACAAGAGAAGACGTGCTGGCAAATGCTGAAACTTATAAAGAACAAGTTTTTAAAATTCTAGACCCAGCTAAAACAACGGTTGCTTTTAACTCTACCTGGATGGATAAGCTAGGCGCTGCTGGTATGTTAAAACTGGCATCTCGTCAGACGGTTGCCCGTATGATGGAACGTGATGATTTCAAAAAACGTTACACCAGCGGTCAATCTATTGCCATTCATGAGTTTATGTATCCTCTCGTTCAGGGCTGGGATTCTGTAGCCTTAGAGGCTGATGTTGAACTAGGTGGCACTGATCAGAAATTTAATTTGTTAATGGGGCGCGAATTACAAAAATCAGAGGGGCAACGACCGCAAACGGTCTTAATGATGCCTCTTTTAGAGGGGTTAGACGGTGTACAGAAAATGTCTAAGTCGCTTAATAACTATATTGGTATAACGGATAGCCCAACAGAAATGTTTGGTAAAATAATGTCTATTTCTGATGTATTGATGTGGCGCTATTATGAACTGTTGAGTTTTAAGCCAATGGAAGAAATTGCTGGCTATAAAACAAAAATTGCTGAAGGAATGAACCCTCGCGATGTAAAAATCGATTTAGCCAAAGAGTTAATTGCTCGTTTTCATTATGATGAAGCGGCTGAGGCGGCACATCAAGAATTTATTAATCGTTTTCAAAAAGGCGCAATGCCTGATGAAATTGAGGATAAATTAGTTCAGATAGCCGATGACAGTGGTGACATCGCTATTGCTAACCTACTAAAAGAAGCGGGCTTAGTAGCGAGTACTTCAGATGCCATGCGAATGATTAAGCAAGGGGCGGCTAAAATTGAAGGTGAAAAAATTACCGACAGCAAGTTACGTATTGCTTCGGGGACTACGGCTATTTACCAAGTTGGCAAACGTAAATTTGCTAAAGTAACAGTAAAATAACCTCACATATTTATAACCTATGTATAAGCCAGTATTTATTACTGGCTTTTTTATCAGTGCATTAAAGAGTCAGGTGTTTTACGCTAAAATCATAATGACTTTTATTTATTATCTCAGTAATAAAATCCAGCATAATTGCTTAATAATTATTCGTCAATTTTTTTTACACTAACGCTAAATCTAGTCGTAAGTACAGAATGCTTTATCTCCAATTTGTTGTTAAAGAACAGTATTTTAATCTTGGAATAATTTGTGCTTAATTTAAGTGTCGAGTTAAGGTTGTTAACCGATAAATCCCACTCATTAAAGTTGTCGAGTTGTTATTTTGTTGAACCAAATATTAAATACAGTATTGAGCCGCACTATGGAAAATAAACCCGAGAGAAATAATTTAATCGAACGGCGACAATATTTTGATGACAGTGAGTTTGAATCTGATAATAATTGGAAAAAATTAACGTTAGCTCAACGTTTTGCTGCACTAAGTTTAACTAAATATGGCTATGAACTCCGCTTTACCCGGTTTACATCGAGTGGCAGTACTGCTGTTCTTGTCTTAAAAAATGGTACACCAGCAACTATAAGCGAAGATGGCGACATTAATACTACACCAGATATCAATATACGATAGTGATACTAGTTGTCGACTTTATCTGCTGCCAGTAGAGTTCTGCTTCTAAACTGACTTTTATTCTGCATTGCTAGTATTGCTAGTATTGCGAGTAATGACACCATTGCTGCCATAACCACCATCGTCATTATTATCCGCTGCCAGTAGAGCTCTGCCCCTAAACTAAGCTCGATTATCGATTACCTAAATTGAAACACCACCGTTATCACTCTACAGCCACTGCAGATATTCTACGACGCTAGTTGTTACCTTTCCTGATACTAATGTTTCTTTAACCCTATATTTTGGAGGGTTATTTTTCTTTTGTTTATTGATCTACATCAGATCACTGTTTAACCGTGAGCGTAATATATGCGACATATTGTCGCAGTAGTACCTTTAGGTTTACTGAATTAAAATTAAATAAAAGAATGTTAAGTCATGGCTAAGAATAGAGTAAAGACATCTAAAATTAACAGTTTGCTATTAATGCTTTCGATATTTTTATCTGTAGTAATGCCTGCACAAGCTTTGTTTGTTAGCCCGCCTAAAGACCCTATTCCACTTATCCATGAAATATTCCCAGAAGCAACATCAATATCAGATAAGCAAGGTGAACCGTTAATTTGGACCATATATAAAGACAAAGACATTATTGGCTATGCTTTTGAAACAAACGACTTAGCTAAAATGCCAGCTTATTCTGGTGAGCCAGTCAATATGTTAGTCGCCATTAGCCCAGCAGGTGTTTATTTGGGAGCTAAAGTTCTAGAGCATCATGAACCTATTATTCTTGCTGGCATCCCTGAAAGTAAACTGTATGAATTTGCTGATCAATATAATGGTTTAAACGTCAGTGACAGATTAAAGGTCGGTGGGAATAACAAGGAAGGCGTTATTCATATCGATGGGCTTTCTGGTGCAACTGTTACTGTCATGGTGATGAATGTAGCAATTACTAAAGCGGCAACAAAAGTCGCTCGTTCTTTAGGTATTATTAAAGCTAGCCAAGACATTATTCAACCTATGTCCAGAATATACCCAGATGTCTATCAAAAGCTTGATTGGCAAGGACTCCTTGGTGACGGCTCCATTCGAAAATTAGCCTTAAATAGAAAAATAGTTGATGAAGCGTTTGCGGGGACTAGAGTTGAGCATGTTGATGAAGCAAGTGCAGAGCAGAAACAACAGCTGTTTGCTGAAATTTACTTTGCTCAGGCTGATATCCCAACGGTGGGTCGTAACTTATTAGGCGATAGTGAATATCAATGGTTAATGGCAAGCCTTAAAGAGGGTGAACATGCCATTATTATGCTGGGAAATGGCTATTCTTATAAAGGGTCGGGTTATGTGCGTGGCGGTATTTTTGATCGTATTCAAATACTACAAAATAACGAAGCCTTTGCCTTTCGTGATTTAGATCATAACCGTGTTACTGATCTTTATATTGCTGGCGCACCTAGGTTTAAAGAAATGTCATTATTTATTGTCCGTGCCGAGCACCAGTTTAACCCCGGTGTTGATTGGCAGGTGGAGTTACTTGTTCGCCGCCAATTAGGCGCAGTCGATAGCTTATTTACCTCTTTCAAAGGCGATTATCACACATTAGATAAGTATGTTGACCGTCCAGCTCTTATTTATCCTGAGCCAGAGTTAACCTTGATTCAAGAAGTTTGGCAAGAGAAAGAAGCTGAAGTCATTATCTTGATTATTTTACTTGCTATCGTTGTCATGAGTTTGTTTTTTCAAGATATATTGGTACGCCACCCAACTTTTATGCACAACTTCCGTCATTTGTTTTTGATTATTACTGTCGTCTTTATTGGTTGGTCATGGGGTGGCCAGTTGTCTGTGGTCAATGTATTTACTTTCTTACAAGCCTTAATGTCTGATTTTTCGTGGGATTTATTCTTACTCGACCCGATTATATTTATTTTATGGGGAGCGGCAGCCGTTACCATGATTTTATGGGGCCGGGCGGTTTATTGTGGCTGGTTGTGCCCATTTGGCGCTTTACAAGAGTTGATGAATATCTTTGCTCGCTACATAAAAATACCACAATTTGAATTACCTTGGGCCGTGCATGAAAGATTATGGGCCATTAAATATCTGATTCTATTAGCACTTTTTGGTTTGTCGATGGAATCATTATCACTGGCTGAACATTTCGCTGAAGTTGAACCTTTTAAAACAACGTTCTTATTAAAGTTTGATCGAGAATGGCCATTTGTTTTATATGCATCAGTACTCTTGATTATCAATATCTTTAATCGCAAATTCTTTTGTCGTTATTTGTGCCCATTAGGCGCGGCATTATCAACCAGTAATAGTATTCGTTTATTTAGCTGGTTACGTCGTCGCCCTGAATGTGGTCAGCCTTGTAAAACCTGTGCTAAAGAGTGTGAAATTCAAGCGATAGACCCTAATGGCGTGATCAATATGCGCGAGTGTCACTATTGTCTCGACTGCCAAGTCACTTACTTTAACGATGAGAAATGTCCACCATTGAAAAAATTAGCACGCAAAAAAGCAAAGTATAAAGAAACAGAAATAGAAGCAGTAAATGTCGGTTAGCAAGTAAATAAAAGTATACAAGCAAGTGTTGGAATCAATATTAAAAAAATTAACCATAATGGAGAAAAGTAATGAGTAATGACGATAAAAGCTCTAATAACGTAGAGTTAGAGAACGAAGGTAGACGTAAGTTTTTTGGTAAAACAGCGATATTAGGTGCTGGTGTTGTTGCTGCTCCAATGACGGCAGCTATGTTTTCATCAATGGCACAAGCTCGTGCTAAAGATGCCGGCAGTGATCCGTTTGTTCATCCTGGTGATTTAGATGAGTATTATGGTTTTTGGTCAGGTGGTCAATCTGGTGAAGTACGTATTATGGGTATTCCATCAATGCGTGAGTTAATGCGTATTCCTGTCTTTAACATTGATAGTGCGACTGGTTGGGGCTTAACAAACGAGTCTAAACGTATTAAAGGCGATAGTGCCAATATTATGGTTGGCGATACGCATCACCCTCATATGAGTATGACTGACGGTCGTTATAACGGTAAATATGTTTTCATTAACGATAAATCAAATACACGTGTAGCACGCATTCGATGTGATGTGATGAAAACGGATAAAATGCTTACCGTTCCTAATACACAAGCAATTCACGGTTTACGTGTACAAAAAGTACCCTATACAAAATACATAGTATGTAATGGCGAGTTTGAGGTGCCAATTGTCAATGATGGTAAAGCCTCTTTAGAAGATGTAAGTACTTATCGTTCAATATATAACGTGATTGATGCGGAAACGATGGAAATGGCATTCCAAGTCATCGTTGATGGTAACTTAGATAACACCGACGCTGATTATGATGGAAAATATTTTGCATCTACATGTTACAACTCAGAAATGGGGATGAGCTTGGGTGAAATGATCACATCTGAACGCGATCATGTTGTTGTATTTAGTCTAGCGCGTTGTGAAGCTGCAGTTAAGGCAGGTAAATTCAAAACTTATAATGGCAACAATGTACCTGTTTTAGATGGTCGTAAAGGCTCTCAATTAACGCGTTATATTCCGGTTCCTAAATCACCACATGGTTTGAACACGTCACCTAATGGTGAGTATTTCATCGCTAACGGTAAATTATCACCGACCGTTTCAATCATCTCAATTAAAAAATTAGATGCATTATTCGCTGATGAAATTAAACCACGTGATACGATTATTGCGGAACCAGAATTAGGTTTAGGCCCACTTCATACCGCATTTGATAACAAAGGTAATGCGTACACAACATTATTTCTTGATAGCCAAATTGCTAAGTGGAATGTTCAAGATGCTATTGATGCCCACAATGGTAAGAAAGTGAACTATATTCGTCAAAAACTAGATGTTCATTATCAACCCGGTCACAACCATACAACAATGGGAGAAACACGTGATGCTGATGGTAAATGGTTAGTCTCTTTATGTAAGTTTTCTAAAGACAGATTTTTACCTGTTGGTCCTTTACGTCCAGAAAACGATCAATTAATTGACATTTCAGGTGACGAAATGAAAATTGTTCACGATGGACCTGCATTTGCTGAACCACATGATTGTATGATGGTACACCGCACTAAAATGAAACCATTAAAATTGTGGCCTCGTACGGATCCAATGTTTGCAGAAACAATTGCTATAGCAAAACGTGATGGCGTAGATGTGTACTCTGAAAACAAAATTATTCGTGATGGTAAAAAAGTACGCGTTTACATGACCTCAATCGCGCCAACTTACGGTATGACTGAATTTAAAGTGAAGTTAGGTGATGAAGTGACTGTTATCGTCACTAACCTCGACCAAGTAGAAGATGTAACCCACGGTTTTTGTATGACTGATCACGGCGCTCAAATGGAAATTGGTCCACAAGCAACGGCTTCTATTACTTTTATGGCAAATAAACCCGGTGTTTATTGGTATTACTGTAATTGGTTCTGTCATGCATTACACATGGAAATGCGCGGTCGTATGTTGGTTGAAGCTTAGTACTAAGTTAAGTACATTTTAGTTTTAATAGACTTTACGTTTAACGAAGTTAATCCAGATCAAGGGCATATCATTAAAAGGTGATATGCTTTTTTTACTTACAAATATTATTGATTTTTGGTGGTTGTCTCTTGGTAAAATGCAAATCAGTGTTTATATTTATTAGTGTGTTTTGTCTTTTTATTAAGCCGCTTTGCGCTGAAAATATTAAGCTGACGCCACAAGATAATTTACAACAACAGCTTGATAAAGCCGTTGATGGTGATGTTGTTATTCTTACTCCCGGTCGTTATTTAGGCAACTTCATTATTGAACATTCGATTACACTTTCAGCCCAGCGTGATGACTTAGGCAAAGTGATTATTGATGCGCAAGGTGATGGTCATGCTTTGCTACTGAAAAACTCTAACATCACCATAAAAAATCTCACCATAGTTAATTGGGGAAGTAACCTTACTGAGCAACATTCTGCTATTTATTCTGAAAAAAAATCCAGCCATATAGTGATTAAAAACAACAAGCTTAAAGGTGATGGCTTTGGTATTTGGTTACAAAAAAGCGAACACATAAAAGTCCTTAATAATACTGTTGAAGGTAATTTGAGCTTACGCTCAGCCGATAGAGGTAACGGTATTCAGCTTTCTATCGTGAAACATGCTGAAGTCCGAGGCAATGAAATATTTAACACCCGTGATGGGCTTTATATTATTTCTAGTCAAGAGAATATTTTAGAAAATAATACTCTGCACGACTTACGATATGGCATTCATTATATGTATTCATACGACAATTCGGTAATTAATAATTTTGCTTATAACACGCGAGCTGGCTATGCGCTAATGAGCTCTAGGCGATTAATTATCAGCGGGAATACAACGATAGACAGTGAAGATTATGGCTTTTTATTTAATTATATAACACAGTCAACTATCAGCAATAATATTGTTAAACGTGTTTGGACAAAGCCTGAAAATAAAGTATTAGGCCGTGATGGTAAAGGGCTCTTTGTTTATAATTCAGGTTATAACACTTTAAAAAACAATCTTGTCGAAGGCGCTGAAATAGGCATTCATTTAACGGCTGGTTCAGAAAATATTAAAATTTACGGTAACAGTTTTATTAATAACCCGACACAAGTTAAGTACGTTTCCAATAAAAAGCAAGAGTGGAGCTTAGCGAGTAAAGGTAATTACTGGAGTAATTACCTCGGCTGGGATATGAATAACGATAACATTGGCGATGTTATGTTTGAACCAAACGATGGTATCGACAAATTAGTTTGGCAATACCCAGAAATGAAAATGCTAATGGACAGCCCCGCGATTATTATTCTGCGATGGGTGCAACGTCAATTTCCAGTACTAAAACCACCCGGTGTGAAAGACAGTTTTCCGTTGATGTCCTCACCACATCACCGAAATACTGATGAAAATCTCTCAAGGGTACAAAAGATTAATGCCGAGGCACTAAAAACTGACACGGCAGATAATCAATCTGCTGTTGTGCAACGTGCAGAGCATTAAGGATATAAATTGATGAACACTACAGACAAAACACCTCTGGTTAAACTAACTAACGTGGGTAAAAAATATCCCAAATTAACAGCACTAGACTCTGTTGATATGCAACTTTCACAGGGAGAAGTCTTAGGGCTTTTTGGTCATAATGGTGCGGGTAAAACCACCATGATGAAGCTTATTCTTGGCGTTATTGCGCCAAGTCATGGCAATGTTAAAGTGATGGGGATGGCACCAGATTCTAAAGAAGCTTGGCACATGCGCGCTAAAATTGGTTATTTACCTGAGAATGTTAGTTTTTATGAGCAATTAACCGGTTTAGAAGTGCTTAGTTATTTTGCTAAACTTAAGGGCTTTGACAAAAAACATGCAATGGCTTTACTCGAGCAAGTTGGGGTTGCTCATGCCATGAAGCGGCAAGTTAAAACGTATTCAAAAGGAATGAGGCAACGTTTAGGGTTAGCACAGGCTTTTATCGGCAATCCAGCTCTGTTGTTGCTTGATGAACCCACTGTTGGCTTAGATCCTATGGCAACCGCTGATTTTTATAAAACGGTTGATGATCTAAAAAGCCAAGGAACCAGTGTTATTTTATGTTCACACGTTTTACCTGGTGTTGAACAACATATTGACCGAGCGATGATATTATCTTCCGGCAAAGTGCTTGCTATGGGCTCTTTAGAAGAGTTACGCCAAGCCGCCGCCTTGCCCGTCACCATCAAAGTTGAAGGTTTAAATGGTTCGCTTCAAGGCGATCCTAAATTGGCTAAATTTTTAGTAGATAAAAATCATGGTGACTTACTGACGGTACCTGAGCAAGATAAATTAGCGACCTTGCGTCAGTTACTGAGTTATCAAGCGATTAAAGATGTCAGAGTTGATTCGGCCAATTTAGAGCAAGTTTATCAATTTTATTTATCACGCCATTTAGCTGACCATGTCGATAATAAAAATACCGTTAAGGAGCCCCGCTAATGAAACAAATATTAGCCGTTGCCAACAAAGAATTTCATGATGGTTTACGTAACCGTTGGCTAGTGTCAATTACTGTTATTTTTGCTATTTTGTCTATTGGTTTGACCTATTTTGGTGCTGCAGCGTCAGGGACAGTAGGCGTAACCTCTTTATCAACAACGATAGCGAGTCTGGCCAGTTTAGCGGTATTTCTTATTCCACTCATTGCATTACTGCTCAGTTACGACAGTTTTGTGGGTGAACAAGAAAGCGGCACCTTGTTATTATTGTTGACTTATCCCTTAAGTAAAAGCCAACTGTTATTAGGTAAGTTTTTAGGACAAGGCGGTATTATTGCACTTGCAACCCTTTTGGGCTTTGGCTCGTCGGCGCTAATCTTATATTATCAACTAAACGACAGTGCCGTTTTTAATGTTTTTGCTACCTTTATTGGGAGTGCTGTTTTATTAGGTTTAAGTTTTACTGCCATCGCTTATTTGATCAGTTTATCGGTAAGTGAAAAATCAAAAGCAGCGGGTTTTGCTTTAATCACTTGGTTTTTCTTTGCGTTAGTTTTTGATTTAGCGTTGCTGGCGTTATTGGTCGGTGTGGAACAAGGTATTAGCCAGCAGGGACTTACCCAATTAATGATGCTAAATCCAGCCGATATATTTAGATTAGTAAATCTTGCCGGCCTTGATAGTGGTGACGTTAATGGCGCTTTAGCGATTGCAATAAAATCGAGTCTGTCACAAGGGCAATTATTTAGCATTTTACTGGCATGGGTCATGGTACCTATCATTATTGCCATTTTTATTTTTAGGAAAAAAACACTCTAATGAATATTTTAAAGCCTAGCTTACCCCTTTTATTGATAACCCTATTGTTGGCAGCACTGCTGTCTGCGTGTTCTAAAAATGACGAGGTCGCCCAATCGTTACATGAAGCCGTGGCGATAGAAACGGCCGATGAATGTCATTTGTGTGGGATGTTAATTTCAAACTTTAGTGGTCCTAAAGGGGAATTATTTAGAAAGGGTCTTACTAAAGCGGAAGGCGATAGTGTGAAAAAGTTTTGCTCGACTCGCGATATGTTTAGCTTTTACTTAGACCCTGAGAATAAGCGAAATGTTACCACCATATTAGTACACGATATGAGTAAATCACCGTGGAAAACACCAAATGACCAATACTTTATTGATGCCCGCAACGCATGGTTTGTTGCTGGCTCAATTAAAACAGGTGCGATGGGTAAAACGCTGGCAAGTTTTAGTAAACAAAAAGATGCGCAAACCTTTGCAGCTGAATTTGGTGGTAAGGTCATTAATTTTACCCAAGTTGATTTATCTGTGTTGATGTAAGCTATTTACACAAAACGCTCTGCTGTTATTTTATTACTTGCGCAAATAGTTGTAATTTTTTTTCAGCAGGGTAGGCTAAAGTTATCCTTTTCATTATCTATGCCTTTTATTCTTGATTAAAAATAGCCAGCCAATATCTTTTCAGCTTATTTTTTTAATAACCTTGCTATGCTTTTCAGCACTAATGCTCTCAGGTTGTACATTATACCAACCGGCCATTTCAAAATATCAAACTAACTTTAATTTTTCAAAGGTAAGCAGCTACGCTTTTTATAAGCGTAACTCTGACTTTGGCCAGTTTCAAAATATTAGTTATACCACGCGTAACAGTATTGAATTAGCCATAGAGCAAGTATTAGATAAGAATGGTTTTATTTATAATACGCTAGATGATGCTGATATTGTGATTACTTATCACCTTGTTAATGAAAACACTAAGGAATTATTAACCTACAATAAAGGGGTGCTTTATTGTTCTCTTTGTTTGCGTGGCGGTGAAGCGCAAGCGGACAAAAAACAGTGGCAAACTAAACCGGGAAGTTTAATTATTGATGTACTTGACCCTGAAAAAAAACGTTCAGTTTGGCGAAGTGTTTACCCTTTGAAAATTAATGCTAAAACCGATAATAGTAGAGAGGCTCAATTGAAAATTTACCGGGCTATTGATGCGATGATAGATAAATATCCTCATTCTCGTGATGCAAGTAAAGCTAACAATGCTTAAATGGTTAACGATAACACTGATAGCCGTAGTGATTTTTATTACTATTTTATTAGGCTTGGGGTATTTATTAAAAGAACATGAAATAGCAACAACGCACTTAAAACATCAGCTTGATCAGGAAAGGGCTGCTCAAAAAAGCAAAGAAAAAAGAAATAAACACAAGCTTAACACGGTTATTGAAACCTCTCTTGTTAACGTTGCTGCCAAGACGAATACATTAACAAGTAAAACCTTTGTCTCGGTCAAACAAAAAATATTGCTAGAAAATTTAACCTGCTCATCAAAAAAACAATGTGTGCTAGTTAACATTACCTTTGGAGAGTTAACATGTGCCTTTGCTATTAATACCATTGGCGCCTCTTTATTAGCGAAAACAGCAGATGAGTCGAGTTCAGTGGCAAGGTGTCCTCGCTACCCCGCAAAGAGTCAATTGAGTTGTCAGAATAATTTATGCAGCTACTCAAACATTAATAATTAACTCTCCTGTGGAGTTGAAGAAAATAGCGGTTTATAATGAAGTACTTTTTACCCAGATAATAACTTTTATGACCTTTCCAAATGATGAAACAGGCCAAATTTTGGCTGAAATGCAAGATGCTGGTATTGATTTGTCTATTATTCATCCCGTCGTGTTTTTTCAATTGTTCGAAAAAAAAGAACAAGCCCAAGCAATGGCTGATTATTTAGCAGAACATGCACCTGAAATGGAATTAGTCATTCATCCTGATGAAACACCTAATGTTTGGGATTTAGATTGCACTGTAAAAATGCTACCTTGCTACGATGCGATTGTCGCGCAAGAAGCACAACTTGAACAACTTGCTGCAAAGTATAATGGCTATAACGATGGCTGGGGAATGGAGGCTTAAACAGAGGAACTCGACGTTTAACTTTCTTTGTCTTCGTCCCAAAAGGCATAATGGTTTTTGCCTTTTCGTTTCACCGAATACATCGCTTTGTCAGCTCTCTCATAGATATTGGCAAAGCTTTCATTATTTTTTTCAAAAACGCATATACCGATACTTAAATTAATTGATATTTTTATCCCTTCAATTTCAGTGGGTTTAGCTAATATTGTTAATATCGACTGCGCTAATAATTCAAGGGCTAGTCTATCGGTTGTTTTACAAATAATCGCGAATTCATCACCTCCGAATCGGGCAATTAAGGCGTCTGTTGGTGCTAAGGCATCAAAGTTACTGGTAACATGCAGCAGTAATTTATCGCCCACTTTATGTCCATAAATATCATTTATTGATTTAAAATCGTCTAAGTCAATAAAAAATAAGGCACCACCACAATATTTACTGGTGTTAGTGTAGACTTCAAAATTATGTTGAAGGGCTTTTCTGTTCAGTAAATTAGTGAGCGGATCTAAATTAGCATATTGAGCTAACTCTAATTCATAAAGTTTTTCTTGGGTAATATCAGTATGTGTTCCTGTCATACGTAAAGGATTATTATCATCATCAAATTCAATAACCCTACCGCGATCCGATACCCATACATCACCTCCGTCCTTGTGCTTCATGCGGTAAGTCATATAAAAGTAGGGTGTTATTCCCGCTAAATGCTCTTCAAATGCAGCGATAACTTTTTCTTTATCATCTGGATGTAAGTTGTTTTTCCAAGAGGATACTGTTGATTCAATTTCATTGGTTTCAAAACCGCACATGCTACCAAACGCTTGATCTAATATTTTTAACTGTCCACTAGGTATGTGTTGCTCCCAGATAAATAAACCAGTTCTATCTAGAGCCGCAGATAAGTACTCAGTTAATTTTTTATGTTCATCTTTAATAAGCTCATTTTCTTGAGTTAACATGACTATTTTGTTGGATAGTTTTTCGATGATTTTATCTTTATCAGTCATAAAATAGTTCGATGAGTGTTATTAATGGCTTAGTCGCTTAATGAAATCATAAAGTGATTAAAAATTAATCTTTAGTATCTCTTAATTATCTAACAGAAACAAACAACTTATCGACATCTGTAAAACACTGAGCTGGCATTATTTACTTTCTTCTTTTTCAACAATATGAAACGCTGGCAGTGAAACTCGCCAATAAATAGCGGCTAGTCTCAGCGTTAATGCGCCAAGAATTGCAGAAATGATGGCGATATTTTCTGGCCAAGCTAAGTATCGAAATAACGCATACAAAGAGCCGCCTAAGATCGCAGCAGTAGCATAAATTTCTTTTTGTAAGATCATTGGAATAACATTACATATAACATCACGGATCATCCCACCAGCAACACCGGTAATGGTGCCCATTACAACAGCAACAAATACAGGAGCGCCTAAACTTAATGATTTCTCAGTTCCTAAAACAGCAAATAATGCTAAACCAAATGCATCAGCAATCAGTAAAAAGCGCTTTGGAATACGCTTAGGACGGCGAATAATGATAATTGTTAACACTGCAGTTAATAAAATAACATAAAGATAAATGGGATTAGCAACCCAAAATACTGGCGTATCTAAAGTAATATCGCGGATGGTACCGCCGCCAATCGCTGTTACTGCGGCTAATACGACAACACCAAAAGGGTCGAGCTTATACCGCCCAGCCATTAATGCACCCGATAAGGCAAAGACAACAATACCAAATAAATCTAACCAGTAAAGAAGTTCATACATGTTTGTTACCTATTAATATTGAACGAGTAAATAAATAATGTCAGTAGTGTTAAAAATAGAAAACAAAAATAGAACACTTGGCTAATACGTTTGCTGGCATGAATAATATCAGTAGCTTGAGGCTGCCTTCCGTGATCGTTGTAACTTGTTTTACGTAATTTTATATTTTGATACATAGCCACACCACCAAGTTTAACCTCTAATGACAAAGCAAATAAATTGAGCACATAGCTATTATTTAATTGAAAAAAGTAGCGGTGATTTAACCGAAAAAATAAAACGAAATTTTTGCCAATACAACCAAACAGCAGGATTAATGAAAAGATACGGCTAGGTAGCCATTGTATAATGTTGACAATAAAAGCAACACTGTCGCCAAAAGGTTGAAAACTATTTTGTTTGTTATTCCAGCTGTAATGCATCTCAATAAGCAATCGACAAACTAAAGCAGTAAGTGGACCAAAAAGTAAAAATACCAAGCTAATAGTGAATAGATTTTGCACCGCTCGAAGCAATAACATTTCAATACAGCTCTTTGCTAAGCCTAAAGAGGAAAGCTGTTCGGTATTACGCAACAGCCAGGGGTTTAATAACTGTTTAGCCTCGAAATTTTTGTTGGCGACAATTAACTTGGCAATCTCTTTACTTGTTTTTCCTAGTTGTAAACAGCCTAAGGCAAGATAAAGTAAAAATCCCTGCCAAAGCCAGGTGGCCTCAACAAAAGCTTCAAATAACCAAAGAATAATGACTATAGGCGTAAGGCTAACTACAATAGCAATTAAACCAGAAATAAAACGCTGACGGTCAGTATTCTTACTTTTATTGACTTTTTTGGCGAGCTGATCGCAAAAAATTCGAAAAAACCTTAAGGGTTGATGACTCGCTAAATAGCCAGTAAAAAGCTTAACCAAAATAACACCGTAAAGCATGACAACTGAATAGGCGAAAGGGCTGATATCAATTAAGTTTGTTAGATTATTAGCAGTCATATTTATAGCCATTCCATTAAATTATTGCTCACTTGTGCGGGTTAAAATACTCCAAACCTGCGGCGCACTCAACGCCTATAGTCAGTGATTAGAAAATCGTCAGCCTTGCCTTGATATATTCTCCTTGCGCGAACAAGATCACAAAATTAGTGGAGTCGGTATCGATTAAACTTAGGGCTTAAGTTAACTTTTTACCTTGCAATGCGTCGAGCATATTTTCAACTAACTGAGATGAATTCACCGAAGCTGTTTCTAAATAAGCTTCAAAGGAGGTAGGAGACTCTTTACCTGCTATATCAGACATAGAACGAATAACCACAAAAGGCACCTTAAATTGATGACAGGTATGAGCAATTGCGGCTCCTTCCATTTCAACCGCGGCCATAGTCGGAAAGTTAGCGCGGGCTTTAGCAATATCATCATCAGCAGTCATAAAGGTATCGCCGGTAGTGATTAAACCCAGTAAGGTCTGGATATTTTCTAATTCAGCAACACCTGCCTGTGCGGCCTTAACAAGTGTCGGGTGAGGAATATAAGCAGCTGGATTACCTGGTAACTGACCAATCTCATAGCCAAAAGCGGTAACATCGACATCGTGATAGCGAACTTCTGAACTAATGACAATATCGCCTACTTTTAGTGATTGTTCAAAACCACCAGCAGAGCCAGTATTAACAATATAGTCAGGCTGGAACTTATCAATTAAAATCGCGGTTGCTAAGGCAGCAGCCACTTTACCAATACCCGATTGTACAATAACGACATCACTGCCGTTGAGTTGCCCTTGATAAAAGGTATAACCTGCATGTTCGGTTGTTACTGCATGAGTTAATTTTGCTTTTAAAATAGCAACTTCTGGCTCCATTGCGCCAATTATTCCTGCTTTCATTTTATTTCCAATTCGTTGATAACATCTAATAAAACAATTATAACGTGAAGATTCCCAGATGTCGTATATTTATGTTCAGGATGGCCTTTCTCAGACATCCTGTCTTTCTAGGCATTAGTGCATCCCTGCACGTCAACGGTATAGCGCGGTGCTGTGACTACATGGATGTAGGAAGTAGAGTAACGCAGGAGCGGTTACCGAGATGGCAAAGAGCGTATATGTTCAGGATGGCCTTTCTCAGACATCCTGTCTTTCTAGGCATTAGTGCATCCCTGCACGTCAACGGTATAATGCGGTGCTGTGATTACATGGATGTAGGAAGTAGAGTAACGCAGGAGCAGTTACCGAGATGGCAAAGAGCGTATATGTTCAGGATGGCCTTTCTTAGACACCCTGTCTTTCTATGTATTAGTTCAATAGGCACAAGATTATACGTCAACGATATATTACGATCACATCGCCACTCTTAGCCTTTATGTAGCCTTTATCGCATTAAAACTGCCAAGCACGTTTATATCTAAGGGAAAACAAAAAAGTCAGCGATTTAAATCGCTGACTTTTTATTTTAATAATGAGTTAATTTTATTGTAGAGTTTAATGAGGTAATGCGGCTACTTGCGGTGCAGGGATACGTTGCGACATAGCATTGCCTGTTGATGAGCCTAATTGCGCACGAGCGGCAATAGGAGACAAAGCGCCAACTTCTTCTCTATTTCTATTGGGTCGAGGTTTTAGCATGGGAGCAGGAATAATTTTTCCTTTAATTTTTGGCTCTGGTGGTCTGTTTCCTAAAAGTCGACTGTAAATACAAGCGCGGATCTCGTCAACGGTATAATTAGTTTTCACTTTAATACGAATATGAGGAATTGAAGATGCTTCTAATGCGCCGCTGACAAACCAGTCTTTTTTGATTTTATAGCCTTTACCTTGGGTATCAACTAAATCAATAACGCCACATAGCTTCATACTCTCACGATCACAAATAGCAAAGTCTAAGTATTTACTTTCGGCATTCGCTGATGCTGTTTGGCTTGCTCTGTTCGACACACCATGACGAATAGTGACAATATCAGCAAGTTTTACTCGATTAATAATACGGTATTTACCACCAAGGGCTTGTTCGAGCAAATTTTGAAAATTCTTCTCTGCTGGCGTAAAAAGACTTTGCTTTTTATCAAATGGAAAAGGAAAACTATTGTCGTTTAAGCGGCTAGCTAACAAAGCGACAATAACAATTAGGCTGATCATGGCAAAGAGAATTAATTCCATACACTGCTCCGGCGGTTCAAATTCTTGACGGTCTTCTTAATAACTGTTGAATAAGCAGAATTTGTGCCACAGATCATAATTTTGCTAGATTCTTTTAATAACCCTTGGCTAGGTGGAATTTATGCGACAGATCTTAATATAAAAGAGTTGTTTTAATGACCGTTCGAAAAGTAGAATTTATTCTGTATATTTTAAGCTAAAAGACTGTTTGAGCATGGGAAAAGGGTGGGGGATAAAAGACTCTAGTTATTATTTATCTAGAGTCTTTATTAGGTTTTGAGCGAATAATTATGCTGGGTATTTTGTCTCAAGTGCTGCATAAAGTTGTTGCTGAAAATCACTTGCACTGGCATCTAAGGTATTAACTAAATTAGCTAATACTTCATTGTCTTCTTCGCCATGCCAAACTTTGATATATGTCCCTTCTTTATAACCGTGGTCTTGACGGAAAAAATTCAAGGTGTTTTTGCCAACATATTGACGAAATAATTCATCTAGGTCCATATTCATCAAACGCATACAATCAGCTAAGGCAATCGCATCAAAACTTTTGTTAGTAACGGCGGCTGACGCTAGGTTTTCAAGGGCAATTTTAAAATCTTTTTCGCCTGAGCTTTCAGTGAGTTCTGTTGCTAAGGTGTCAGTAATACTTGTAACGGTTTCGCCTGTCATTAAACGTAAGCTTAATCCAAAATGAAAAATATCAACCAACTCCAGTTGCACTTGCGCAATATCTATTTCTTGATGTTTCCACCATTTCCATCCGTGATGGTCTAACATTTCAGCACACTCAACCCAAATGGCGCGATACCACTCATAACCATTTTCTTGCCAGGTATCACTAACACGAGTATTCATCGCGTCTTGCATGGTTAGCATTTGTTTTATTTGATTTTGTGCTGCTGAATTTGCGCTCATTTTTTTCTCTATTATTTGTAAATATCTATGGGGACTATTTTGCCGTAGAGAAAAGAAAGAAACAAGCAAACAAACGATGGTAATTTAATTAAAAAACTACCGCTAACTCAATACCGCTAAAGGCATAGTTTTTTGCTTGCCAGTTATAACCACTTATTTCACGAAAACGAACAAATGCTGTAACTTTTATTTGCTCAATCATCATCGAACTACCAATCCCTATATAGCCATCTGAATCGTTGTCATTGTAATGATGGTCAAAGTTATCATTTTCGAAATCTGTACTATAGCCCTTATTTCTATGTGAATAGTCATCGTCACTTCGATCATTAAAGGCAAGCTCAAGCAGATCAACGCCAAATTCAGCATAAAGACTAAAGTTAGAAAAATAACCTATTTTTATACCGCCTTCCCATGCAATAAAACCATGTTGGTAATCGAAGGTATCGGTAACCCTTGCATAGCCTATTGAGCTATTAACCGAGAAACCTAAATAACTATTAAGTTTACGATGAATTACCTCTACGCCAACACTTGAGTAATAGTCACTGTCGTTAGTTGCATGCTTAATAGAAATAATATAATCATTAGATTTCATTGCGTAACTATTCAAAGAAAACAAAATGTTAAAACAGATGACGATAATAATTTTGTTCATAATAAGCTCAGCAGAATATTTACAGCCATTCTCATCTTATTACGGGTAAGTTTCAGTGATCTAATTGTTAGGATATGCTGAAAAACTGTAAGTTATTGTCAGATTAATTCTGTAGACATTGAGCCTTTAGTGCTGGCGTCATTTAAAAGTGGGCTTTTACTCTAAGCCAAGCATTGCTGTTTTGTTGATGTTGACCAAAAAAAGTATACTTTTCTTCACCCCAAAATAAATTCGCCCCAGCCGAGAATAACCACTTATCGCTATAGCGATAAGTAATTGAAGGTTTAAGATAACCATCCTTGTCTGTGGGAGAATAAAAGTTAAAAACGCTATAAATTAATTTTTGCTGCAATGTTCTGTAGGTTAAGCGAACGGTTAATAATTGACGGTTTTCATCGACTTCTGTTGCTGGCGTAGCAGAATGGCTAATAAATTGCTGATAATGTTTGGTTTGCTCAACATAGAACTGAACGCTAGCGGTCAGGTTTTTAATTACTTCTCTTTCAAACGCCACTAAAAACCTATTTTGACCATTAGCAATAAAAGGGTTAGTGCCGTTATTATCCTCAATACTGTTATAACTTGCATATTCAGCATTAAATAATCCGCCGGCTAATGACAATCGAACACTGGCTCCCCAAGCATTCATTTCTGGAAAATAAGCTTGTGGTGGCTGACTGTTATCTTCTGTAATACCTACGGGAGTTGGCCAAAAACCTTTATAACCATACAGCGCATATTCCACGCCATTATTGTTAGTCGCAAGGCGCGCTGAAAATTGTGCTTTATTGGTTTCTTTTACCCTAAAATTATCAGCGGGTGCAACAATGGCTTGTGCTTGCGGTGAATAAAAAGAAAAACGTTCGCCAGTGATGTAAACATCAGGGGTGAACTCAGGAGTCCAAGTGAGATCAAGTGAATAGTGACCAATATACCAAGTACCTTTCGCACTATCTGAAGGCGCTTTTAGATATTGGTCATCACGTCCTGAGAAGAATGATTGCCAGTTTTTTGCAAACAAGTCGTTAAGGAAAATATAATCACCGGTACCCCATGTCAGAATTTGCCGACCTAACTTAACATCTGTTTTATCTGAGGGGCTAAAACGGATATTTAATTCGCGTGTTTGCAAAAAAGTATCTTTTAATACATCGTCATAAATTAACTCTGCTTTTGAAACCAGCTCAAAAGATTCATGACTGTAATCAAGATTAACGCGTGTGGTGATTTCACTTAATGATGCGTTTGACTCAACAATATTATCCTGTAATAAATAGCCATAACCCGCTTCAACAAAACCTGAAAATTTCCAAGGTGAAACCACTTCTTCGCTCCACTCATCCCCCCAATTATCTGTTTCGTTTGCGAGAATATTAGCGGCAAAACTTGCGCTAGCGGCACAAAGGCTGGTCACTATAAAATAGAAATATTTTACTGATTTTTGCACAATAATTCTGTCCATTTATTGTTAGTGATATAAATAATAATCCCGATACTGAATTAATTTCAGCAGTTAAAACGTTAGTAGCTGAAACGGATCAGGATGAGTTTATACGATCATCGTTAGCTTATTAATCCAGCCACTCTTTTGGTGGGTTACGTAAACTGCGCTCAGAAAAAATATCATTGGGTAAGCCAACATTATATTTCACATTTCTAAATTGCATTTCAGTATAGCTGCCATCGGAGTGTTGAGTTATTTTTGAATGCATAACCGTGGTAAAACCATCAATAGCTTCAGTTTTTAATACTTGCAGAGAACGTGATTTTTTACCTTGGCTGTCATAAAAGTCAACTTGCATCGGTAAAAAAGTGTTTTTATCAACACTGACAATATAATGATCAAATTCAACACTGTTTAGATCTTTAGGCTGAGCCTTGATCGTATAAAAGTTGTTATCAGTTTTTAACAGGGTAAAGTTATCTTCTGCTGGGTTTCTGCCTGAAACATCCTCATAAAAAAAATGTGCGCCAACAAAAGAAGTACGCTTATCACCGGCTGAAATACGTTTTACTAAATCTAGTGCTGGCAAGTACAACCAGCGGTCGTCATCGCTTGTGACTTTTTTAACTACACGAAATACCGTACCTTGGACATCGGTGGGGCGAGAGAAGAACACTAAGATGTCTTGGTTACCTAAATCGGTTTGGTCTTTACGCAAGATAGTAAATTGTCGCATCTGCTTATTGCCCTGCGCATCAACAATAATCATACGGGCTTGGGCACTACCATCATCAGCAGAATAATATGAGGCTAAATTTGCCTTAGTAATAATTTCATTGGCATTGGTTAGATCGCCAGCCTGGCCAACAAAACTTGAAAGGGAGCAGACCAGTATCAATAGTTTTGATAAATATTTCATCTTTATATCCTATAGTTGTTCAGTTTTTAGGTTTTGCTTACCAGCAAAAAGGGTCATTAATGCCGGCAATAGCACTAAAGTAACTAACGCCGATAGCGCCATAATACTCGCCAGGAAAAAACCAACGGTAATATAAGGCATTAATGGTGAAAGTAATAATGGGGTAAAACCAACGGCAATAACTATTGCATTGCGTGATATTGCTCGGCTTGGCTCTTGGAACATTGCGGTTAATGCTTGTGATAAACTGCCCAGTTCTTTCTCTAATTCTCGTGCACGTTGGAGAAAATGAATGGCAAAATCGATAGATAGTCCTAATGTGAGCGCCGACAATACCGCGATAGGCATATCATAGTCTTTACCTATCCAGCCAATTAATCCATAGATCATCGAAATAGTAAGTGTTAGCGGCAACATGGCTAAAATACCGTACTTGAAAGAGCGAAACAGTAAAACCATCATCAAGAAAACGATGACAAATGAAGACAATAGGCTGTCGATCATTCCATTTACCATCGCATCTTGCCAAACAATGTTTAAATAAGATTTACCTGCCCATTGATAACTAATATTTTTTGGCATGGGATTGTTGGTAATGTAAGTTTCTGTCCAGTTAACAACTTTGGTGGTGTGTTGATTATCGCCACTAGTCATTTGCAACCATAAGAGACTTTTTTGGTAATCTTTAGTGACAAAATGCCATAAGTCTTGTGGACGATGTGACGACTGATATTGCAATAATGTTTGCGCCACGCCATTGCTCGTTTCAGGCAGAGTAAAGTCTTTATCTTCACCGGAGAAAAGCTCACGATTGACCGTTTTGACGATATCAGCCAAGCCATTACTTTTACCGACTAAACCTGTGGCTAGTAATGCTTGTTGAAAGTCGCTTTGCCAGTTTAATAACGCGGGGTCTAGAAATACTTTACTGTCGTTGAAAGCGCTATCAGCAATATTGACTAGCTGCTCTATAATACCTTGGTCTTTATCAGGGGCAGAAAACGTTAGGTCATCTAATAAAACCAACAAGTTCTGATTAAATAATGACTCTTTTTTAGCCGAGTTAACGTTATTTATAAAGGAATTAATTTTTTTGGCGCTAGTTGAATCAGCGGTAAACGTTGCCAGCACTGCTTTGAATTTTTTTACCTCGCCGTTATTGTCACCCTGGTTATTGTTAAACACTAACCAAGCATCATAAGTACCAGCAAAATGTTCATTAAGCACCTTGTCAGCAATTCTTATTTCGTGATCCGCTTTAAACCAATTAACAGGATTATCATTAATCTCAATACGACTAACGCCTTCAATACTAATTAAAAATAAGGCAACAAAGCCGATAAGAATGAGCTTGGTTTTTTGAGTAGCAAAACTGCCTAATCGTTCTAATACATTGGCTAATCTGCCTTTTTTCTCCATACGCACAATAGCGTCATGCAATTTGGCTAAAGTTTCAGGTTTTAAACGAGAGATATAAGCAGGGACGTAAATAATTGTCAGCGCGAATGCCAATAAAATACCGGTACCAATAAAAGCACCAAAGACTTTTACTGGCGGAATAGGTGTTAGCATTAACGAATAAAAACCGATTGCAGAGGTGATTGATGTATAAAGCATTGGTGTATATAAATGCTTCATGACACCTTTTACAACATCGCCGGCATCATCACCTTTTTTATATTTTTCAGCAAATTCAGAAAGAATGTGAACTGAGTCAACCACGGCAATTGGCATTAAGAATATAGCGATCATTGATGACATAATATGAACGGTAAAGCCCATACCAATGAGTGAGCCCATGACTATAATCACCGTTGCCATCGCGACGACCATAGGCGCAATGATTAACGGTAAATTGCGAAAAAAGTACCAAAGTAAAGCAAAAATAGCTAAACCAGCAAGTGGGGCTGCAACACCCATTTGAACAAACATCTCATAGCCAAATTGGTCTTCAGCGACAGGTAAACCTGTGATATGAAAGTCTACATTAGCCACCAACTCTGCGGGAAAATTGCCACTGATAGTACGAATTTTTTCAGCAATTTTATAACTCATGTCTTTGGCTTGAATAGGCACGTAAATCGCTATCGCTTTGTCGTCTCCAGAGACTATGGTGTTGTTAAGCATAGGTAAGCGTTTTACGGCTTGTTGAATGGCTAAGCTGCCTTCGAGTGAAGACGGTGCCTGCTTCATTAGATATTCAAAGCGTATGCCGTTATTTTCACCTTGGTTATTTTTTTCTTGGGTAATATTGTCAACAACACTCAAGGATAATAAATCTTGTTGAATAACCCCTTCAATTTGTAATATTTCTGTTGAAAGTTGCTCAACAACCTGTAATGCACTAGGAGTAAAAATACTATTTTTACTAACAATTCCAACGACTATCATATCGCGCATTTGAAAGTCAGCTTTTGTTTGGTTATGAAAAACACGTGCTGGCGCATCACTGCTCAGCATATTTTCAGGGTCGGTATCTATTTTCAGGTTTGGCATCATCGCCAGACTTATCGCCACCATCAATAAGACTAAGGTGTAAACAAGTTTAGGTTTCTCAATAGCGAGTTGTAGCAGTCTGGTGTAATTCAAAAGTGATCCTTAACTGAAAAATTGTTATATTAGATAAACGTAATGTACTTTTATATTAGCACTATCTAATGTAATATCAATCAATATTTACTTTTTGCTGACAATAAAGACCCCGATGATGAATAATGAAACTCAAATAGACATAGCTGAAATGCGTGGTAATGCAACTCAAGCCGCTGAGTTACTGAAAGCGATGAGTAATGAAAACAGATTATTGATACTTTGCTATTTAGGTGAGAAAGAAATGTCGGTATCAGAGCTTAATGGTTTTATTGATTTGAGCCAGTCGAGTTTATCACAGCATTTAGCTCGATTGAGAAAAGATGGCTTGGTAAAAACTCGCCGAGAATCACAAACGATATACTACACAATTGCTCATCCATCGATAGTAAAACTAATTACCTTTTTACATAGTGAGTTTTGTTAAAGGTTAAAGGTTAATTAACGATTAAGTCACAGAGGTTTTTCTCAGTGACTTAATCGCAGAGCAGAATTAAATATGCTCTATAACGATACAGCCTGCCGAATAACCAGCACCAAAAGAACAGATTAAAGCTTTATCGCCAGTAACCATATCATCATGATTCAAGTGAAAAGCAATAATAGAACCCGCCGAAGCCGTATTTGCAAACTTGTCTAAAATAATAGGTGCTTCATTGCCCATAGGGTCACGGCCTAATACTTTCTTTGCAACAAAGTTATTCATGTTGATATTGGCTTGATGTAAAAATAACCTTTTTAAATCTTTAGCTTCAACATTTGCTTCTGCCATCTGCTCGGTAATTAATTGAGAGACCATTGGCAATACTTCTTTAAAAACTTTTCGTCCTTGCTGAACAAACATTTTGTCATTATCAAGCATGGTTTCTGGATCGCATTTATTGATATGACCAAAGTTACTACGAATGTTATTAGAAAAGGTCGTGATCGGCTTCTTAGTTAATATTTTAAAGCAATGGTCAGCCGTGGCGGTTGCTTGTTTTTCAATAACAATAGCCGTTGCAACATCACCAAAGATAAAGTGACTGTCGCGGTCGCGTAAATTAATTTGTGGAAAATTGAGTTCAGGGTTAATCACTAACACTGTTTTTGCTGTGTCGCCATGCAAAGCATTTGAAGCATTCATGATACCAAAGGTTGCCGATGAACAAGCGACGAGCATATCGTAAGCCCAACCTTTACAACCTAGTTCTTTTTGTACTTCAATGGCAATTGCAGGATAAGCGCGTTGTGTGTATGAACAAGCAACAATGATTAAATCGATATCGTCTGCTGTTTTATTTGCTGCAGCCATCGCTTGTTTCGCGGCGCCAACAGCCATTTCTGCTTGTGCTGATAATTGCTCATCACTACGCTGAGGAATAAGTGGCATCATGGTTTTAGGGTCAAGTGCGCCGTCTTTATACATAACATAGCGACTTTTAATGCCTGATGCTTTTTCAATGAATTCACTTGAAGACGGTTTTAAGGCCGTTAACTGCTCACTGTTAATAGCGGCGGCATTTTCAATATTATAGTCTTCAACATATTGATTAAATGCGGTGACTAATTCATCGTTTGAAATACTGTGTGGTGGTGTAAATAGACCTGTACCACTGATCACGATTGACATGTATTTTCTCCGTTTGTAATTTTCTAGTGGTCGTACCATGAGACTTATTGTATTAAAGTACAAGCACTTCAATGCTTTTAATTTATCTGTTATGGATTATACCCGTTACTGATAAAAGTGCACTGTCAAAAATTTAGCTTGTTTGATAGACGTTAACCGTTAATTAAAAAGCTTTTTACGCACCATTGCTCGATAGTCTCTTGGAGTGAGTTTTAATTGTTTCTTAAACAGCCGAGTTAACTGGCCTTGCTCTTGATAACCCACCTGAAAAGCGATTTCTTGAATAGACAGATTACTTGATGATAGTAAATCTTTGACTGTTTCTACACGCATTTTTTGCCAATAATGAGAGGCTTTAACGCCGGTAGCATTTTTAAAACGCCGACTAAAGGTTCTATGGCTAATACCAAATTGTAACGCCAGTTCAGTAAGCGATAATGTTGATGATAGATTAGTACGCATCCAGAATTGAATTTGAGTGATCAATTCATCAGGATGTCGATCGACCGCACCTTCTAAATAACGTTGTTCTTCATATGGTTTTCTTATTTCATGAGAGAAATTACGCTCAACATGTTGTGCAGCAGTCTCACCGTACGTTTGATGAATAACGTGAACGGTAATATCAGCTAAGGCATTTAAACTTGCCGCACAGTAAATACGTTCTGACTGGGTAATAAAAAAATCTGGTTTCAATTCAACGTTAGGATAATTTCTTTTGAATTGGTCAACATAATGCCAGTGTGTTGTTGCCGGATGATGATCAAGTAGTCCTGACTCAGCAATAAAACAAACCCCTGTACCACCACCAATAAGCGTTGAACCTTGTTGCCACATACGATTAAGCCAACTTACCATTTTGGGCTGTTTTTTGATTATTGGCCTAGGGTTGCGCCAAAGACTAGGAATAAAAATATAATCTGGACTTTGGGCATGCTCAATATCTTTATCGGGATAAAGCTTAATAAGTGCTCTGGTGCGCACTGGGGCTAATAGTTCGCTCACCATTTCAATACTGAGTTTAGGTGATTGCCTATCTTCTCTTCGAGCAAAAGCTTCGCCTGCTCTAAGCATTTCAATAGGTAAGCTTACGCTGGTTGCTAACATATGATCATATAAAACCAAGGCAACATTGATTGTTTTTCGGCTTGTCTTGAGTGGCATATTAATAACTTTTGCAACATTTGGCTGTTATTGTATTATTTATGGCTGAAAACGACAATTAATTATTGGTATTTCTTTTTACACTAGTGACAAGAATTACGACTCATGTATTTAAGAGAATTATAAATGACTGCTTTACCTATTATTGTTGGCATGGGCGGCGTAAACGCTGCTGGCCGCACCTCGTTTCATCAAGGTTTTCGTCGTATTGTTATCGACAAATTAACTGCAGAAGCACGCCAAGAAACTTTTGTTGGTCTTGCTACTTTGATGAATATCTTAACTTTCCAAGCAGGTCAGTTAGTTGACGTTGAGGGTAATTGTGTTGCATTAAGCGAAGTAGAAGCACGTTTTGGCCAGCAAATTCTTGATGGCACCCTTATCCGTAAAATTGAAAATAATCACTTTGACCCTGACGCGACGCATTGCCACACAAATATGGCGGCAACACCGAGCACTGAAAATATTACTTTTGAAATTAAAGAAAAAGAATTACCAAAACCCTTACCGCGCTCATGGACAGTAACACCCTTAGCAGATAAACGTGTAAAGGTTGAAATTACTGATAATTTAGATATTAAACATAGTAGTTATCGCGATAATCCGATTAAAGCAGCGGGACAATTACCTACCGGCTTTGAACCGTCGACATTATATAATAGTCGTTATCAGCCACGTGGCTTACAAACGACTATTTTTGGTGCTGCAGACGCTATTCATTCAACGGGCTTTAGTTGGGATGAAATATTAGAAAAAGTAAGCCCAGACCACGTGGGTACTTATTCTTCTTCAGCTTTCGGTCAAATGCAATCGGAAGGTTTAGGGGGCATGTTGCAAAATCGTTTGCATGGCGATCGTGTTACCACTAAAAACTTAGCGTTGGGCTTAAACACCATGTCAGCTGATTTTATTAATGGTTATGTGACCGGCAGTGTGGGTACCACCTCGACTTCGACTGGCGCTTGTGCAAGTTTTCTTTATAACTTACGCAATGCTATTCAAGATATTAAATCAGGTCGAGTGCGTGTTGCTATTGTGGGCAGTAGTGAAAGCCCAATAACACCGGAAATTATTGAAGGTTTCGGTAACATGAGTGCATTGGCTAATGAAGAAGGTTTGAAAAAACTTGATGGTATTACTGATGGCCAAGCTGACCATCGTAATACCAGTCGCCCGTTTGGTGAAAATTGTGGTTTTACTATTGGTGAAGCTGCACATTTTCTGGTGATTATGGATGACGAATTAGCCGTTGAATTAGGCGCTAAACCTTTGGGGTCGGTTGCTGATGTATTCATTAATGCCGATGGTATTAAAAAATCTATTACCGCTCCAGGTCCTGGTAATTACATTACCATGGCGAAGTCAGTGGCATTAGCAAAAAGTATTTTAGGGGAAGAGTCGGTACAAAAGCGTAGCTTTATATTAGCTCATGGTTCAAGTACCCCACAAAACCGTATCACCGAGTCGTTAATTTATCACCGTTTGGCCGAAACTTTTGATATTCATAATTGGCCGGTAGCCGCGCCTAAAGCTTATGTTGGCCATACTATTGCACCAGCAAGTGGTGACCAAATCACTATGGCGCTAGGTGTTTTTGCTCATAATATTATGCCGGGTATTACGACCATTAAATCGATAGCCGATGATGTACATAATGAGCGCTTGAATATCGCTCTTGATCACTGGCAGTGTGAAGCGATGGATGTTGCTTTCATCAATTCAAAAGGTTTTGGCGGTAACAATGCCACGGCCACTATACTCTCACCAGACGTAACGCTCTCTATGCTGAAAAAACGATATAGCATAGCAGAAATGATCCGTTACCAAGAAAAGTTATCTGCGGTTGAAGTGAAACAAAGTATCTATCAAGAAAAAGCCAACAATGGACAGTTTGAATTAATTTATAAATTTGGTGTGGGTGTACTAGGTGATGATGATATTGAAATTAACACTGAAAATATCTCAATGACCGGCTTTACTAATAGTATTGCCTTACCCAGTAAAAATCCGTTTGCGGATATGGTGTAGTCATAACTTAACCCCTTGCAAGGTTATACTAAGTAAAAACGAAAGAGCAAAGCATTATCGCTTTGCTTTTTTGTACCTTTATAAACAGTACCTTTCGATCATCTTCAGTAATAGTTGTTCAGTTTTATCAATTTCGCTATGCGCTAGAAATTCATTAGGCTGGTGTGCTTGATCAATTGAACCAGGACCTAAAACGATAGTTTGACAACCCAGTTGTTGAATGAAAGGAGCTTCGGTCGCATAGTTTACCGCACAACATGAATGACCACTTATTTCTTCGGCTATAGTGACAAAATCACTGTTTTTACTTTGTTCAAAGCTGGGTGAACTCGGATCCAATTCACTAAATGAAATTCTATTAGGGTATTTTTCAGCTAACGGTTTTAACGCTTCACTGAGTAGTAAGATAAGTTCGCTGTCAGTCATGCCGGGTAGGGCACGCATATCAATGTCTAACTCGCAGTGACCACAAATTCTATTAGCATTGTCGCCACCGTGTATTGCGCCAAAATTAAGGGTTGGCTCCTTTACATCAAAGGCTTGATTACTATAATTGAGAGCCAATTTTTCTTTGAGTTGCATTAATTGGCCAATCACTTGATGGATAATTTCTATCGCATTCACGCCTAAACTTGGCTTGCTTGAGTGTCCTGATTGACCTTGAATAGTTATGCGATGGGACATATGACCTTTATGCATGATGACAGGGACCAAATTTGTTGGCTCACCAATAATAGCAACATCGGGTTTTATCTGTTGGTTTTTGGTGAAAAAACGTGCGCCAGCCATGGTGGTTTCTTCATCTGCGGTGGCCAAAATGTAAAGTGGTTTTTTTAACTGTTGCGCGGTTAATCCTTTACAAACTTGTAAAATAAAAGCAAAAAAACCTTTCATATCACACGTGCCTAAACCATAAAATTTATTATCTTTATCAACAATTTTGAACGGGTCTGACTGCCAACGATTTTCATCAAAAGGTACAGTGTCACTATGACCTGCCAGTAACAATCCTCCTGTTCCACTACCGAGTTTTGCTAATAAATTATATTTATTGCGCGTTTCTGGCACCGCTTGAATGTCGATACTAAAACCGAGTTGTTCAAACCAACTTGCCAATAGTTGAATAACTGCTAAATTCCCTTGATCCCAGTTCGCTTGTGTCGAGCTAATAGAAGCACTGGCAATAAGTTGTGTTAATGAATCAGTAAAGTTGGGCAAATTTTTCATAGTGGCTCACAGTTGAAAATGAATAAATAAAAAAACCATGGGTAATTATGCTTATTTGTTGCATAACGAGTCATTGGGTGTTATTTTCTTATTCTAGTGTAAATAACCTAAATATAGAAGGCTATTGAAAATAATTTGTTTTCTGCTTTCCTTAGGTTAATAAAAAATTAATAGATGAGGTTGTATGAAAGTCGCGGTTATTGGAGCAAGTGGATATGTGGGTGCAGAGCTGATTAATTTATTGTCTGCGCACGATAAAATTTCCCTTGAATATTTACTGGTGTCAGAAAACAGTAGCTCGGCAGATATGACCTTTTCGCAATTACATCCGCGTTACTTAGGCGTATGTGATTTACCTTTAGTCTGTTTTTCACAGCGTTGGTTCGATGATACGGTACAAAAGCTTGATGCGGTATTCTTTGCTACTCCGCATGAGTTCAGTGCTGACTGGGCACAAGCTTTTGTTGAGAAAGGTGTTAAGGTTTTCGATCTATCGGGTGGTTTTCGTTTAAAAAATAGTGAAGATTATCCAACATTCTATGGTTTTGAACATAAAAACTTATTGGCGCTTGCCCAAGCAACTTATGGTTTAGCCGAATGGCAGCAAGATGATATTGCTAATACACAATTAGTTGCTGTACCTGGTTGTTACCCAACAGCAAGTTTATTATCACTTAAGCCGATTACCATAAATAACTACCATCTTGAAAACTCTCTCATTGTTGTTAATGGGATCAGCGGCGTCAGCGGTGCGGGTAGAAAAGCCTCATTAGCGACAAGCTTTTATGAAGTCAGCCTAACACCCTACAATATTTTACAACACAGGCATCAACCCGAGATAAGCCAAGAAGCTAATGCCGCAGTTATTTTTAATCCTCACCTTGCACCTTATAAAAGAGGATTGCTGGCAACTGTCACTTTGCAAATCAAAGCAGGTATTACGACAAAACATATTAACGAAGCTTTTTTAAACGCTTATCAAGATAAGCCATTGGTGCGCTTAACCGGCGCTTGGCCGAAAATAGACAATGTGGCTAATACACCATTTGCTGATTTACATTGGCAAGTCGATGAAGAAAAACAAGTTGTTGTGGTGAGTTGTGCTATCGATAATTTATTAAAAGGTGCTGCTTCACAAGCGGTGCAATGTGCGAATATTTCTCTGGGTTTAGCGAGTGAGTATAGTTTGTTGCACAATGTAACTTTGGGAAAGAGTTAATGACTAAGACAATAAACACATCAGTAACGTCTAAAACTAACAAGCCATTAGTGATCAAAATCGGTGGCGCTATTCTTGAAAAAAAAGATGCTTTAGCTGATTTATTAAAAATTATCGCAACATTAAAAAATCAAGCCGTGGTGCTAGTGCATGGCGGCGGCTGTGTTGTTGATGAAATACTCAGTCAAGCTGGTTTTACTTCAGAAAAAAAACAGGGTTTACGTGTTACACCTCAAGAGCAAATGCCCCTTATTGCGGGTGCATTAGCAGGTAGTGTTAATAAAGCGATTGTTGCCACTGCAGCAAGTTTACACATGCAAGCCGTTGGATTGTCACTGGTCGATGGTGATATGGTTTCGTGTCAGTTAAGCGATAAAGGCCTGGGTATGGTGGGTGAGCCTAGTGCAAATAATAGTAAGTTACTCGATACACTTTTAAGTGCAAACTTTTTGCCGGTTATCTCTTCTATTGGTTCATTAGCCAATGGTGAGTTAGTGAATGTTAATGCGGATGATGCAGCTGTCGCAATTTGTCAGTTACTAAATGCCGAATTGCTACTGCTAACCGATGTTAATGGTGTAAAAGATGCGCGTGGCGAATATATTGCTTCACTGAGTAAAACTCAGGCAAATTCCTTAATAGAGCAAGGTGTTATTGCTGGTGGGATGACCGCCAAAGTTAATGCCGCTTTGCATGCAGCAAGCCAATTGCGACGAAGTATCGCGGTTGCCAGTTGGCAGTCGCCTGAGCAAATCATCAATCTAATAAAGGGTGATGCCATTGGCACACGCATTCAGCCACATTAACCACAGTTAAGTCACACTTAATTTAACGATTTTTCGGATAGGACTTATCATGTCACCGACACACACAAGATTAGAAAACTTTTTAGCAGATGATCAACTGACTAAAACACAAATAATTGATCTGATTGCTTTAGCAATAAAGATTAAAAACCATCCTAGCGACTATAGTAAAGCTTTAGCGGGTAAATCTGTAGTGATGCTCTTTGAAAAACCTTCATTAAGAACACACGTTAGTTTTGATATGGGTATTAACAAATTAGGCGGCCATGCGCTATATTTAGGCCAACAAAATGGCAAACTAGGTGAGCGAGAACGAGTTAGTGATTACGCTAAAAATCTTTCTTGCTATGCTGACGCTATCGTTGCACGTGTTTTTGAAAACAGCGCCATCGAAGGTTTAGCTGAGCACGCAACTATTCCAGTGATTAATGCACTGTGTGATATATATCATCCGTGCCAAGCACTAGCTGACTTTGTCACTTTGCAAGAATATTTTGTTTTAGGTAAAGGTATAGATTTAACAAAGGTTAAACTTGCTTATATTGGTGATGGTAACAATGTGTCCAATTCGTTGATGTTTATGGCTGCAATACTAGGGGTCGATTTTACCTTGGTTTGCCCAGCGGGGCATGAACCAGAAGCACAATTATTTAGTAAAGCGAAAGCTTTTGCAGATAAGTCAGGGAGTAAGTTGGTACTTACATCAGATGTTGAGGCTTTAGGGCCGCAAGATGCTATTTATACCGATACATGGGTATCAATGGGCTTTGAAGATGCCAGTAAAAAAGCTGCACTTCTAGAGAAGTTTGCACCCTATCAAGTGAACCATCAAATGATGAAAGGCAGTGGCGCCAGTATTGTGATGCATTGCCAACCAGCGCACTTAGAGGAAGAAATAACAACCGCACTTTTTGACAGTGAAATGTCGGTAGTTTTCCAAGCAGCAGAAAATAGAATGTGGGCGCAAAATGCGGTACTCGTTACGCTATTAGCTAAATAATAGTGTAGAAATTATTAGGTCAGCAGCTGATTTATATTCAGCATGACAATTTATCAAGATTAGTTAGGAATAAGACAATGGCTTTAGCAAAAAAACAAATCAAAAAAGTAGTATTAGCATATTCTGGTGGATTAGATACCTCAGCGATTATTCCATGGTTAAAAGAAAATTATCAAGGCTGTGAGGTTATCGCGTTTTGTGCTGATGTTGGCCAAGGTGATGAAGAGCTTGAAGGTGTTAAAGAGAAAGCGATTGCTTCAGGGGCATCTGAATGTTACGTGGTTGATCTTAAAGAAGAATACATAAAAGAGTATGTGTACCCCATTTTAAAAACCGGTGCGGTATACGAAGGTCAATATTTATTAGGTACGTCAATGGCACGACCTATTATTGCTAAAGCGCACATAGAAATCGCTCTTAAAGTGGGTGCTGATGCCGTGTGTCATGGTTGTACGGGTAAAGGCAACGACCAAGTTCGTTTTGAGTCTTGTTTTGCTGCACTAGCGCCAGAGCTTACTGTTATCGCCCCATGGCGTGAGTGGGACATGGTTTCGCGTGAAGACTTACTAGATTATCTTGCCGAACGTAACATTCCTTGTGCGGCTTCATTAACTAAAATCTACAGTCGTGATGCTAATGCTTGGCATATTTCTCATGAAGGTGGTGAGTTAGAAGACCCTTGGTGTGAGCCATCAAAAGAAGTATGGACCATGACAGTTGATCCTATGGATGCGCCTGATGAGCCTGAAAAAGTACAATTAAGTTTTGCTGACGGTGAGCTTGTTGCTATTGATGGTATAGACTTCTCTGGTAATGGCCAGGAAAACAGTGCCGGTGCTTATCAAGCGTTAATGTACTTAAATGCTAAAGGAGCTGCCCACGGTGTTGGTAGAATCGATATTGTCGAAAACCGCTTGGTTGGTATGAAGTCTCGTGGTTGTTATGAAACGCCAGGCGGTACTATTTTGATGGCGGCTTATAAAGGTTTAGAGTCACTTATTCTCGACAAAGAGTCACTTAAATATCGAGAATCTATTGGCCTTGAATTTTCACATGTTATTTATGATGGTCGCTGGTTTACCCCGCTTGCTAAGGCTCAATTGGCTTCTGCTGCCTCATTTGCCGAAAAACTAACGGGTGATGTCGTTGTTAAATTGTATAAAGGCATGGCGCAAGTCATACAACGTCGTTCGCCAAATAGTTTGTATTCTGAAGCATTTGCTACTTTTGGTGCTGACGATGTTTATGACCAAAAACACGCCGAAGGATTTATTCGTTTATTTAGCTTATCGAGTAGGATCACCGCACTTTCTCAAAAAGATACTGTGCTAAAGCATAAGGAAAAATAATCATGGCTTTATGGGGTGGACGTTTTAAAGAAAAGGCGAGTTTACAATTTAAGAAGTTCAATGACTCATTGCCGGTAGATTACCGCATGGCAGTGCAAGACATTGTTGGTTCAATAGCCTGGGCGCAAGCTATTCATGAAGTAGGCGTTATAAATGAAGATGAACTGGTTCGCTTAACGGCAGCATTGCAAGAATTAAAAGCGTCGGTAGAAGAAAATCCGCAACAAATATTGTTGTCTGATGCGGAAGATATTCATAGTTGGGTAGAGATCCAGCTAATTGAAAAAACGGGTGACTTAGGTAAGAAGCTTCATACAGGGCGCAGCCGTAATGACCAAGTCGCGACTGATTTAAAGCTATGGTGTAAAG
The DNA here is from genome assembly GCF_014077345.1 of Colwellia sp. BRX8-4. Taxonomy (NCBI): domain Bacteria; kingdom Pseudomonadati; phylum Pseudomonadota; class Gammaproteobacteria; order Alteromonadales; family Colwelliaceae; genus Colwellia; species Colwellia sp. BRX8-4. The sequence continues at coordinate 69,196 of NZ_JACGVS010000020.1, forward strand.
AAAAGGGTGGCGATTTACTGTTTGCTCTTGTCAATTTACAACAAGCGATGATGAATTTAGCGGAACGTGAAAAAGATACGGTACTACCAGGCTATACCCATTTACAAAGAGCGCAGCCAATAACTTTTGGCCATTGGTGTTTAGCGTATGTAGAAATGTTTAACCGTGATATTGGCCGTTTAAAAGATGCGCTTTATCGTTTAGATGTTTCGCCACTGGGCTCAGGCGCTTTAGCGGGTACCGCTTATCCTATTGACAGAAATGCACTGGCAAGTCGCTTAGGTTTCAGAACGGCCACCATGAACAGTCTTGATGCTGTTTCTGACCGCGATCATGTCATTGAATTGTTGGCTTCAGCCAGTATTTCAATGATGCATTTATCACGTTTCGCCGAAGATTTAATTTTCTACAATTCAGGAGAAGCTGGCTTTGTTGAAATGAGTGATTTGGTCAGTTCTGGTTCATCATTAATGCCACAAAAGAAAAACCCTGATGCCTGTGAATTAATCCGCGGTAAGTCAGGTCGTGTTTTTGGCGCCTTAACGGGGATGTTAACCACAATGAAAGCGTTGGCACTTGCTTACAATAAAGATATGCAAGAAGACAAAGAAGGTTTATTTGATGCGCTTGATACGTGGCAAGAATGTATGGAAATGGCAGTACTCGTTGCTGATGGTCTGAAAGTAAATCGCTCACGGACATTAGCCGCGGCCCAACAAGGCTATGCGAATGCCACTGAACTTGCTGACTATTTAGTCGGTAAAGATATTCCGTTTCGTGAAGCACATCATATTGTTGGTGAAGTCGTATTAGCTGCTATTGACAAAGGTGTACCTTTAGAAGATTTAACGATAAGCCAACTACAAGAATTCAGCGATAGAATTGAGCAAGATGTTTATCAGCACCTTTCTATTGAATCGACACTTAATAAGCGTGAAGCACTCGGCGGTACTTCTCGTTCACAAGTTGAAAAAGCACTGGCGACTACTCAGTCTGGCAATGAAGCTATCTTAAATGAGCAAGTTGTTGGTGCGCCAGGCAAACAAAGAATTCAAAGGGCATTAAAGCAAGTAAAACAGCGTTTAAATGCGCAACGTGCTGCCGCTATGTCTGTTCGTCGAGCGAGAATGTCTGATGTTGATAGTATTTATCAACTGACCAACTTTTGGGCCGATAAAGGGGAAATACTGCCACGGTCACGTGACAATATTATTCATGATATTCAGAATTTTGTTGTTGCCGAGCTTGACGGTAAGGTTGTTGGCAGCGCATCACTTTATATCTATCAAACAGGTTTAGCTGAAATACGCTCAGTTGTTTTACAAGATGATGCCCAACAGCAAGGTCAAGGCAAAGCACTTATTCAGTATTTGTTAGAATTTGCCTATCAAATGGAATTAGAGCAAATTATTGTTTTAACTTATATTCCAAAATATTTTCAGCAGCTTGGTTTTAACTTAATTGATAAAAGTTCACTAGCCGATAATATTATTGAAGATAGCGAACCCAGCCCACATAAAGACCCTGCTGATGAAGTCGCCATGGAATACATACTTAGTCAGCCTCAACAGGCATAATTTCAGTCGTCATTTTAACTGATTTAGGCAAGGTATTTACTTTAGCTAAGATCCTAAACGCTAGCGTTTGGGATAAACAAATAGGTAGTTACAACTTAGAAAATGGATAGCATCAATAATAACGAACAAAATTATGTTAAATGGTTTAGAAATGCTGCGCCCTATATTAATGCGCACCGTGGAAAAACAGTGGTGCTTATGTTTGGTGGCGAAGCCGTGCTTCACCCAAATTTTGCCAATATTATTCATGATATTGCTTTGTTGCGTAGCTTGGGTGTTAAGTTAGTCTTAGTTCATGGCGCTAGGCCACAGATAGAAGAGCGTATGGATCAGCGTAACATTACTCGCCATATTGAAAATAATATTAGAGTAACCGACGCTGAAACTTTGGTTGCAGTAAAAGATGCGACGGGTTCATTGCGCTTACATATCGAAGCTTTACTCACTATGGGCTTAGTTAACTCGCCTATGCATGGTTCGCGAATTCGTGTTAGCACCGGGAATTTTGTCATTGCTAAACCGATAGGGGTCCGTGATGGCGTCGATTATAAATATACCGGTAGCGTAAGACGAATCGATGCGGTCGGTATTCATACCCAGCTTGATTATGGCTCGATAGTGGTATTATCGCCGATTGGCTACTCTTCTACCGGTGAAGTGTTTAACTTAGCACTTGAAGATGTCGCGACTAAAACAGCACTCGCCCTTAAAGCGGATAAATTAATTACCTTTACTCAAGAGGATGGTTTAATTGATGAATCGGGTGAGCTTATTCGTAGCTGTAGTGTACGGCGAGTAAAAACGTTATTGGATGATAAAGATTGTCATGTTCGCCAATTATTATTAAGAGCGATAATCGAGAGTGGAGAAAATGGTATAGAGCGTTGTCACTGCGTGAGCTACCAAAGTGATAGTGCTTTACTACAAGAGTTATTTACCCGCGATGGTGCCGGTACTTTAATTGCTAAAGATCATAAAGAAGAAGTTTGTACCGCTAGCATCGATGATGTCGGTGGCATTTTAGAACTGATTGCCCCCTTAGAAGAGGAAGGTATTCTGGTGAAGCGCTCAAGAGAACTACTTGAAGTTGAAATTGATCGCTTTACGGTACTTAAAAAGGAAGATGTTATTATTGCTTGTGCTGCTTTGTATCCTTATCCCGAAGCAAGTTCAGGAGAAATAGCCTGTGTGGCGATTCATCCTGATTATCGCAATGGAAATCGAGGTGAGCGCTTAATGAATGCCTTAGAAGTAAAGGCTTTTGATCAACACTTAACCTCATTATTTGTCTTAACAACGGTCAGTGGTCATTGGTTTAGAGAACAAGGTTTTATCGAAAGTTCAATGGAAGATTTACCTGAAGGTAAAAAACAGCTGTATAACTTCCAACGAAAATCTAAGGTATACATCAAACATATTTAGTGAATAGGTCTCGCTGTTATCAATTCAACGTTTATTTATGAAAATAAATGCCGCTTTTAAAAGCGGCTTTTTTGTTTTTAAGGTGGGCTTTAAATATTTGAGTTTGTTTATTTATGCAACAAAGTAAATATAAAAGCATTTATATACAATAATCGTGCACTTATGTAACAGTAATGTTTCATATTCGTTACTTTTAGGGCATATTGTGTGCCGCGCTCATTATTTGTTTTCAAGGTTTATACTTTTCAATGGTCATATTTAGACTTTTAGTCATTCTTCTCATTGCTTTTGCAATGACTTTGCTGACTTCTTTTGCACTCAAAGCAGAAACTGACTTCGCGCTAGAAAGTGGTGATCAATTTACAGCAACGCTGTTATCTGAATATGGTCAAATAAGTAACTTTCTTAATCAAGGAAGTGATGAAGAAAGTACCGGCTACATAAAAATTGAACCGTCCGTCTTTATTCAAACACAGTTATCACGACATTTAATACAATTAGCGACAAAGGTCAGTCATTACCAATTTAGTCACTTTAGTGAAGACGATCATAATAATTTATTATTTAAGCCAAGCTATTTCTTTAAGCTTGATCATAACAAAACACTGTTTGCAGATATTAAGTTACAGGAAAGTTATGAATATCGCGGTACTGGCCTATCTTTAGGCAATGCAGAATCAATAACAAGCGGAGATGATAAAAAATCGCTTGCCGCTAATATAGGCTACTTATATGGCCAAATTGATTCAGTGGCGAAATTAAAACTTTCAATCGGTCAAGAAGACTTTCGCTATAAAACAAGACGAGCCGAAAATAAGGCACTTGACCGTGTTGATCAAAGTGTTGCGGCTAGTTTTGATTATCTACTGTCAGGAAAGACATATTTCGCTGCAGATTTAGCTTATACCCAATCAAATTTTCAAAATAATAGCCCGTTAAATAAAGACATATATGCGGTATTAGTCGGTATGAAGTGGCAATCGACGGCTATAACTCAACTGCAAGCATTAATTGGTTATCAAAGATTAACTTTTGAAGAAACATTATTTGCCAGCGATACTCGCTTTAAATGGCGAGTTGATATTAATTGGCAGCCAACGAATTTTATGCAAATGAATATAAACACCCAACGAAATTATGAAACAACCAACAGAATTGTCGATAGCTATCGAGTTGTTGACAGTACTAATTTACAACTTACTCATCAACTGACTGATTATTTTCAGACATCTGCGGTTGTTGGTTATAGACAAGAAAAGGTCGTTTACCTTGAGCAAACGATTAATGAAGATTATTTATACTCAGAGGTTAGGTTGAATTATCAACGTAATGATTGGCTGACTGTATTTGCAGGTTTTACTTTTAAAGAACTAACAGCAAGTGATGATAGGCTAAACAACCAGGGCAATAGCTTATCGTTAGGCTTTAATGTTAATATTTAGTATTGGATAAAAAATATGCGTTACTATGTTTTGTCACTAATTTTAGTGTTCTGCAGCTTTTTTTGTGAGGCAAGTGATTATTTACTGGGCCCTGGCGATAAAATACATATTGTTGTTTACGGTGAAGACGATTTAACAACTGATGTGAAAATTGATAAATCGGGTTTTATATCTTTTCCGTTTTTAGCTGATATACAGGTAATAGGTTTATCAACTAAGAAACTTGAAACCACGATAAGAAAAGGCTTACTAGGAGATTATATTGTTGACCCACAAGTCTCTGTTTCTGTGTCTATTTATCGGCCGTTTTTTATCCACGGACAAGTTACACGACCAGGAGGTTACCCTTATCAAGATTATTTGACCTTAGATAAAGCCATTGCAATCGCTGGAGGATTATCTAATAGAGCGTCGACTTCTGATTGGAAAATCACACGACTAGTCAACGGTGTTAAAGTGACGTTAGAGGGGAATATTGCTACTGAGATCCACCCGGATGATATTATAAAAATAGAACAAAGTTTTTTCTAAAATAAAAATAAAAATAAAAATAACAATAACAATAAAAATAATTATAAAAAC